>DATJEK010000148.1:0-7127 GCA_035496715.1 Candidatus Eiseniibacteriota bacterium | reverse complement strand
GCGGAGCGGATAGCCCTCGTTCATCATCTTGGCGACGAGGCTGAGCCTTCCCTTCACTTCGCGGTCGCTGTACATGCGCTTGTTGCCCTCGCGCTTGGCGATCGAAAGGAATCCCAGGTCGGTGTAGTGGTTGATCGTCGGATAGGACACCTTGTATTTTTTCGAGATGTCCTTCGCCGTGACCAGCCCGTTTTTTTTCTCGGCCATAACTTTTTTCCTCTTCCGCCGCTCGGCACTTCAGGTAGTTACCTTAAGTGTCGCAGGTTTCTCAAGTTTAGCATAAAGGATAAGCTTGTCAACAATTATTGACGAATCCTCAAAGATGCTGACACGGGCGCCGGCCGCGCGGAAGGCCGGAACCCGCGACCTGTTGGGGTCGGCGGACCGGCGGACACCGGATGCTGTACGGCGTTAAACGTGAAAAATTCTACTTTTTAAGGGGCGGTTTCGGCGGAACGTTCTCGAAAGGAAGATAGCGGGCGCCGAATCCGGCGCGGTATTTCGGCGTCATGCGAAGCTCGTCCAGGACGAGCCAGTAGTTGACCACGAGGTCCTGTTTCGACCAGATCATCTTGAGCGGCGAGCCGTCCTCGACGGGAATCCCCGCGCCGAACTCGGCGGCCAGGCGGGCCCGCATCTCGGCGTCGAGCCGTTCGGAGTCGGCGTCCTCCACGAAGACGTAGTACGCGACGAGCCGCCCGTCGAGGAAGGCGTACGTGACCTTGGCCTCCCGCCCGAGGAAGGTCCCCCGCCCCTCGAGCGCGCGGTATCGTCCCGCCGCGCGGAGCTTCTCGTCGACGCGGTAGAAGCGGTCCGGCGTCAGCGACGGCGCGAGCGCCTGGCCGTTGGCTCTCGCGACGGCTTCGGGACCCATGCCCCACCGGGCCTTCAGGAACGCGGGCGGCGGTCCCGGGGGCCGCATGGACGAAAGGTAGAGCGCCGCGCCGGCGAAGATCACCGGGGCGATGAAGAGCGCCGAATAAAACGGGTTGAGGCGCTTCAGGAGGCGGCCTTGAAGAAACTCTTCGTCTTCTTGATGCCCTCGATCGCCGCCTGCGGCACCCGGTAGACGAGCCCCTCCGGACGGACGCGGACGAGATAGGCCTTTTGATCCGGATCGAGAGAGCCGAGATCGAGGGCCTTGGCGGGCGCGTCTTTTTCCTTCACGAGGAGCCAGGATTCACCGGCCGCCGCGAACGCGTCCGCCGGCGGCGGGGACGCGGGCACGTCCGACGCGTAGAGGTTGTACACGCCCGCTAGGAAACTCGTCACTTTGGAGCGGTCGACGTTCCCGTCGGCGGGATCGAAGCGCCAGGACGCGGACGCCCCCTCCCCTTCCCGGACGAGAGCCAGGCGGCCTTCGGCGTCCGTGGCCAGCTCCGCCCTCTCGACTTTCGTGAGGTCGAGCGGCACGACCTGGAGATCGGCGAACGACTTGTAATTGGGCGCGCCGTCCCGGTCGTACACGCCCATCATCGACAGGAGGTCTTCGGACGCGACGACCACGGAGTCGGAGGCCCGGTCGCGGACGAAATTTCCGCTGCGGCCGGGACGGATCGGGCTCACCAGGAAGTGAACGGCCTTCCCTCCGGGGCGCGCGAGCTCGACGTGGACGGCCTCCTCCTCGGTCAGGCGAAAATCCTTCAGCACCGAGGACGACTGCGCCCGCGGCTCGCCCTTCATCCGGCCGACCGCCTTCAAAAAACCTTCCACGGTCGCGCGCGCGGCGCGGGCGCCCCCGCGGCTCGACATCTTCCAGTCTCCGGACGGCGCCTTCGACAGGACGACGCGCGAAGTCGCGTCCGCGTCCTTTCCTTTATAAAGAGTGACCGTGTCGACGAAGGCTGCGGAGACGTCGGGATAGAGGGCCACGAGGACGGGCGCCTCCCCGCTTCTGGCGGCGGCGCGCTCCGTCACGACCTTTTTGACGAGGACCGCGCCGGCCAGGACCGCGAACAGGCCGAGAAGCGCCAGCAATTTCTCGAGCTTCATGCGCGTTCCGCCGGCCGGGGGAGCGCCGCGAGATAGAGCTCTTTCTCCTTGCGGCGCAGGAAGAAGCGCGCCGAAGCGAGGGCGACCAGACAGGCCGGCACCAGGACCACCGTGAAGAGCCGCAACAAGACTTTCTCGGCCGCCGACAGACGGCGGAGGTCACGCACGACGCCCGTCTTCGAGCGGATCTTGACGAGGTCCTCGCTCAGCGTGAGCCCGTCGACGATGTTGGCGAAAAGGTTGATGTTGCCCGGGCTCTGGATCAGGTCTTCGCTGAAGGCCTTGGAGCTGCCGATCACCAGAAGGCGGCCGGGCTTGACGCCTTCGATTTTGGGGCCCGTCTCCTTTTCCCCCTCTTTCCAGGGAGGCGCCGGCTGTCCGCCGCTCGCGTCGGGAAACGAGCCTTCCACGAGGACCGCCAGCGGGAAACGCCCCTCGATCTTGTCCGCCGGCGGGGCGGTGTTCTGCGGAGTCAGGTGCTCGAGCGCGTCGTTGGGCTTTCTCCAGCTCCTGGGACCGGAGGTGAAGAGGACCGTGGACCGGAGGCCGTTTTTCTTCAACACGTCGCTTCCGAGGTCCAGCGCCGCGCCCCAGAGATAGAAAACGGTGGGGAGCCGGTTCGTCAGCGAGGCCTCGCGGTTCATCGCGGACTCGTCGACGAGAATCTGGTTGGGCAGCTTGACGGGCATCTCGATCGCGAACGGTCCGATCGCCTGTCCCGTCGAGATCGAGACCACCTGAGAATTCTCGTCGAGCAACAGGTCTTCGCCGATCTTCACCCCCCAGGACTCGATGAGCCGGTTGACGTCGAGCGGCCGTTTCACCGGCACCGCGTCGACGCCGCGCTCGCCGCGGTCGTAGGTGTAATGAAACGGTTCGGCCCCGATCACGAGCGTGCCGCCGCCGGAGAGATACCGGTTGAGCTCGAACCGCTGGCGGGCGCCGAGCGTCCCGGGATCGAGCAGGACGAGGTTCGACGTGCCGGGCGGGATCGGGTCCGACGCGGTGAGAGAGGTTTTTCCGACGCGGTAACCGTTGTTCCGCACGAGAAGCTTCGCGGTACGGAAGGGGTCGTCCTTGTCGGCCTGCGTCGGATCCTTCGGCGCTTCCTCGGGTTCGTAGAAAGTGACCTGGGGCTTCTCGTCGAGCGTCATCTTGTACACGCGCGAGAGGAGCTGGTATTCGAGGTCCTGCAGAGTCTGGGGCACGAGCCGCGGGATGATCTCGCGAGGCTTTTCCTTGTACTCGACGAGCAGCGTCGAATAGATGAGCTTCACCCCGACCTCGTCCTTCTGCACGGACTCGACCTGGAACGGCACGACGCCCATGTCCTTCAGGGCCGGATCGGCGTCTTTTTCGTCGGCGGCGGCCTCGAGATGGATCACGCGGTAGCGGAACTTGCCTTCCGAGGGGATCCGCAGCTCCTCGAGCTTGTCGGTGATGTCGCGCTCGAGCGTCTTGAGTCCGGTCGGCATGCTGTCCACCGGCGAAAGGTAGACCTTCACCTGCACGGGGACCTTGAGGCCCTTCAGGATCTTCATCGAGACGTCCGAAATCGTGTAGATCTTGCCCTGCGTCATGTCGACGCGCCCGAGCGGCAGATCGAGAAGGAGCCAGTTGACCAGGAGCACCGACGCGAGGCAGACGACCACCGCCCCCGAGAACACGGCCTTCGACCGCGGCCGCAGGCGCCCCTCCAGGGAAAGCCCGTTCAGCGCGAGGAACGCGGCGATCCCCGCCGCGAAATAGGCGGCGTCGCGGATGTCGAAAATCCCGCGCGCGAAGCTCGAAAGCCGGCCGGCCATGCCGAACGTGTTTTTAAGGAAGGTCCCGCCGCCGGGGATCCAGCCGTCGACGAAGACGGCGGTAAAATCCGTGCCGAGGAAATAGAGGGCGAAGCAGACGACCACCGAGAGGATGAACGCGACGATCTGGTCCTTGCAGAGTCCCGAAACGAAGATGCCGGCCGCGAGGAAAAACGCCCCCATCAGGAACGAGCCGAGGTAGCCGCCGACGATCGGTCCCGGGTCCGCGTGTCCCGCGAATCCGATCATCACGGGCACCGTGAGCGTCGCCGACAGCGCGAGCGCGTAAAACACGAGGCTCGCGAAGTACTTTCCGGCCACCAGCGACGACGGGCGCATCGGGAAGGTCAGGAGAAGCTCGAACGTGTTCCCCTTCTTGTCCTCGGCCCACAGGCGCATCGCGATCGCCGGGATGAAAATGTTGAGGATGAACGGCAGGGAGTTGAAGAGCATCCGCATGTCGGCCTTGCCGATCTGGAAGAACTGCAACATGAAGAGGCCGTTCGTGAAGATCACGAAAACGACGAGGAAAATGACGGCGATCGCCGAGTTGAAATAGGCCGCCATCTCGCGGCGGAAGATCGTGAAGAAGTCCCTCATGCGCCGTCCTTCCGGCCGTCGGAGCCGGAGAAAAATCCGAGAAAGACGTTTTCGAGGGACGGCAGCTCCGGCGACAGCTCCTTCAGCGGCCAGTTTTTGGCGCGCGCGAGCTCGTTGAGCGCCTTGACGGCCTCGCCGTACGACGGCGCGGCCAGCTGGAAGCGCTGTCCGCCGAACGCCTCACCCACGTAGACGGCGCGCTTGACGGACTTGAGGCCCGCGAGCGCCGCTTCGGCTTCCTGCCTCGGGACGTCGAGCGTCACGTGCAGGAGCTCCTCGCGGCGGTCGCCGGCGGCGCGCAGCTCCTCGGGGGTCCCCTGGGCGACGAGCTTCCCCCGGTTGATGATGAAGAGGCGCTGGGAGATCGCCGAGGCTTCCTGCAGGACGTGCGTCGAAAAGAGGATGGTCTTCGTCTTGGCGAGCTCGCGGATCAGGCCGCGGATGCCGACGATCTGGAGCGGGTCGAGCCCGGAAGTCGGCTCATCCAGGATCACGACGCGCGGGTCGTGGATCAGGGCCTGGGCCAGGCCGACCCGCTGGCGGTAGCCGAGCGAGAGCTCATGGACGCCGTGCTTCCACACGGGCGAGATGCCGCAGGCCTGGGCCGCCCAGTCTTTCCTTTTTTTGAGGAGCGCGCCGGAAAGACCGCGGGCGCGGCCCACGAAATCGATGAACTCGTCGACGCGCATATCCGCGTAGAGCGGAGGGGTTTCCGGCAGGTACCCCAGGATCTTCCGGGCCTCGAGCGGCCGGCGGGTGACGTCATGGCCGCCGACGAGCGCCGTGCCCTGAGCCGGGTAAATGAACGTGGTGAGAATGCGCATCAGGGTCGTTTTCCCGGCCCCGTTGGGACCCAGGAGACCGACGATTTCGCCTTCCCCCACGCGAAAAGAAACGCCGTCGAGCGCGCGCGTCGACCCGTAGTTCATAACCAGGCTCTTGGCTTCGATCATACCAATTTATTCTATTTTAAAGCGCGGCGTTGTCAAGAGGGGTCGACGCGGCCGGATCGGCAAGAGATTGATACGGAAGGGATTAGGCGCGCTTGAAATCGTCTTCGAGGCGGACGATGTCGTCTTCCCCGAGGTAGTCGCCGAGCTGGACTTCGAAGAACACCAGCGGCTCGTCGGCGGTATTCTGCATCCGGTGCACCTGGCCGACGGCGACCTCGACGACGTCGCCCCGGGAGACGGGCGTCTCCCTCGAGTCGAGCGTCACGATCCCCCGGCCGGAGGCGACGACCCACGTTTCGGCGCGCTTCATGTGTTTTTGGAGACTGAACCGCATCTTGGGGCCGACTTCGATGCGTTTGACCTGGACGTCTGAACCCTTGTAAAGCACCTCGTACTTCCCCCACGGGCGCTCGCTATCGGGCATCGGAACCTCCGTTTTGAGTATTATACCATCCCGGGCAAGTTTTCCCGGCCGGAGGGCGTCAGTGGCGGGGGTCGTCGCGGCGTCGGCGGTGGCGCATCGCCAGTTCCTCGGCGCGGCGCAGGCTGTCGGTCGCGTAATATTCGAGGAAGGCGATCACGCCGATGATCGAAAAGAAAATCAGGCCCACCAGCACGGCGCCGAAAAAATCGACCTGCGTCGTCAGGAGCGCCACCAGCCCGATCGTGACTTCGATGAAATAGGAGAACACGACCGCCACCCGGTCGCTCATCCCCATCTTGACGAGACGGTGGGCGAAGTGGTTGCGGTCCCCTTCCCAGGGCTTGCTCCCGCGGACGAGGCGCACAATGATCACCGACATCGTGTCGTAGATCGGCACGCCGAAAACGAGCACCGGGATGAACAGCGTCGCGTAGGAGCCCTGCGGCACCTGGTAGCGGCACAGCAGCGTGAACGCGGCCATGAGGTAGCCGATGAAGAGGCTCCCGTTGTCGCCGAGGAAGATCTTCGCCGGCTTGAAGTTGTGCGGGAGGAATCCGCTCAGCGCGCCCGCGAAAGAGGCCAGCAGGAATCCCACGAGCGGCTGGTTGATGATCTGCGTGATCCAGAAGAACGTGAGCGAGGAGATCAGCGCGATGCCCGCGCAGTGACCGTCCAGCGAGTCGATGAAATTGAACGCGTTCATGATCATGAGGATCCAGACGAATGTGATGCCGTACCCGAGCGGACCCAGGCTCTGGACGAGATTGATCGTCAGGCCCAGGCTCATCAGGATCACCGCCGCCAGGCACTGCCCCGCGAGCTTGCGCACGGGCGTCCACCGGAACTTGTCGTCGTAGATGCCGACGAGGAAGATCACGAGGCCGCCGACGAAAATGCCCGTCATTTTCGGAAGGAGCGTCATCACGCTGCCCGAGAGCGAGTCGAGAAAAAGGGGCCGCGGCGACAGACGGCTGCAGACGACGATGGCCGCGATCCCGCCGAAAACCGTCGCCCAGAACGAGGCGAAAAGCGCGGCTCCCCCGAGGAACGGCATCGGGCGGGCATGGATCTTGCGGCCCTCGGGGTAATCGAGCAGCTTGAAGCGGTGGGACACGCCGATAAAAAAGAACGTGAAGATGTACCCCATCGTAGCGGCGACGAGGAAAACGGAGGCGTTGAGGAAAACGACCACGTCGAAACTCATCGCGCGGCCTCCCGCGCGGTCTCTTCGAGAAGCCCCGCCAGGCGCACGCACAGCAGGCCCCGGCTGAAACGCTCCCCGTTGACCGCGACGCTGCGGGCGGCGATCCGCGCCCTCTCTTCGGGCGCGGCCGCACGGGCGGCTCGGATCGC
>DATJEK010000147.1:0-6205 GCA_035496715.1 Candidatus Eiseniibacteriota bacterium | reverse complement strand
CGCCGCCGTCGACGCCGCGCGCCGCGCCGCGAAGGCGGGTGTCCGCCTGTTCACGATCGGCATCGGCACCCCGGACGGCCGCACGATCTCGTTGCCCGACGGGACGCTCAAGAAAGACCGCCAGGGCCGGCTGGTCATCTCGAAGCTCAACGAGGACGTTCTGAAGGAGATCGCCAGGGAGACCGGCGGGCGCTACCACCGTTCGTCGCGCGGCGAGCTCGAGATCGACGCGATCGTGCGCGAGGTGCGGGGACTCGCGCAGAAGGACTTCCAGAACGAGTGGTCGATCGAATACGAGGAGAACTACCAGGTCTTCGTGTTCCTGGCCTTCCTGTTCCTGCTCCTCGAAATGGCGGTGTCCGAACGCGCCGCGCAGAGGGCCGGCCCCGGAGAGCCGGAAAAGAAGGGGCCGTTCCGCCGGCGCCGCGAGACCGTCGCGACGGCGCTCGTTCTGGCGGCGCTGCCGTTCGTCTGGGGATTCAGCCCCGTCTCGAGCGTCAAAAACGAGGAGGGGAACCGTTTTTACAAGAAAGGCCAGGTCGGGCGCGCCCGGCAGTCGTATCTCGACGCCCAAAAGGCCTCGCCCGCGTCCCCGGAGATTGCATTTAACCTGGGCAACGCTTATTATAAAGAAGAATCGATCGGGCCCTCGCTCGAAAACTACAAAAAAGCGGCCGAATCCGGCGCCGACCCGCTCCTGCGGTCCAAGGCCTATTACAATCTCGGCAACGCGCTGGCCCGCAAGAACGACGCCGACGGCGCGATCGACGCCTACAAAAAGGCGCTGCGCCTCGATCCCAGGGACACGGACGCGAAATACAATCTGGAAGTCCTGATCCGGAAGAAAAAAGAGGACGAGAAGAAAAAGGACGAGCAGAAGAAGCAGGACCAGAAACAGCAGAACCAGAAGAACCCGGACCAGCAGAAACAGCAGAACCAGCAGAATCAGCAGAATCAAAAAAACCAGGACCAGCAAAACCCCAACTCGCAGGGCAGTCAGGGGCAGAGCCAGCAGAATCAACAGAACCAGCCCGACCAGAAGAACCAGCAGAACCAAAACCAGCAGGGCCAGCAGAACGGGCAGAGTCAGAGCCCGCAGGACCAGAAAGACCAGGAGGGGCAGGGCCAGAGCCAGAAGGACCAGAAAGACCAGCAGGAACAGGAAAAGAAGGAAAATCAAAGCGAAGAGAAGAAACCGGGAGAAGGCGCTCAGGGCCAGAGCCAGTCCGGCGAGGAAAAAAAGCCGGAAGAGGGCCAGAAGAAACCGCAGGACGGCCAGAGCGACCAGGAACGGAAGGCGCAAGAGGAAAAAGAGCGTCAGGAAGAAGAGAAGCGTCAGGAAGAAGAGAAGCGGCAGGAACAGGAACGGCAGGACCAGGAAAAGCGCGATCAGGAAGCGCAGCGGGAGCAGGAAAAGCAGGAGGAGCAGGCCCGTCAGGAGGAAGGCCAGGGGGCCGGCGAGAAGGACGAAGGAAAGCAGAAGCCGGAGCCCAAGACCGGAGAGGCGCAGGGTGCCGCGGGGGCCGAGGGCGAGGAAGAAAAGAAGGAAGAGCCCAAGACGGCCGGCGAGCTCCGCGCCGAACAGCTCTTGGAAGCTCTCGAGAACCAGGAAAAGCAGGTCCTCCGGATGGCGGGCGGCAACAACGCAGCCCAGCGCGGCGTCCCCCGGAGAGTGAACGAGAAGGACTGGTGACGACTGTGAAGAGAAAGATCCGTGTTTCGGCGCTCGCGGCGGCGTTCGTGCTCCTCTGGGGCGCGGCGGCGCAGGCGGAGGTCGCCATCGAAACCTCCGTGAGCCGCTCCCGCGCCGCCGTCGGCGAGGAGATCGTGCTCGATTTCATCATCACCAACGCCAGCGGCGCGATCTCGAAGCCCACGTTTCCTCCGCTCGACGGATTCACCTCCTATTCACAGGGCCATTCGCAGGAAATCATGTTCGTCAACGGCCGCACGACGTCGAAGAGCGTGTTCACCTACATCCTGATCCCCAACTCGTCCGGCAAGAAGACGCTCGGGCCGTTCGAGATCAACATCGGCGGCAAACCCTACAAGGTCGCCCCGATCGAGATCGACGTCACGCCCCAGGGCACCGCCAGCGGACCGCCCGCCACCTACACGACGTCCGCGGTCGCCTCGCCCTCGCCGCGCGCGCTGCCGCAGGGCCAGGTCGGCGACCAGGACATCTTCGTCCGGGCCTGGCTCGACAAGGACGAGGTGTACGTGAACGAGCCCGCGATGCTGACCTACACGCTCTACACGAGGCTCTCCGCGACCTACAAGGGTTTCGAGAAAGAGCCGGTGACGACCGGCTTCTGGGTCGAGGATTTCCCGCCCGAGAAGACCATCAAGCGCACGGAACAGGTCCTGAACAATTCCCGCTACGTCGTGGCGGACGTGCGAAAGCTCGCGCTCTTCCCGACCGAGGCCGGCGTGTACACGCTCGACCCCGGCGTCCTCTCGGCCGTCGTCGAGATCCGCAACGAAGAGGACTTCAACAGCTTCTTCTCCTACAACATCTTCGGCCGCCGCTCGAGCCAGTTTCCCCAGACGTTCGTCTCGCAGGTCGTCCAGAAGACGCTGCCGGCCGACAAGACGACGCTCGTCGTCAAAGCCCTCCCGGAAGCGGGGAAGCCGGCGAGCTTCACGGGCGCCGTCGGGCAGTACCGCATCGAAAGCTCGCTGGACCGCGACGACGTCGAGGCGGGGACGCCGGTGACGTTCCGGGTGCGTCTCAAGGGGCAGGGAAACCTCAACACCGTCAAGACGCCGTCCCTGCCGCCGCTCGAGGACTTCAAGATCTACGACTCGTCGACGTCCTCCAACATCACCAAGGACCGCCTCATCGTCGAGGGGGAAAAGGTCACGGAGACCGTCATCGTGCCGAAGAAGGCAGGCGACTACACCGTCCCGGCCGTCGAATTCTCCTATTTCGACCCCTCGACCGCCTCTTACCGGACCCTGAAGACGGAACCCCGCAAGCTGACCGTGCGGCCCGGCTCGGACGAGGCGGCCGAGACGGAAGCGGCGACGGGCGTCGGCGTCCAGCCCGTCGAAAAAGAAAACCTGTCGCTGACCGGCAAGGACATCCGTTACATCAAGATGGCCGCGCCGCGCCCGTGGCTGCTGCCGAAAGATCTTCACCGCCGCCCGCTTTATTGGTTCGTCGACGCGGTGCTCGCCGCGCTGGCGGTCCTCCTCACGGCGATGGCGGGACGCAAACCCGACGCCCGCGGGGCGCTGGCGGCGCGCATCCGCCGGTCCGGCCAGGCCGCCCGCCGGCGTCTGCGCACGGCCGAACAAAAAATGAAGGCCGGCAAGCAGGACGACTTTTACGCCGAGACGTCGAAGGCGGTGCACGGGTATTTCGCGGACAAGCTGGGCCTGGCGCCGCAGATCGTGACGTTCGAAAAAATCGAACAGCACGCCGCCGAAGCGCCGCCGCAGGCGTTGAACGAGCTGAGGGAGCTCCTTCAGGACCTCGGCATGGGACGATTCGGACGCGTCGAGCACGGGCCCGAGGCGATGCGGAAGGTCTATGAGAAGGCCGGCCGCGTGCTGACCGCCTTCGAAAAGGTGAAACTCCAATGAACACCCCGAAAATCCTCGCCGTCGCCGCTTTCGTCCTGTTCACCACGGCCGCCGCTTGGGCCGACTCGTTCGCGGACGCCAACGCGAAGTATCAGGCGGGCGATTTCAAGGCCGCCGCCGCCGGATACCGGTCGATCATCGAGGGCGGGAGCGCCTCCGTCGCGGTCCACTACAACCTGGGCAACACGGAGTTCCGCCTCGGCCACAAGGGCAAGGCGATGGCGGCCTATCTGCGCGCGCTCGAGCTCGCGCCGCGCGATCCCGACGTCCGCTGGAATCTCCACATCCTGAAAAGCGTCGTGCAGGACCGCATCGAGCCCGCCCAGGGCGGATGGCCCGAATGGCTCTCCGCGCAGGCCGCGTGGGTCACCGCGCGGGAGGCCGCGCTCGCGGTGGCCGCTTCGCTGGCCGCGCTCGCGGGTTTCGCGTTCCTGGCGCTCGTCTTTCCGCCGGTCCGCGGGGCGCTGAGGCTTCCCCGCGCGGCGGCTTTCCTGCTGCTGCTGGTTTCGGGCGCCGCGCTTTACCTGCGTCTCGGCGACGAGGGCGAGCCGCGGGCGGTGATCCTCGGCCGCGAAGTCTACGCGCGGTACGGCCCTTCGCTCAAGGAGACCAAGGCTTTCACTTTGCACGAAGGGGCCGAGGGCCGCGTCCTCGACCAGACGAAGGACTGGCTCTTCCTGCGGCTCTCGGACCGCAACGCGGGATGGGTGCCGCGCGACTCCTGCGAGATCGTCTGATGGCCGCCCCGGCGCGCCGCCGCAGGGCCGTGCTCCTGGTGGGCCACGGCAGCCGCGCCCGCGGCTTCGAGAGCGCGATGAAGCGCGTGGCCGGAAAAATCGCGGCCGGCCGCGACGAAGAAGTGGCCTGCGCCTATCTCGAGATCGCGCCCCCTTCGGTTCCCGAGGCGATCGCCCGGCTGGCCGCCTCCGGCGCCGTGGAAATCCGCATCCTCCCGTATTTTCTTCAGTCCGGCCGCCATGTCCGCCGGGATCTGCCGAAGCTCGTGCGCGACGAGGCCCGGCGTCACCGCGGCGTGCGCCTGCGCCTGTGCCCCTACCTGGGTTACGACGACCGTCTCGTCGCGGTCGTGAAAAAACGTCTCGCGGAGGCGCCGAAATGAAGCCCAAGCGCCAGCCGGTGATTCCCTGCGGCATCGCGATCATCCGGCGCGACCGGCATTTCCTGATCGCCCAGCGCTGCGACGACGACTCCTTCGGCTCGCTTTGGGAGTTTCCCGGCGGGAAGAAAAACCACGGCGAGACGTTCGAGCACTGCGTCGCGCGGGAGGCGCTCGAGGAGCTCGGCATCAAGGTCTCGGTGGGCAAGAAGTTCATGGAGCTGCGGAAGACGTACAACGAGAAGGTGATCTGGCTGAATTTTTATCTCTGCACGCTCCTGTCGGGCGAGCCGCGGCCGATCGAGTGCCAGAAGGTCCTCTGGGTCGAGGCGACCCAGTTGAAGAACTATATTTTCCCGCCGGCGAACGAGATCGTGATCGACCGCCTGCTCGACATGCTGGGGGCGGCCAAGTGAGCGAGCGGGGACTGGTGATCGTCTACACCGGCGAGGGCAAGGGGAAGACCTCGGCCGCGCTCGGGAACGTCCTGCGGGCGCTCGGGCACGGCTGGCGGGTGCTCGTCATCCAGTTCTTCAAAGGCGACTGGCCGGTGACGTTCGGCGAGCTCGAGAGCGCGAAGGCGCACCCCAATCTCGAAATGCTCCAGCTCGGCCGGGGCTTCGTCGGAATCATGGGCGACAAAAAGCCGCGCGCCGAGCACGAGGCCGCCGCCCGCGGCGCGCTCGCGACCGCTAAAGAAAAGATCCTGTCGGACCGGTACGATCTCGTCGTCCTGGACGAGATCAACTGCGCCGTCTCGGAGGCGGGCGGGAGCCTGCTGACGGTGGAGTCGGTGCTGGACCTCCTCGCGCGCCGCCCGGCGCGCACGAACCTGATCCTGACCGGACGAGGCGCCGACGAGCGACTCGTCGAGGCCGCGGACCTGGTGACCGAGATGCGGGAGGTGAAGCATCCCTTCCGCAAAGGCGTCCCCGCGCGGAAAGGAATCGACTTCTGATGGCGAAGAAACCGTACATCCTGGCTCTCGACCTGGGCACGACCGGCAACCGGGCGATCGTGTTCGACCGGCGGCAGAACATCGTCTCCAACGTCTACGAGGAGTTTCCGCAGGAGTACCCGAAGCCCGGCTGGGTCGAGCACGATCCGCTGAAGATCTGGGGGAGCGTGCGGGGCATCCTGGGCCGCACGTTCCGCCGCGTGAAGCCGGAACGCGTGGCCGCGGTCGGGATCACCAACCAGCGTGAGACGGTCCTCGTGTGGGACCGCCGCACGGGCAAGCCCCTTCACCGCGCGATCGTCTGGCAGGACCGCCGCACGGCGCCGTTCTGCGCGTCGCTCAAAAAACGGGGCCTCGAAGAGAAGATCCACAAAAAGACGGGCCTCTTCCTCGACCCTTACTTCAGCGCGACCAAGCTCCGCTGGCTCCTGGATCACGTGAAGGGCCTGCGCGCCGCCGCGGAAAAAGGGACGCTCGCGGCCGGCACCATCGACACCTGGATCGCCTGGAAACTGTCCGGCGGCGCGCTGCACGTGACCGAT
>DATJEK010000146.1:0-15684 GCA_035496715.1 Candidatus Eiseniibacteriota bacterium | reverse complement strand
GCTGGTCGTCACCGCCAACAACCGTCTGCTCTTCGAGCCGCGGCTCGGACCGAACTCGCGACTGCTCGAAAAGGCGTACGAATACCGTTTTCCGGACGGCGCGAAACTGAAGATTCATTTCACGGACCAGAGCCTCGAGGCCGGCCACGAATCGCCGCGATTCGCGCGCGACGTCCTCGACGCGGCCGTGCAGGCTTATCAGACGATCACCGAATTTCAGGGTTTTTCCACTCCCGGATACTCGTTCGCCGATCCCGATCGCGGATACGCGGCGGACCCCGACCGCACGATCGACGTGTTCGTCGGCGACCCTTCGGGCGACGTGTCGTTCCGGAACGGATTCACGAGGCTTTCGTTCAAGGACGCGCCGTGCTTCGACACCGTCCGCGTGGGGGAGAACGAGTTCCAGGCCGTCATCCTCCTGCCTTCCAACTACAAGGAATTCATCCGGAACTGGGAACGCATCAATCCCTCCTCGCTCGGCACGCGCAACGTGGAGGTCGATTTGCGGGGCACGCTGATCCACGAGATGCTGCACGTCGTGGTTTTTTACTACAACCGCAACCTCAACAAGGATCTCGGCCAGCCCGAGACGGCGAGGTCGGGCCGCGCCCGCAAGCTCGACTGGTACGTCGAAGGCCTGGCCCGCTATTTCGAGACGTTCGCCGGCGCGCGGCACGACTTTTTCTCCCAGGGGTTCAAGCAGACGCTCCCCGACAAGATCCGGTTCTCCCGGGGCGGATCGAACTATTTCATGCGTTATCCGGACCAGGCGTTCACGGACCTGCGTTACGAAAACGCCATTTTCTGGCGGTTCATCGATTACCGTTACGGCATGGAGAAGATCGAGAAGCTCAGCCGAGAGTTCCGCAACTCGGGCCAGGGCGACTTCCATGAATCGCTCGAGCGGCTCACCGGGATCCCGTTCAAGGACCTCCTCAAGAAATTCGCCCTCGCGACCCTGTTCAACGACTTCGGACTGAAGGACGACGCGGCCTACCTCAAGGAGATCGCGCGCACCCGTCTGGCGTACTCCGCGGACGGATTCTCGCTCGTGGACGGCGCCGGAGCGCGCCGCCCGCTCGGGCCCGTCTGCTCGACGGACTGGATCGGCCGCTGGGACAAGGCTTCCGCGCGTCTGGGCGAGGCGCCCGTGGCCGGTGACTCGACCGAGAAATCCGACGTCTCGGGGTGGGCCACCGATTTTTATGAAATCTCGCTGGACGCGGAAGCGCCGAAGCTCCCGTGGCTGGGCGTGCGCCACGAGAAGGGCGGCATGCCGCTGGCCGGACAGATCGTGCTTCTGACGAAAGGCGGGTCGACGATTTTCGGAGACCTGCCGGACGTGCCGGCCGGGGAGACGCGGGGGCTCGACCTCAAGCGCCTGGCGGACGCCAACGGCCTCATCGCTGCGGACATCGACCGCGTCTACGTGCTCGTCAGCAACACCGACCCCAAGACCGTCGCGGATTATTCCCTCGCCTCCAAGGCCTGAACCTCCTGTATTTTCTTGACTTGCCGACCGCCTGACCTATAATAAAACGAATCATTCACAGGAGGTTTTTCCATATGTCGAACCGCGGTTCTAAATCTTTTTCTGCAGTCCTGGTCGCGCTTTTCGCCCTGTCGCTCGCGTCGTCCGCATGGGCGGCCGAAGGCGAAAACGGCGTGTCGGCTTTTTTCCGCAAGCTTTTCAACTATCCGGGCAAGGCCGTGAAGGGGACCGCCAGCATGACGGCCAACACGCTGAACAATACCGGCGAGAAGGTCATCTCCAAGACCGGCGAGAACACGGCCGCCGTCCTCTCGGGAGACCTGTCCAAGACGCCGAACATCGTCGGCGACGCCGCGGTCGGCAGCGCCCAGACCGTCGGTCAGACGGCCTCCGAGACCGTTCAGGTTCCGGTCAAATCCGCCCAGGACGAAACGCAGCAGTAAGCTCAGCAGCACCAGATCCGGATTCGACAGAAGGGGAGTTTGTGGTGCGCCTATCACGAGCTCCCCTTCGTTTTCTTTCAAGGAGACACCCGACATGCCGCTCGCGCAGAAAATTGACGAAGACCTGAAGGCCGCGATGATCGCCAAGGACGCCGCCCGCCTCTCCGCTCTGCGGATGCTCAAGTCCGCGCTGAAATACGGCGCGATCGAGAAGAAACAGGATGCGCTTGGCGACGCGGACGCCCAGCAGGTCATCCAGAAGCAGATCAAGCAAAGGCGGGAATCCATCGACCAGTTCACCAAGAACGGGCGCCCGGAGCTCGCCGAGACGGAGGCGCAGGAAGTGCGCGTGCTCGAGGAATACCTCCCGAAACAGATTTCCGACGCGGATCTTTCGCGGATCGCGGCCGAAGAGGTGAAGGCGCAGGGCGCCTCCACGAAGAAAGACTTCGGGCGCATGATGAAGCACATGAACGAAAAACTCCAGGGAGCCGCCGACTCGAAGCGCATCAGCGAAGCGCTCGGCAAGCTGCTCCCCTGAAAAAGGACATCCTATCGTGAATCTCCGCAAACCCTTCACAGCGATTATCGGCGCCGGCCAGGTGGGCGCCACCGCGGCCCAGCGGATTCTGGAAAAAGGCCTGTCCGACGTGGTCCTCTTCGACGTGGTGGAGGGTATGCCGCAGGGCAAAGCGCTCGATCTCATGGAAGCCGCGCCCGTCGAAGGACATGACCGGCGCATTTTCGGCACGAACAGCTACAAGGACATCGAGGGCGCCGAGATCGTCGTCGTGACCGCCGGCCTTCCGCGAAAGCCCGGCATGAGCCGAGAGGACCTGCTCGGCCTGAACGCGAAGATCATCCGCGAAGTCTGCTCGAACATCCGCACGTACGCCCCCGATTCCAAGGTCATCATCGTCACCAACCCGCTCGACATCATGACGCATCTGGCGCAGAAGACGCTCGGTTTTCCGCAGTCGCGCGTGTTCGGGATGGCGGGCGTGCTCGACACGGCCCGCATGCGTTACTTTCTCGCGGAGCGCACCGGCGTCCTTCCGCGGGAGGTCGAGGCGGTCGTGCTGGGCGGCCACGGCGACCTCATGGTGCCGGTTTCCAGCCACTCCCGGGCCGGCGGCAAGCCCGTCAAGGACCTGGTCCCGCCCCAGGAGCTCGCGGCGATCGAAAAGCGCACGCAGGACGGCGGCGCGGAGATCGTGGCCCTCCTGAAGACCGGCAGCGCGTTTTACGCGCCGGCCAGCTCCGTCTGCGAAATGGTCAAGGCGATCCTGAAGAACGAGAAGAAAGCCCTGCCTGTCTGCGCGTTCGTGAAAGGCGAGTACGGCATCAAGGACCTCTACTTCGGGGTGCCGGCCGAGCTGGGAAAGAACGGCGTGGAACGGATCGTCGAGATCCCCCTCAGCGAAGCGGAAAAGAAGGGGATGGCGCTTTCCGCGGACAAGGTCCGGCAGGGCGTCGAGGAGGTCGAGCGCATGGGGCTGGCGGTCGGCGCATGAAGCTCCAGGAATACCAGGCCCGCCAACTGCTCGCCCAGTATGACGTCCCGTCGTCGCGCGGAGAGGTCGTCTTCGAGGCCGGGCAGGCCGCGGCGGTGTTCGCGCGCGTCGCGAACCCGACCTGCTTCGCGAAGGTCCAGGTCCAGATGGGCGGACGGGGGAAGGCCGGCGGCGTGAAGCGCGTGACGAGCGCGCGTGAGGCGGAAGAGTTCGCGGCCAAGTTTCTCGGCAAACCTTTTTCCACCTACCAGTCCGCGGGCCAGTCCGTGACGGTCCGCTCGGTCCTCCTCACCGAGGACATTCCGATCCAGAACGAGCTGTATCTGGGCATCGTCATCGACCGCTCTCACGGCAAGCCGGTCATCCTTTTTTCGAAAGAGGGGGGCGTGGAGATCGAAGAGGTCGCCTCGAAGAACCCCGACGCGATCAAGAAGATCCATTTTTCTCCCACCGCCCTGCCCGTGGCGGAAGACGTGTTCAGGGTCCTCAAGCCTCTCTTCCCCGAGGAGGGGATCTCGCGGCAGATCGCGGATATCGCGGCCAAGCTCGCGAAGCTTTTCGTCGAAAAAGACGCGTCGATCGTCGAGATCAACCCTCTCATCATTTCCCCCGACAAGAAGGTCTACGCCGTCGACGCGAAGATGGTCTTCGACGACAACGCGCTCTTCCGTCACGAGGACATCAAGGCGATGAAGGATCCGGACGAGGAAGATGAGCGCGAGCGCCTCGCCAAGTCCTTCGGGCTCAGCTACGTCTCGATGTCCGGCAACGTGGGCTGTCTCGTCAACGGCGCCGGCCTCGCGATGGCGACGATGGACATGATCAAGCTCGCGGGAGGGGAACCCGCCAATTTCCTGGACGTGGGCGGCGGCGCGACGGCCGATCAGGTCCGCGAGGCCTTCAAGATCATCGTCCAGGACGAGCGCGTCGAGGCGATCCTCGTGAACATTTTCGGCGGGATCATGAAGTGCGACGTCATCGCCGAGGGCGTCATCCAGGCCTCCCGCGAGATCAAGCTCGAGGTGCCGCTGGTCGTCCGTCTCGAAGGCACCAACGTGGAGGCCGGCAGGAAGCTTCTGCGGGAATCGGGACTCAAGATCCATACCTGCGCGACCATCAAAGAGGCGGCGGACGCCGCCGTCCAGGAAGCTCACGAATTCCGGAAATCCGATGCCCATACTCGTCGATAAAAACACGAAAGTCATCTGTCAGGGAATCACCGGCAAAGCCGGCAGTTTTCACGCCCAGCAGTGCCTCGAATACGGGACCCAGCTCGTCGGCGGCGTGACCCCCAAGAAGGGCGGCACGTCGGTCGGGACGATCCCCGTTTTTGACACCGTGAAGGAGGCCGTCTCCAGGACCGGCGCGAACGCATCGATGATCTACGTCCCCGCTCCGTTCGCTCTGGCGGCGATCCGCGAGGCCGTCGAGGCGGGGATCAAGCTGCTGGTCGTCATCACCGAAGGCATCCCGACCCTCGACATGGTCCGCGCGACGGAGCTCGCCAAGTCGGCGGGCGCCCGGATCATCGGGCCCAATTGCCCGGGAATCATCAGCTCGGGCGAATGCAAGATCGGGATCATGCCAGGCTACATTCACAAGAAGGGACGCGTCGGCGTCGTCTCGCGCAGCGGCACGCTCACGTACGAGGCGGTCTGGCAACTGACGGCCGCGGGGCTCGGGCAGTCGACGAGCCTGGGCATCGGCGGCGACCCCATCATCGGCACGGGGTTCATCGACGCGCTGGAGCTCTTCGAGAAGGACCCGCAAACCGAGGCGGTCATGATGATCGGGGAGATCGGCGGCAGCCAGGAAGAGGAGGCGGCCGCGTACATCAAAAAGAACATGAAGAAAAAGGTCGCCGCGTTCATCGCCGGCATGACGGCGCCCAAGGGCAAGCGCATGGGCCACGCGGGAGCCATCATTTCGGGTTCCAGCGGCACCGCGCAGGAGAAGATCGAGACGCTGGAATCGAACGGCGTCCGCGTCGTCCGCAATTTGAGCGAGATCGGTTCCACCCTCAAAAGCTTTTTCTGATCGCCGTATGGCCCAACGCGACTTTCAAAAGTGCCGTTCCGAGTCCTGCCCCGAGCGCGCGCTCAGCTTCGCCGATTCCTGCTGGGAACACGTCGACCGCGAGGCCTTCCTCCAGGCGCTGCCCGCCCGCGTGCGGACCGCCGCCTCCTCGGGCCCGATCGCGCTGAACCTGAAAAAGGTGACGTGCGGCAACCTGGACTTCTCCGGCCTCGACCTGCGCGGGTCGAGCTTCAGCCAGTCCCATCTCACCTACTGCCTCTTCATCGGGGCCAACCTTTCCGAGGTCGATCTCATCGGCTCGCGTCTGCACGGATGCGATTTCGTCGGAGCGGAGCTCAGCGACGTCAACCTGACGCGGTCCACGCTCGACCATTGCTCGTTCGCCTATGCCGACCTGCGCCGGGCGTACCTGGTCGAGGCCCGCTTCAAGGAAGTCGATTTCATGGGCGCGCAGCTGTTCAGGGCGATCCTCTGGAACGCCGACCTGACCGGGGCGAAGCACCTCAAGAAAAAAAACTTCCACGACCCGTTCTCGAAGGGTGACGGGCTCAACGAGGACAACGCGATCGTGGCCTTCGAGTCCTACCGGACGCTGAAGCACCACCTGCACGACAAGGGTCTCTTCGAGGACGGCAGCTGGGCTTCCTACCGCGAGCTGACGATGGAACGCAAGCATCTGTTCAACACGCGCGACCCGCGGTTCATCCCGTCCTTTCTGATGAACCTGTTCTCCGGATACACGGAAAAGCCCAACCGGGTGATCCTTTCCTCGCTGGCGGTCGTTTTCTTCTTCGGATTCGTCTACTATCTCTTCGACGTGCCGCGGTCGCAGTCCCTTCCGATGGCGAGGGCCTCGCTGAGCGACTGCGTCTATTTCAGCTTCATCACGTTCACGACGGTCGGGTACGGCGATTTCGCGCCGAAGGCCGTCTGCTGGTTCCGCCTGCTGGCGTGCACGGAAGCGTTTTCCGGGCCGTTCATGGCGGGGCTGTACATTTTCACGCTCACGCGCCGCTACGCGGCTGGGTAAGGAGGCTTATGGGTTCCAAGGATCATTCGTTCGACGTCGTGTCCGAAATCAACATGCAGGAAGTCGACAACGCGGTCACGCAGGCGCAGAAAGAGCTCGCCCAGCGGTTCGACTTCAAGGGCTCCAACAGCTCGATCGAACTCGACAAGACCGAGAAGACGATCACGCTCAAGACCGAGAACGAGTACCGCCTCAAGACGCTCGTGGATCTCCTGCAGACCAAGTGCGTGAAGCGCGGGGTATCGCTCAAGTCGCTCGATTTCCAGAAACTCGAGACCGGCATGGTCGGGGGCTCGGTGAAGCAGGTCGTGAAGCTCCAGAGCGGCATCGTCTCCGAAAAAGCCAAAGAGATCATCAAGGGGATCAAGGAAACGAAGATCAAGGTCCAGCCCATGATCCAGGGCGAGCAGGTCCGGGTCCAGGCACCCAAAATCGACGATCTCCAGGCCACGATGGCCTATCTGCGCAAAACCGACTTCGGAATAGACCTGCAATTTGTTAATCTTCGATAAAGATAGTAAGTTTTGATAAGAATAAAAAAAACTTGAATTGGCCAAAATCGCATGGTAGATTATCCGGGTTACGCGCGTTTATTTACTTAACTGAAGGAGGAGTAGAGTGAAGAAGTCAATCGCAGTTGTTTCACTGATCGTTGCTTTGACGGCGCTCACGTTGCCCGCGTTCGCGGATTCCCCGAACGACGGACAGGCGCAGGTGAAGAACCTCCGTACCGGCAGCCGCAACACGGCCGCCGGCTGGGTTGAGGTTCTCGATGCCACGCACGAAGAAGCCGCCAAGGGCAAGTCCACTGGCGAGCAGCTCACCGGCGTGGTCGCCGGCGGCGCCATCGGCGTCCGCCGCACCATCCATCGCGTCGGCGCAGGCGCAATCGACCTGCTGACGTTCTGGATCCCGAAGAAGCAGCCGCTCGTGAACCCCGAGAAAGCCCGCCTCGAATAGTAGCGGATCGTCGACCCCCGTCTTCCGGAGCGCTCCTCCGGAGGGCGGGGGTCTTTTTTTGATTTGAAACCCCCCTCCGGCGACCCTATAATGAGGGGATGAAAAAGCCCAGCATCGAGACCCTCGCCGCCGGCCTCATCCAGGCGGTCGGGGAAGACCCCAGACGGCAAGGCCTCCGCAAGACCCCCAAACGCGTCGAAGCCTCTCTCCGCTACCTGACCCGCGGATACAGCCAGGACGCGCGCCAGGTGCTCAACGGAGCCGTGTTCGACGAGGAATACGACGAGATGGTCATCATGAAGGATCTCGACGTCTACAGCCTCTGTGAGCATCATCTCCTGCCGTTTTACGGCAAATGCCACATCGCCTACATCCCGAACGGCCGCATCGTGGGCCTGTCGAAGATGCCGCGGATCGTCGACGTCTTCGCGCGCCGCCTCCAGGTGCAGGAACGCCTGACGAGCCAGATCGCCAATTGCCTGAAAGAGGCGCTGAACCCGCACGGCGTCGCGGTGATCATCGAGGCGCTGCACCTCTGCATGGCCATGCGGGGCGTGGAGAAACAGAACGCCACCTGCGTGACGAGCTCGATGCTCGGCGTGTTCCGGTCCGACCGCGGCACGCGCATGGAGTTTATGAACCTGATCAGCAACAAGAAGTAGGACGCTCCGACCTCCGTGGACGCCGCCTTCACCAAGTATTTTCCCTTCAGCGCCAGCCGAGAGTCCGGCGGCCGCGTCTTCGGCCACAACTTCGTGCTCGGGGTGACCGTCGACGCTCCGGCGGAGGGGGAACCCGAACGGCGCTTCGTTTCCGCCGTCGAGACCGGGCTCATCTCGAGGCTCGATTCCCGCGACCTGGGCCTGGACGTCGATTTCCTGAAGGGTCTTCCGACCGCCGACGGCCCTCTTCTTTGCGCGTTCTGGCCGATCGTGGAAAAGGCCGCCGCGCCGCTTCGCCTGCGCGCGTTGTCGCTCGAGCGCGACAAGCGCACGCTGAGCACGCTCACCCGATGAAAAACTACCGCAACTGGATCGGCGGCGAATGGACGGACAGCGTCTCCGGACGGACGTTCGCGGACGTGAATCCGGCCGACACCCGCGACGTGCTGGGCCGGGCGGCCCGATCGGACCGCCGTGACGTTTCCCGGGCCGTGGCCGCCGCCAAGGCCGCCCTGGGCCCCTGGGCCTCGACCCCGGCCCCCAAGCGCGCGGAGATCCTCTTCCGCTCGGCCGAGATCCTGCGGGGGCGCAAGGAGGACCTGGCGCGGCTCATCACGCGGGAGATGGGGAAGACGCTTCTCGAAGCCCGCGCCGACGTCCAGGAAGCGGTCGACACGGCGTATTTTTACGCGGGGGAGGGGCGGCGTCTCTACGGCCAGACCACCCCTTCGGAATTGCGGGACAAACTCTGCCTGACCTTCCGCCGCCCCGTCGGCGTGTGCGCGCTGATCACCCCTTGGAATTTCCCCGTCGCGATCCCTTCCTGGAAAGCCTATCCGGCTCTGATCTGCGGCAATTCGATGGTGCTGAAGCCCGCCGAGGACACGCCGCTTTCCGCCCTTTTTTTCGCCGAAATTCTTTCGGAGGCCGGCTTGCCGCCGGGGGTCTTCAACGTCGTGACCGGCACCGGAGAAGAGGCGGGGCGCCCGCTGGCCGAGCACCCGGACGTCTCGCTCGTCTCCTTCACGGGGTCCTCCAAGACGGGCGCCGGCATCGCGGCCTCGTGCGGACGTCGTCTCAAGCGCTGCGCGTTGGAGCTGGGAGGCAAAAACGCGCTCGTCCTTCTCGAGGACGCCGATTTGCGGCTGGCGCTGGACGCCGCGCTCTGGAGCGCTTTCGCGACTTCCGGCCAGCGTTGCACGGCCACCTCCCGGATCATCGTCCACCGCCGGCTTTTCGCGCGATTCCTGAAAGCGTTCACGGAGAAGGCGAGAGGCTGGAAGGCCGGCCCCGGCGAGGACGACGCCTCGGCGTTCGGTCCCATCGTCAACCGGCGGCAGCTGGAAAGCATCCAGCGGCACGTCCGGCGGGCCGTCCGGGACGGCGCGCGTCTGGTCACGGGCGGACGGCCGGAGACGGCCGGCGCGAAAAAACACGGCTTTTTCTACCCGGCGACGATCCTGACGAGGGTGACGCCCGAGATGGCGATCGCCCGTGAGGAAGTTTTCGGGCCGGTGACCGCCCTGATCCAGGCCTCGGACGACGCGGAGGCGATCCGGCTGGCGAACGACTGCCGCTACGGGCTCTCCTCGGCGGTGTTTACGCGCAGCGTCGAGAAGGCCGCCTCCGCGATCGAACGGCTCGAGGCCGGCATCACTTACGTCAACAGCTCCACGATCGGAGCCGAAGCTCACCTGCCGTTCGGCGGCGTCAAGGACAGCGGCAACGGGCACCGGGAAGCCGGCACGGCGGCCCTGGACATCTTTTCGGAGTGGAAGACGGTTTACCTGGACGCGAGCGGCCGTCTCCAGAAAGCGCAGGTCGACTGATGGCGCGCTCGCTGAAGGTCTGCCTCGCCCAGATCAACGTGACGGTCGGCGATTTCGAGAGGAACCGCCGCAAGATCGTGGACGCGCTCCGTTTCGCCCGCGACCGCGGCGCGGGACTCGTGACTTTTCCGGAACTCTGCCTGACCGGTTATCCTCCGGAAGACGCGCTCTTTCAGGACGGATTCATCACCGACAGCCTGAAGACCCTGCGGCGGATCCTTCCCGAAACGCGCGGGCTTTCGGCGGTGATCGGGTTCGTGGACCGCGCCGGGAGCGCCCTCTACAACGCGGCCGCCGTCGCGCAGGACGGCAAGCTTCGCCGCGTCTACCGGAAAGTCCACCTGCCGAATTACGGCGTCTTCGACGAGAAGCGCTATTTCCGGCCGGGGGAGAGGCCGATGTTCGCCCGGTTCGGTCCGCTCCGGTCCGGAATCACGATCTGCGAAGACATCTGGGTCAAGGAAAGCGAGGTTTGGAGACGGGGTCACGCGGCGGGTTCGTCGCTCATGGTCAACATCTCGGCCTCGCCCTATCACGCGGGAAAGCAGGCGCTGAGGCGCAAGCTCATCATCGAGCTCGCGCGGCGGACCGGGTGCGTCGTGATCTACCAGAACCTGGTCGGCGGTCAGGACGAGCTCGTGTTCGACGGGGGAAGCATGATCGCCGACCGCGCGGGCGTCCTCGCCGAGGCGCGCCGGTTCGAGGAGGACCTTCTCCTCGCCGAGGTGCGGCCGGGCGCGCGCGTACCGGGGCAGAGGCGGAAGGCTACGGCCTTTCCGATCGAAGAAGAGGTCTATCAGGCCCTGGTCCTGGGCACGCGGGACTATCTGCAGAAAAACGATTTCAAAAAGGCCGTGATCGGCCTGAGCGGGGGGATCGACTCGGCGCTGGTCGCGCGGATCGCGGTCGACGCTCTCGGCCCCGGCCATGTCACGGGGGTGACGATGCCCTCCCGTTACACCTCCGCGGCAACGCTCGCGGATGCCAGGCGGCTCGCGCGATCGCTGGGGATTCCCTGTCTGGAATTTCCGATTCAGGAGATCCTGGAGGGCTATCACCATTCTTTCTCCGGCAAGCTGCCGATGAAGAGCCCCGACAAGACCGAAGAAAATCTGCAGGCGAGGATCCGGGGCAATATCGTGATGGCGCTTTCAAACAAGTTCGGCTGGCTCGTGCTGACCACGGGCAACAAGAGCGAGATGGCGACCGGTTACTGCACGCTGTACGGGGACATGGCCGGCGGTTTCGCGGTCCTGAAGGACGTGCCGAAGACCCTCGTTTTCCGTCTGGCGCGGTGGCGGAACGCCCGGTCGGCCGAAGGCCGGATTCCCGAGAGCATCCTGCGGCGCCCGCCGACCGCCGAGCTCCGCTTCGGCCAGCTCGACCAGGACACCCTGCCGCCCTATCCGGTGCTCGATCGTTTCCTCGAGGCGTACGTGGAAAAGGATCTTTCGGTCGCGGCGGTCGTCCGCCGGGGCTTTCCCCGCGCCCTGGCGACGCGGCTGGCACGCATGGTCGCGTTCAACGAATACAAGCGTCGGCAGTCCCCGCCCGGGATCAAGATCACCCCGAAGGCCTTCGGCCGGGACCGCCGCATGCCGATCACGAACCGGTACGGGGCCGAGGCGCCGCGATGAATTCCCATCACCCCCGGCGCCGTTTTCTCTTGCTGGCGCTTCTTTTGCAGACGACGGTCGCCCTGGCGATGTACGCGCCGGTGCCGCCCATGGAAATGATTCCGCCGATTCCGCCGGGCGTCCCGCTCACGGTCGTTCCTCCGGCGATTCCCGTCAAGCCGGCGCCGGGGCCCATGCCGCTGCCCTGCGAGGTGCTGTGCCGCCGGTCGTTCGACGGGCCCGACGCGCTCGCGACCTGGGAAGAAAAAGTATTTCACGGCAAATCGGATTACAGGGTCGTCTCCGAAAACGGCACCCCTTACCTGAGCGCGTCCAGCCGGGGAGCCTCGTCGGCGCTTTACATGAAAGCGCCGTTCGACGTGGTCCCGGACCTGTTCCTGGACTGGCAGTGGCGGGCGAAAGAGTTTCCCCGCAAGCCAAAGCCGGACCAGCTGGCCAATCGCGCGCAGGACGATTTTGCCGCGCGCATCTATGTGATCTTTCCCGGCGCGAGTTTTTTCAAGACGGACATCATCGAGTACATCTGGGACGAAAACCTTCCGGTCGGGACCGTCGTTTCGAGCCCCTTTTCCAGCCGCGTGAAGCTTTTCGTCATCCGCAGCGGCCCGGGTCCCGAGGTCAGCGGAGGGTGGAATCGCGAGGAGCGGAATCTTTACCAGGATTACGTGAAGCTGTTCGGAAAGGCGCCCAAGAGGCCTCTGGGCGCGATCGGGCTCATGAGTGATTCGGACAATACGGGCACGGTTTCGGCGGCTGATTTCGGGGACTTCACCCTCCAGCGGGTGGGTCCGGAGGTTAAAAAATGAGGCGGGCCGTGTTTATCGGAGAAAGCGCCGTCGCGCGCTCGATCGATCCGGACACGGCCTTCCGGCTGGCACGCGAGGCCTTCCGTCTGATGGCCTCCGGTGACGCCCGCATGCCGCCGAAGACCTATCTCAATCTCCCCACCGGGGACGATTTCCGGGCCATGCCGGCCTATTTCCGGAGGAAGGGGGGAGGGGAGGGGGCCTGCGGACTCAAATGGATCAGCGTCTACCCGGGAAACCGCCGTTACGGCCTGCCTACGGTGAACGGCACCCTCTTTCTGAACTCGTTCCGAACCGGCGAGCTCCTGGCCGTCATCGAGGCCAACACGCTGACGGCGCTGAGGACGGCCGGCGCTTCCGCGCTGGCGACCCGCCATCTTTGCGTGCCCCGCCCGAAGCGACTGGCGATCGTGGGGGCCGGCATCCAGGCCGGTTTCCAGCTCCGCGCGATGGCCGCCCTGTATCGCTTCGAATCCATCCGCGTCTGGGGCTTTCTGCCCGGCGAGGCCGAGCGTTTTTGCCGCCCGCTCCGGCGGCGGTTCGGGAAAACTCTCCGGCCCGCGGCGGCCGTCGAGGAGTGCGTCGAAGGCGCGGACCTCGTCGTCACGTGCACCTCCTCGCGGCGGCCGCTCGTGAAGAAAAGCTGGATCAAGAAGGGCGCCCACATCAACGCCATCGGCGCCGACGCCAAGGGCAAGCAGGAGCTCGATCCCGCGCTCGTCCACGCTTCCACGATCGTGGTGGACGAATGGGAGCAGGCCTCGCACAGCGGCGAGATCAACGTGCCCGTCACGAGGGGGCTTTTCTCGAAGAAGGACCTTCATGCCGAGCTGGCAGAAATCGTCTCCGGGAAGAAGCCCGGCCGTACGCGGCCCGACGAGATCACGATTTTCGATTCGACGGGCGTCGCGGTGCTCGACGTGGTGTTCGCGCGGTACGTTTTCGATGCGCGCCGCGGGACGCGATAGCGGCGCCGTACGCGGGATTTACCGCCGGCTCTTGGCGCGGTACGGCCGCCAGAAATGGTGGCCGGCGGACACGCCGTTCGAAGTGATCGTCGGCGCGATTCTCACCCAAAATACCGCCTGGGCCAACGTGGAACGCGCGATCGCGGCGCTCAAAAAGCGCCGTCTCCTTACGCCCCGGGGGGTCTGCCGCGTCCCCGTTTCCTCGCTGGCTTCTGTCATCCGGCCCGCGGGCTATTTCAACGTCAAGGCGCGGCGGCTGAAGAATTTTATCCGCTTTCTGGACCGCGAGTACGGCGGCAGCCTCCCGGCTCTTCTAGCCGAGCCGGCACCGGTCCTGCGGCAAAAGCTCCTCGGCGTCAACGGGATCGGAAACGAGACCGCCGACTGCATCGTCCTGTACGCGGCCGGGAAACCCTCCTTCGTCGTCGACGCCTACACGAAGCGCCTGTTCTCGCGGTACGGCCTCCTGCGCGCGGACGCCGATTATGCCGCGGTCCAGAGAATGTTCACGGAAAGCCTCCCCCAAAGCGCCCGCCTATTCAACGAATACCACGCGCTCATCGTCGAGCATTCCAAGCGGGCCTGCTCCGCGCGGCCCCTCTGCGGTCAGTGCATTCTTCGCGCGGAGTGCCGCTGGTTCTCTGTTAATCGGTAAAAAAGACACATCTATTTTTATCCTTTCGTCACATTGAATTTACATTGGAAGCTACTATAATGACCGTCAACCAAACGATCAGACGATTCACTCTATGCCGCGTAAGGAGGTGAAAACCATCAGGCTCACGGAGTCGTCGACCCGCCTCGAAGGCGGGCACCCAAAGCAAGACCCTAAAATAGAAAATTAAAACGCACTTCTGGAGGAAGTAATGAAATCAATCAAAGCGCTTTTCGTCCTCGCGCTGACGCTCGGGTTCGCGGTTCCGGCCTTCGCAGAGACGCAGAACGTCAAAGTGAGCGGTTCGCTCGACGCTTACTGGTTCTATCGCAGTGATTTCGACCTGAACGGAAAGAACGACGTCGGATCCACGCCCGCCGGCGGCGGATCGGCCAACACCACGAACGCCCACGCGTCGGACGGGGACAGCTTCTTCATGAGCATCACCCAGGTCCAGGTGAACGCCGACCTCACGGACAACGTCTCGACGGTCGTGAACCTGATCAACCAGCGCGATTGGAACGCCAGCGTGTTCGACACCGCCGGCGGCACGACGAATGCCAATCAGGAATTCGACGTGATGATCGATCTCGCGTACGTCCAGATGAAGGAGATCTTCTACGCTCCTCTGACCCTGACCGTCGGCCGCCAGGACCTCGTGTTCGGCCGCGGTTTCATCGTCGGCTGGAACCCGCAGGATCCTTCGGCCTCGATCCTCGCGGACGAGTTCACGCAGATCCAGTCGTTTGACGCGATCCGCGCCACCCTCGATTTCAACCCCTGGACGCTCGATTTCGTCTACGCCAAGGTTGACGAAGGTTCGCACGATCCCGAAGACGACCGCGACCTGTGGATCAACTACATCACGTACAAATTCGCCGAATACAACGCGGTGGCGGAAGCGTACTACATCGTGGATGCCGACCGGACGACGATCGCCGTCGCGAACGCCGCGACGACGGGCGACACCCGCATGAACGACACCCACACGATCGGCGGCCGCGTGCAGTTCGACCCGATCTCGCAGATCACGCTCGGCGCGGAACTCGCGTTCCAGCTCGGCGACTATCGCATCGCGGCGACCGACCCCGCGCGCGATCGCGAGGGATTCGGCGCCGACCTGTTCGGCGAATACCGCTTCGGCGATCCCTGGAAGTCGATGCTCGGCATCCAGTACGTGTATCTCTCCGGTGAAAACGATCTTTCCGGCGCGAGCACGGGGGATTACGGCGCGTGGAACGGCTCGTTCCGCCTGCCGGTGTACGGCTGGATCCGCGACTACATGGAAGGCTACTATGGCACCGCGCAGGTCGGAGACCAGGTTGCCGGCCAGAACCAGGAGCACATCTCGATCTACGGATCGATCAACCCGATGGAAGACCTGAAGCTGACCGCCAACTACTGGCACTTCTGGTCGCCTGAGGACGTCTTCATCACCGGCGTTCCCGGCACCTCGACGTTGAGCAGCGACATCGGCGACGAGTTCGATCTCGCGGCGATTTATGCCTACACCGAAGACGTCACCTTCACGTTCATGGCGAACTGGTTCATTCCGGGCGACATGTTCGTTTCTCCGAATGACGACGTCTCGAGCGAGTATGTGACCGAAGTCAAGGTTGTATTCTAAGCCTAGTAATATCAGTTAGTT
>DATJEK010000145.1:0-2176 GCA_035496715.1 Candidatus Eiseniibacteriota bacterium | reverse complement strand
CGGCGACCAGGTGTCGATGTACTTCAGGTCGAGCGCCATCCACCGGTCGAAGTCGAGGTTGCTGCGGCCGGAGACCTGCCAGAGACAGGTGATGCCCGGCTTCATCGAGAGACGGCGGCGCTGCCAGGGCTCATAGCGGGCCACCTCTTCGGGGAGCGGCGGCCGCGGACCCACGAGGCTCATGTCGCCCAGGATCACGTTCCAGAGCTGCGGGAGCTCGTCGATGGAAAGACGGCGCAGCAGGCGGCCGACGGGGGTCAGGCGCGGGTCCCGGGAGACCTTGAAGACCGGGCCCGACATCTCGTTCAAGTGCGAGACCTCGTGCAGGCGCTCCTGCGCGCCGAGGTCCATCGTGCGGAATTTCAACAGCGTGAAGTGCCGGCCGTTTAAGCCGCAGCGGATCTGGCGGAAGAAGACCGGGCCGGGCGACGAAACCTTGATCAACATCGCGGCCAGAGCCTGTATCGGCGCCGTCACCAGGAAAAACACCAGCGAAAACGCGAAATCGATCGCCCGCTTCGCGGCGAGCTGGCCGGGGTTGGCGGGCGTCGTCGTGAAGGAGAGAAGCGCGATCCCGTCGAGCTCCTCGAGCACCGGGCGCGCCAGCACGTGCGGAAAGATGTCGAGCGAGACGTGGGCGCGCACGCCATGCCGCTCCGCGACGACGAGCGCGTTTTCGTACTCGCCGAGCTTCCCCTTTTCGATGACGAAGATCAGCTCGTCCACGACCTCGCGCATCAGCACCGCTTCGAGGTCGGTGACCTTGCCGAGGCAGGGCCAGCGGCCGGCGCGGCGGATCTCGCCGCCGTTGTCGTCGTCGAGATAGCCGATGACCCGGAATCCCCAGTGCGGGTGCGCCTCGACGAAATCCCCGAGCTGCGCCGCCTTCTGGCCCGTCCCGGCGATCAGCACGGTGCGGAAATTCAGCCCCCGCGCGCGGACCCAGCGCGAGATCAGCCGCAGCGCGACTTTCTCCGTCGCGAGGAGCGTGAAGTTCACGATGCCGAAGACGAGAAGGAAGAACCGGCTGACGAATTCCAGCCGCAGTCCATAGACCAGGAGCGCGAGCATCGCGGTCCCGCCGAAGGCGACTTTCGTCGCGCCCCAGATCTCCTCGACGAGGGGCGTCGTGCGGTGGCTGCGGTAGAACCCGGCGGTGTAGAGCAGCAGGCCCCAGATCGGCAGGATCAGCACGAGCAGGAACGCGTACTCGCGGATCGGCGACAACGGCGTGCGAAAAACGGCCGGGAAGAGCAGCGGGAGGACGCCGTGGCGCAACACGTAGGCGACGGGCAGGGACAGCCCCGTGAGGGCGAGGTCCCAGATCATCACCCCGAGGGCAATCGCGCGCGCCTTTTGTTTCAGCATGTCGGTCGTTCGCGGCAGACTAGCAGGATGCTGAAAAAAAGTGTGAGGCGATGCGGCGCCCCGATCCGTTTTTCGGCAGCCTGCTGGCCGGGGGCGATGTTACGGGATGCCGGGCCGGCCTTCAAGAACAGCTTCGTAGCGGGCCGCGACATCATCCCAGAGGTAGCGTTCCCGGACGCGGGCCCTTGCACTGTCTTTCCATACGGAGTAGGCCGCCGGATCGTCCAAAACGGCCGCCAGCAGAGCCGTCAGGCTCTCGGGCCGGCGAACGTCGAAGGGCAGCGCGGCGCCCCCCGCGACCTCCTCATTCTCCGGTGAGGCGTTGTAGCAAACGACGCGCCCGAACCCCATGGCCTCGACCAGGGCCGGGTGGGTCCCGCCGACCTCCGTGGCCTGGATGTAAACGGCCGCCCGGGCGAGCAGCTGCCGGTACCCTTCGCCGTAAATACCTCCGGTGAAGAGCACGCGCGGGTCCGCCTCGCGGCGGAGCCTGGCGATGAAGGCGCGGGCATAGGGGGCGTCGCCGACGATGACGAGCGGGACATCGCCCGGGACGTCCCGGTAGGCGCGCACGACAGCATCCGCGTTGTTCTCGGGCTCGAGCCGCGAGACGTACAGCGCATAGCGTTCCGCCGTGAGGCCCAGCCGCTCGAGCATCTGCGTGCCCGCCGGCTCCGGCAGGTCCCCGCCGTAGGGGATGAAGACGGAGGGGCAGCCGTAACGCTGCCGGTAATAGTCCTCGATCACGCGCGCGTCGGTGACCACCGCGTCCGGCACGATCGTCGAGAGCCGTTCGGAAATCCGGTAG
>DATJEK010000144.1:0-2322 GCA_035496715.1 Candidatus Eiseniibacteriota bacterium | reverse complement strand
AAAAACTCGGTCTCCCTCTTCGCGATATCGGGGCGCAGGCCGAACGAGCCGTCCGCATTGACCGGGGTCCGGTTGCTGAGGATATCGTCGATGCCGCGGTCGTCGGCCATGCTGTTGGACGCGTAATACATCTCGAGGAGGACGCGGTTGTCGTCCATCCAGCGCCGGATCTCGGTGAACGCCGCCGCGTTGCGGTTGTCGAGCCGCACGTAACCGATCCGGCCGTCGAGGAAGAGCCGCTTGATGTGCTCGAAACGGCCGGCGTCATTGATCCAGTTGCGGGAGCTGTCGAGCCACTTCACGACCTCGGGAAGGTACTCTTCCTTGGGGTCCATGAAATAGTGGGGGTTCTCCGCGGTGCCCGCGCGGATGTTCGCCAGGAATTCCTCCCGGAAACCCGCGGGATCGATGCCGGGCGAGCGCCGGAAGATCCCTTCCATCATGCGGAACATTTCGGGCATGCGGGGATTGATGTCGGCCAGGAGCACGAACGGAGTGCGCAGGGCCGCGGCCGCGTCGAGGTTCAGCTGTCCGCCGATGCCGATCATCAGGGCCGGCGTCCCGTCGGCGAAGCGCGGATATTCGCTCGAGGCGAGAAAATCCAGATACTCCTCGGTCCGTTCGTTGGAGACGATGAACGGAGGCTCGTCCCGGCCGACCGCAGGCGCGTGGCGATCGGTCAGCCCCCGGACCAGCGCGCCGAAAGACGCCGTCAGCGCCGTCACGTCCGCGGGAGAGAGGGTCTTCACCGCGGCGAGCCTTTCCTCGCGCAGCTGGTCCACGTTCGCGACGTGCTCCGCCAGCCGCGCGCCCTTCGCGGGCCGCTCCAGGACGCTCCTCAGGAAAAGCCGTTTGCCTTCCGCGTCGGCCTCGAGGAACGTGTTTTCGGAAAAGTTCCGGCGGGCGGCCCCGAGCTTGGTGTCGAACAGGACGTCGCCCCGGATGGGGCGGCCGACCAGCGAAGCCGCCAGGAACGCGATCATCGCGGCCTGGTCGCGGAGCACGGCGGGGTTCGCCTCCAGCGTCGCGTTCGAATACACGTCCTCGTAGTCCGTGGCGGCGTATACCGTCGTGATGCGCGCGATGTCGGCCGGTACGCTCACCTGACCCGTCTCGCCGAGCCGGTTGATCACCTGGGCGAGCGTGACCGGATTTTTGATCTCCCCTTCCAGGACCGTCTTCGCGCCGTCGGGGGCCGAATCCCTCAGAAGCGCCAAAAGCTGGGAATAGAGGCGCTGTCCCTGGTGGCTGCGGCCGTCCCTGTCCTTCGTCAAAAGCGCAATCCCGACATCCAGGAGAAGCTCGCGCGGGCCGCCGAGCTTGACCTCGACGGCGAAATTTCCCGCGATCACCGGCCGCTCGAGGTCGAGGCCGTTCTCCCGCCGCAGCTGGATCACGAGGTCCAGGAGCCCGGGCTCGATTCCGTATTCCCGGCCCGCTTCCCCGGTCAACACGGAGGAGGTCAGGAGATCGCGGAGCGCGCGCTTGATTTCGCGCGCGGCCTGCCGGCGGTCCCCTTCGGTGGCGGCGGGAGCGTCGAGGAGACCGGTGATCTTCTGCCGGGTTTCCTCCTGCGCCAGGCGCGCGCCGGTCCCCTCGTAGGCCCGCGAAAACGCCTCCAGGAGCGCCGGCGCGTCCGGCCGGGCCGAGACGAAGTCTTTGAGGGAAAGCTTGATGCGGTCGATTTCCTTTTTGAAAACGGTGGGGTCGGTGACGCCCGTGCGGGTCAGGCCGAAATCGATGAAGTCGATCGCCACCCGCCCGGCTTCGCGCCGCACAAAGATGTGGTCGGTGCGCAGCGGGTGGTCCAGCAGGACCGGGTCCGTGAGGTCGCCGTGCGCAACGCCGTTGTCGTGCAGCGTGCGGACCGCGGCTCCCAGCGCCGTCAGCACTTCGCCGAGGTCGGCCGCCTTGTAGTCGAGCTCGCTGCCGAGAGCCGACTCGGTGACCAGCGTGGGAATCGACTGGATCTTCACCGCTCCGGCCGACGGACGCGCCAGCCCCAGGGTCGAAACGAATTTCTGGGCCCGCGCCTCCTCGTCCCAGTCCCGCATGTCCGCATCCGCGCTGAGGCGCGAGGTTTCCTTCGGGCGCTTCGTGTAAAACACGCGCTCCACCGTCCCGTCGGCGGTCTTCAGCGTGACGACGTGGCGGCGTACGAGCGTCGGCGAGGTGGAAAATTCCCCCTTCACGAGGTCCGGCGTCGAATACGCCAGGACGCTGTCCACGTCCGACGTGCCGGCGGCGACCTGTAGCACCTTCGCGGCGCTTTCCCCGAACATCTGCGTGAACGCGACGGCCAGCCGGGCGCCGAGCTTCCCG
>DATJEK010000143.1:0-7538 GCA_035496715.1 Candidatus Eiseniibacteriota bacterium | reverse complement strand
GAGCCGCGCTGCCGATCGCGTCGCTCGTCGGCGACCAGCAGGCGGCGTCGTTCGCCCAGGGCTGTTTTTCGCCGGGGATCGTCAAGAACACGTACGGAACGGGGCTTTTCATCGTTGAGATCACCGGCCGTCGGCCGCGCTTCTCGCCGAACCTTCTCACGACGATCGCCTGGTCGGACGGCACTCCCGCGGGCACCGAGTACGCGGTGGAGGGGAGCGTGTTCATCGGCGGGGCGGCCGTCCAGTGGTTGCGCGACGGCCTCGGCATCCTGAAAAAATCGTCCGACGTCGAACGGCTGGCGGCGAGCGTGCCGTCGACCGGCGGCGTCGTCTTCGTCCCGGCGCTCGCGGGTCTGGGCGCGCCGTACTGGGATCCGACCGCGCGCGGCCTGATCGCGGGCATCACGCGCGGCACGACGCGGGCGCACCTGGCTCGGGCGGCGCTCGAGGCGATCGCGTACCAGACGCGCGACGTCCTCGAGACGATGAAAAAGGACACCGGCCTGTCGTTCCGCGCGCTGCGCGTCGACGGGGGGGCCAGCGCGGACGACTTTCTCATGCAGTTCCAGGCCGACGCGATCGGGATCCCGGTCGAGCGGCCCCGGGTGCTGGAAACGACGGCGCTGGGCGCGGCCGGGCTCGCCGGCGTGGCCGTGGGGTTCTGGAAGAATCGCGAAGAATTCAACCGCCTGCGGAAGATCGACCGGGTGTTCCGGCCCGGCCGGAAGGCGCCGGCGGCGGACGCGTGGGCGCGCTGGAAAGACGCGGTGAACCGCTCGAAAGGGTGGGCGGTATGAGCTTCGCGCACGTGGACGCCAAGGCGATCATCGCGGCCGTCGACGCCGAGCTCGAGCGCACGCGAAAATCCTTCCTCACCACGATCGAGGCGAACGAGCTCCTGGACCGTCTGGGCCTCCTGAAGAACAACCCCAAGGAAAACGGAAAGAATCTGCGGATCGTGCTCCGCACCGGCCTGGTCCCGCACGCCTACAAGCTGGCCGGAGACGTGGGGCAGTGGGTGATCCCCCACTCCTCGACCCGCCGGACCCTCGACAAGCCCTTCATCGACTGAGCGGTTTCCCGGCGGGGCGCCTTGTAATCCCCCCGGACGTCAGGTATACTGCGTGAAAATGATACGCAAACTATCGATCACTACGATAGCTTTGGTATCGGCTCTGTGCGTGATCTGTCCCTCTCTCAGATCGGAACCCTCCAGCGGAGCCTCTCTCCCGGCGAAAACAAACGATAAACTTTTAAATTCTCCTATTCGGACCGCCGAAGAGCGGGAATTCGAGGAGCGCATGGCCCAGGCCGGCTGGGACGTCCGGACCCCCGTCAACCGGGCCTTTTACAACGTCAAAGGCATCCTCCAGCGGGAGGAGCTGCGCAAGATGGAGGACACGATCAACGTCCGCGCCCGGGAACGCGTCGACCGCTCCGTCTGACCCGCCCGGGCTTGACTTTTTCGCCGATTTCAGTATACTTTTTCGTGATAGTAACGTCTGTTTTTGAAGCTTACAAAAGATTCGAAATAGCCGCGGACACTATCCGCGGCTTTTTCGTTTGTACGGCACGGACGTTTTCACCATAACGACAAGCAAAGCTAAAGGTTCAAAAAATGACAAAAGGCACCATCAAGTGGTTCAGCGATCAAAAAGGCTACGGTTTTATCACCCCCGAGGGCGGCAAGAAGGACGTTTTCGTCCATTTCTCGGCCATCCAGGGCGAGGGATTCAAATCCCTCCGCGAGGGCGAGGTCGTGGAATTTGAGATCACCAACGGCCCCAAGGGCGAGCAGGCTTCCAACGTTCGGAAGAGCTCGTAAGAACTGAACCCGAAAACCCCGTCTTTCCGGATCTCCGGAGAGGCGGGGTTTTTCTTTGAAACGGAGGAACCCGTGAACCAGCGTCTCATCGCTTCGCTGTCTTTTTTCCTGCTCTCCTTTTTCGTCCTCCTTCCGGCGGCGCCCGCCGCGGAGACGCCTCCCGCGCCCAAAGTCATGCCCAAGTCGGTCGCCGTGGACACCAACAAGGACGGCAAGCCCGACCGCTGGGAGATCTACGAGAACGGCGTCCTGGCCCGGATCGAGACCGACTCGAACTTCGACGGCAAGGCCGACGAATGGGTGTACGCCGAAAACGGCAAGCCCGCGAAGCTCGAAAAGGACTCCGACTACGACGGCAAGGTGGACCAGTGGGTGACCTACTGATCGGGGTCGTCCCCTGAAAGCGGGTTGATTTCCGGCCTCGGAAGCGCTATAATACAGCCCTCTTCCGGAAGTACGTTTCCCAACCATAACAAGCACCTCCCCGAGGCCATCTCCATGAAAAAGAGTCTTCTTTTTCTAGCCGTCTGCCTGTTGGTTTTTCCCGCTTCCGTCCGCGCCGATCAGTATTGGAACGGCCACGATTGCGTCGACTGTCCGTTCGAGGGGCCCGGATCGGGCCTCACGAAAGAGCCCATCGCGTCCACGGGACAGAACGGCACCGGCCCGCTCACGGAGCTGTCTCCGACCCTGATCGAGACCGCGTTCGATTCGACGGGGACTCCCGCCGAGTCGTACATCGCCGAACAGCCCAACGGCAGCTTCCTGTACTTCATCGAGGGGAGGGTGAAGTCGGTCGAACCGCGCTCGAACCTCCTCATCGTGAAGAACCTGCGCACCCACCGCAACCAGGCGGTCTACGTCGTGGACCCCCTCATGAGCGAGCTTCGGGAGAGGAACCTCGTCGAGATCTGGCTGAAGCCCGGCAGCGACCGCGCCGAGAGGATCCGCCGGCTTTCCTAGCGTTTCGTCTCTTTTACCCTTGAGCCCGCCCTCCCGAAAGGCTAAAATAAGGCCTTTCAGGAGGGCTTCATGTTGACCGAAAAGCAGAAGAAACGCGCCGACTGGGACGAGTACTTCATGGACATCGCGCGCGTCGTCTCGAGCCGTTCCACCTGCGACCGCAAGTTCGTCGGCGCCGTCATCGTGCGCGACAAGACCATCCTCTCGACCGGCTACAACGGCTCGATCCGCAAGCTCGAGCACTGTGACCAGGTCGGCCACATGATGGAGAACGACCACTGCGTGGCCACGATCCACGCCGAGGCCAACGCCATCCTCCAGGCCGCCAAGAACGGCGTCCGCATCGAAGGCGGCACGATGTACACCACGGCCAGCCCCTGCTGGCAGTGCTTCAAGCTGATCGCCAACGCCGGCATCCTGCGCATCTGCTTCGGCGAGTTCTACCGCGACGAGCGCATCTTCAAGATCGCCAAGACGATCGGCATCGAGCTGTCCAAACTCGAAAAATCCAAGATCGAAATCCCCGGAGACACGCTGAATGACGAAGACTGATTCCGGACTCTACCTCCAGCAGATGGAGATCGGGCCGATGGAGAATTTCGTGTACCTCGTCGGCTCGAAAGCCACGCGCGAGGTGTTCGTCGTCGATCCCGCGTGGCAGGTCGACACCATCCTCCGCAAGGCGAAGGAGGACGACTTGAAGATCGTGGGCGCGCTCGTCAGCCATTACCATTTCGACCACACCAACGGCATCGAGGAGCTCCTGGCGTCGGTCGACTGCCCGATCTACGTGAACAAGAAGGACGAGCCGTACATGGGCGTCAGCCCCTCGCAGCTCAAGACCGTCGACGCGGGCTTCAAGGTGAAGGCGGGCGACGTCGAGATCGAGCTCGTCCACACCCCCGGGCACACGCCGGGGTCGCAGTGCTTCCACGTGCGCGGCTACCTGCTCTCCGGCGACACGCTCTTCATCGGCGCCTGCGGGCGGACGGACCTGCCGGGCGGCAATGCCGAGGACCTGTACTACTCGCTCACCCAGAAACTGAAGATATTCGACGATTCGACGATCCTCTTTCCGGGCCACAACTACGCCGAGCGCACGACCACGTCGATGGGGGACGAGAAGAGGACCAACCCCTACCTCCTGTGTGATTCCCTCCAGAATTTTCTCAAGTTCCGGACCGGCGTCGCGGAAACCCGTTAATCAAAAGGTTATCGTTGACGCCCGTCCCGCGGCGCGTTAAACTCTAAACTTTCCGATGACACCTATGACCCAGGAAAGCCAGAAAAAAAGCGCCCCGGCCGACTTCGACCGCCTTTCGCGGATCGCGCTCGACATCCGCCGTGACGTCATCAAGATGCTCGGCCTCGCCGGCTCCGGACACCCGGGCGGCTCGCTGTCGGCCACGGACATCCTGACCGCGCTCTATTTCCAGGTCATGCGGCACGACCCGAAGAACCCCAAGTGGGCCGACCGCGACCGCCTCGTTTTCTCCAAAGGGCACGGCTGCCCGGCGCTCTATTCGGCCCTCGCTCGCGCCGGCTATTTCAGCGTCGAGTCGCTCCTGACGCTCCGCAAGCTCGAAAGCCCCCTCCAGGGCCATCCGGACGTCCGCCGCCTCGCCGGCATCGACGCCTCGACCGGCTCGCTCGGCCAGGGCCTCTCCATCGCCGTCGGCATGGGCCTGGCGGCGCGGTTCGACCGGAAGGACTACTTTTCCTGGGCGCTCATCTCCGACGGCGAGCTGAACGAAGGGCAGATCTGGGAAGCGGCCGCGTTCGCGTCGTTCCACAAGATGACCAACGTCCCGACCATTCTCGATTACAACAAGTACCAGCTCGGCGGCTCCTGCAAGGAGATGCTCGACATGGAGCCGGTCGTCGACAAGTGGAAGGCCTTCGGCTGGGAGACCCGCGAGATCAACGGCCACGACCTCCGGGAAATCCACGACGCGCTGCTCTGGGCGAAGTCGTCGAAGTCGGCCCCCCGCATCATCATCGCCCACACCGTCAAGGGCAAGGGCGTCTCCTTCATGGAAGGGAACAACCATTTCCACGGCGTCGCCAACACCAAGGACGAGACCGTCCGGGCCCTCAAAGAGCTCGGCGAAAGCGACGCCGAGATCGCACGCATCACGGGGATGATGAAATGAGCGCCCTCGTCCGCAGGATGGGCGCGGCCTCCCGCGACGCGTACGGCAAGGCGCTCGTCGAGCTCGGCGCCGAGAATCCCGACGTCATCGTCATGGACGCGGACCTCTCCAAGTCGACCCGCACCGAAAAATTCGGCAAGGCGTATCCGGAGCGCTTCATCGACATCGGCATCCAGGAGATGAACCTCGTGGGCCTCGCGACCGGCCTGGCCTCCTGCGGCAAGGTCCCGTTCATCAGCTCGTTCGCCTGCTTTCTGATGTGCAAGGGCTACGAGCAGCTGCGCGTCGGCGTGGCGTTCCCCGAGCTCAACGTCAAGGTCGTCACCTCGCACGGCGGCATCTCGGTCGGCGAGGACGGGGCCTCCCAGCAGTCCGTCGAGGACTTCGCGCTCGCCCTCACGCTTCCCGGTTTCACGGTGATCGTCCCTTCGGACGAGCACTCGGCCAAGTCGCTGATCAAGCAGGCCGCGCGCCACAAGGGCCCCGTCTACGTCCGCACCAGCCGCGCCAACGCCGCGCTCGTGTACGACGAGAAGACGGAGTTCAAGATCGGCAAGGGCATCAAGCTTCGCGAGGGCAAGGACGTGACGCTCGTCGGAACGGGCCTGCTGGTTTTCGAGTGCCTCGAGGCCGCCGAACTCCTGAAAGAAAAGGGGATCGACGCTTCCGTCGTCGACATCCACACGCTCAAGCCCCTGGACGAGGAGCTCATCCTGTCCGAGGCGAAAACGACGGGCGCTTTCGTCGTGGCCGAGGAGCACCTCACCTTCGGAGGGCTGGGCAGCGTGGTTTCCCAGTTCCTCTCGCGCCGTCATCCTTCCTTCGTCGAGTTCGTGGGGCTGAACGACACCTACGCCGAGTCGGGCTCCCCACAGGAGCTCATGAACAAATACGGCCTCACGTCCGCGAACATCGCGCTGGCCGCCCAGCGCGTCGTCTCCCAGAAACGCCGCTAGACTTCACCCGGGGCCGTTGTTAAAATCAGTCTGGAATCTCGGGGTGTAGCTCAGCTCGGCTAGAGCGCTTGCTTTGGGAGCAAGAAGTCGCTGGTTCAAATCCAGTCACCCCGACCACCTTTCGAGGCCTGAAAACACGATCCGACGCTCTCCGCCCAGCGGCAACTTCCTGACCCGGCTCTTCGGCATCGACGTGCGGTCGCTGGCCCTCTTCCGGGTCGCGCTCGGCGCCGCGGTGCTCTACGACGCGGTCACGCGCTTCGGAGACCTCACGGCCTTTCTCACGGACGACGGCGTCCTGCCGCGCGTCTTCTGCTTCCAGGACATGCATCCGCTGCGGCTGTCGGTCTACATGATCAACGGCTCCGCGCCGTTCGCCGCGGCCCTGCTTTTCCTCCAGGCCGCCGCCGCCGCCGCGCTCCTCGCCGGCTGGCGCACGCGGATCGCGGCGTGCGTGACGTGGTTCCTCGTGATCTCGGTCCAGCTTCGCAATCCCTTGGTCCTGCAGGGCGGCGACATCCTGCTGCGCATGCTCGCGTTCTGGGCGATGTTCCTGCCGCTGGGCGCGGCGTACTCGGTCGACCGGGCGCTGGACACCTCCGGCCGAGCCGCGCCGCGGGTCGCGCTCTCGGGAGGCACGATCGCGCTTCTCTCGCAGACCCTGATGGTCTACCTCTTTTCGGCGGCGCTCAAGACTTCTCCCGAATGGCACCGCGACGGCAGCGCGATTTACTACGCGCTGAGCCTCGAGCAGTTTTCGACCCCGCTGGGGACGTGGCTCCTGGGTTTCCCGGATTTCCTCGTGCTCCTGACGCATTTCACCTGGTGGATCGAGGCGGCGGGTCCGCTGCTTCTTCTGGCGCCGTTCGGCGGCGGCGCCGTGCGCGTGCTCGGCGTGTTCGTGTTCGCCGCGTTCCACCTGGCGATGGGCGCCTGCCTGAGGCTGGGGACGTTCCCGCTCTTCGATCTCGTCTCTCTGGTGCCGTTTCTGCCGTCGTCGTTCTGGGACTCCCTCGAGGCGGCGCTCCGCAAGGGGAAAGAAGAGGTGAGGATCTATTTCGACGCGGATTGCGGCTTCTGCAAAAAGTCGGTCTACCTCATCCGTGAAATGTTCGCGCTCGCCGGCGCGCCGGTGATCCCGGCGCAGGCAGATCCGGTGACGCACGAGCTCATGCTGCGCCACAACTCCTGGATCGTCGAAGCCGGCGGGCGGAGGTATCACAAGTTCGACGCGTTCGTCGAGCTGGTCAGGGCCTCGCCGGTCTTTTCGTTCCTGGCCCCGGTCCTGCGCCTGAAGCCCGTCCACGCCGCCGGCACGAGCGCCTACGAATGGACGGCCTCGCACCGGGCGAAGGCTTCTCTGCCGCTGGCGTGGCTGCGCTTCACGCCGGCTCCCGCGGAACCGGGCACGCTCGCGGGGGGCGCGGCGTTTCTCTTTCTGATTTACGTCTTCTTCTGGAACTGGAGCACGCTGCCGGGCGGAGAGCGCTTCACGCTGCCGCGCGGTTACGAGCGCCCAGGGAAGCTCCTTTATTTGGACCAGAAATGGGACATGTTCAGCCCGTACCCGTTGAAGATGGACGGCTGGTACGTGATCCAGGCGAAACTCGCCGACGGCTCGCGCGTGGATTTTTTCCGGGA
>DATJEK010000142.1:0-6098 GCA_035496715.1 Candidatus Eiseniibacteriota bacterium | reverse complement strand
ACTCGAATTAGATGTTCCCGTTGCGCCTACCTGAACTCCGTTCACAAAAAAGCGAACCGCTCCTCCGGAACGCGATACAGCCAGATGATACCAAACGCCGGTTACAGGCCTCCAACCAGCCGTAACGACCGGGACATCATCGATATAAACGTCAATCTGATTGGATGTTATCCAGCGGAGCGCAAGCTCCGTGCCCGAACCGCCGTTTCCCAGACGGGACCAGAAATAAGTATGTTGAAGGGAATCAAATCGGTACCAATGATCAATCGTGAAATCTCCCGAGCCGAAGTCCCAGTCGGGAGAAACTGAAAAAGTCACCATCGATGCCCCATTGAAATATGCCGACGCGCCAGGCCGGAGCTCTTCCTGCGTCCCCGGCACGAGGATGGAATCGGTGTACGGCGACGCCGTCACGGTCGTCAGGAGCGTCTGGTCCCGGTAAATCTTGTACCCGGTGACGGCGGTGTCGTCCTGCGAGGGATTCCAGGACAGCGTCGCCGAGGTTCCGGAGAGGGCCGCGGCCAGAGACGAAGGCGCCGTAGGCGGCGCGGCGTCCGCGATCAAGGCCGTCACCGGAGCGCTTTTCGCCGATTCGTTGCCGGCGGCGTCGAGCGCGGTCACCTCGTAAGCGTACGACACCCCCGCCGCGGCGAGCGTGTCGGTATAGGAGGTCGAGGCGCAGTTGGACAGCAGGATCGAGTTGCGGTAAACGCGGTATCCGGCGACTCCGACGTTGTCCGTCGGAGCCTGCCAGGAAACGGTGACCGCGCTCAGGACGAACACGGTCAGGCCCTGCGGCGCTCCGGGCGGCGTCGTGTCCGAAAGCGTGACCGAAACCGACGCGCTCGCGGCCGAGGTGTTGCCGGCCGCGTCCACGGCCTTGACCGCATACGCGTACGGCGCGCCGTAGGCGCCCGAGGAGTCGGCGTACGACGGCGCGGCCGACTGGCCGATCACGATCCCGTTGCGATAGACGTCGTAGCGGGCGACCGTGCCGTTGTCGGTGGACGCGCTCCAGGCGAGGTTGACGGTGCGCTCGCCGCTCAAAGTGTAGGTGAGATTCTGCGGCGCGCTGGGGGCCGTCGTGTCGGCGAGCGTCACGTTCGCCGCGCTGCTCGCCGCGGAAAGGTTGCCCGCCGCGTCCGTGGCCTTCACGGTGTAGCTGTAGGAGGCGCCCAGCGAAACCGAGGAATCGACGCAGGACGTCGACGCGCTGTCCATGAGGAACGTGCCGCCCCGGTAAACCTTGTATCCGGTCACCGCGGTGTCGTCGGTCGACGCCGTCCAGGAGAGGTTCACCGAACCCGCTCCCGCCGTCGCCGTCAGCGAACCCGGAGCGGTCGGCGCCACGGCGTCGTTCACGAGCGAAAGCCTCCAGGCGGAACCGGCGTCGCGCACGATGTTGAGATAGCGCCCGTCGGGGCTGAACGCCATCGCGGAGGCGCCCGAGCCGTAGGGCAGATTCGCCGAGACGTCCGTCCAGGTCGCCCCGGCGTCCTCGCTGAGGTAGATTTTGCAGGGCGTGTAGCCGTCCCACTTGAGGGTGCTCACCGCCAGGCGCGAGGAGTTCGTCGGATCGATCGCGATGCCCTCGCAGGTGCCGCTTCCTCCGAAGGCCTTGAGCTGGGACCAGGAAGTCCCCTTGTTGCGGGAGACGAAAAGCACGGGCCCCGCGGTGTCCGTGCCCGCGTAGACCGTCCCGTCCGGCGCGACCGCCAGGTCGAACACGTAGGCGCTCCCGGAAAACACTTTGAGCCAGTTCAGGCCGTAATTCTCCGAACGGTAGACGCCGCCGCCCGTTCCGACGGTCGCCCAGTAAAGCCGGTAGGGCTCCACCGGATCCACGGCCAGGCCGTTGTAGATCCGCAGCGACGACGGCTGACCGGCCGAACGGGTCCAGTTGTAGCCGCCGTCCACGGAATAAAAGAAACCGCCGGTACCGTCCCCGTCGATCCCCAGATAGAAGCGGTTGGTCTGGACGGGATCCTGCGCGAGCGCCCTCGCGTAACCCTTGTCCCAGACGACGTTCGTCGTGGGATAGGCCGTCGGCAGCCCGCTGCGCGTCTTCGTGAAGCTCGTGCCGCCGTTTTCGCTGACGAGGACCTGGTTGGGGCCCGCGTCCCAGGGCGAATTCGTCGCGACGACGTGGTTGCCGCGCGCGATCACGCGCCAGACGTGGCCCATCACGCTCGTGTCGGAGGCCGAGTTGGGCGCGAGCGCCTGGTAATGCGCGCCGTTGTCGGAAGAGACCATGAGTCCGTTGTCCATCGTCGCGACCCAGAGCCTCCCGTCGGCGCTCTGCTGGACGTCGGAGCCCACGGAATTGGGCGCGCCCCGGACTTTCTCCTGCCAGCTCTGTCCTCCGTCGTCGGAGCGCCACGCGCCCCAGAAATCGCTGAAATAGAGGATCGAGGGATTGGCGGGATCGATCGCGGCGCCCAGCGGCCATTCGAACCCGGTGTGCCAGACACGCGTCGGATCGCCCTGCGTGTCGTGGCTCAGGTTGCGTTCGACGTTCGTCCAGGTCGTCCCGCCGTCCGTGCTCAGGAAAACGCCGCCGTTCCAATTTTCACGCCATGCCGCCAGAAGACGCGTGCCCTGTGCCGTCACTTTCGCCGAAACCCGGTAAAAATACCCCGGCGAAGGCACCGCGGCGGCTGCGGAGAGCTGCCAGCTGGCTCCCGCGTTCTGGCTCCAGGCGATCTTGGTTCCCGTCGTCGCGAAAATCGTCTCGGGCGTGCCGTCGGAGGTGAGGTCGTACACCGCGCCCGCGGGAAACGTCGTCGTCTCCCACGCGGCGGAGGCGAAATTGTACCGCCGGAGTCCCGACGGGCTGGCGGCGAAAAGATAGGCGCCGTCGCGCGTGCACAGAAGCGAGCTGATCGCGACCGCGCTGCCGAACGGCAGTTGGACGCCGAGATTCGCCCAGGTCCCCCCTCCGTCGGCGGTATAAAAAACCTGTCCGTCCTTCGTGCCGGCGTACACGCGGTTGGGGTCCGTCGGATGCACCACCAGCGACCGGTAATCGGAGGGCCGCGAGAAAAGGATCTTGCTTTTGCTGGCCGCGGAGATCACCCAGTCCTGCCCCGCGTTGTCGGAGCGGTGCACGCCGATCGACGTGCCGCAGTAGAGGATGTTCGAATTGGAGGGCGCGATCGCCAGGTTCACGATCTTCAGGTTTCCGAGGCCGTTCGTCCGGGGGTTCCACTGGTCGCCCCGGTTGTCGGACTGCCAGATGCCGCCGATGTCCGAAATGAGGTAGGTGCGGCCCGCCACGGCCGGATCGGGAACGATCATCGGGAAAGCGCCGCCGCCGTGCCATCCGGCGAACTGCCAATTCAGGTTCTGAGGCAGCGCGAGGGCCGGGGCGCAGGCCGTAAGGACGGCTAACATGAGCACAAAATTGCGTAATAATTTCATGATTTTGTAAGCCGGTTGAAAGAATTACTTAATTTTACATACCGATTTTACCGCCCGGCAGATTAGAAAACGATTAAAATATTATTAGAATTTTTTAATGAGAGGCTTCGGTTTTCGAAAAAAGATAGAAGTCGCCCTCCGCGCGGCCCTCCCCGCAAGGCACGACCCTGACCAGATATTTGCGGACGCGCGGCTCGAGCGTCAGCTCCCCGTCGGCGGACCGGGTCCGGCAGTAGGCCTTCAGGACGACGAGGGTCTCTCCCGTCTTTTTCCCCTCGAGAGTGATCACCCGGCCCTTGCCGCGGAATCCGGCGTCGACGACGCCGGGATCTTGGGAAAGGACGCTGAAGTTCCGGATGCCGGGTTGGAGCTTCGTGCGGCGGATCCTGCCCTCGCAGACCTCGAGGATCTGGGGCGCTTTCTCGGGAACGGTATCGGCCCCGCAGTCCGAGACGTTGACGGTAAGGGTCTTTTTCGCGTCCCCCGCCGAGAGCTCGATCGTGGTTTTCCCGGATTTGAGCCCCCGGAGCTCGATCTCAGGCAGCTCCGCGAGCGCGCCGTCGATCCGCGTGGGCACGCGCAGGAGGACGGCCGATGCCACGGCCGGGTCCTGAACCGTGAGGGTGCCGCCGAGAAACGGCTTGTCCGCGTCCTCCCGGCGGATCTCGCCGGCGCAGACCGCCCAGGAAGCGTCTTCGGCGAACGCGGGACGCGCGGGAATCCAAACCATCGAGACGAACAACGCGCACACGGCGGCCGATTTTTTCATGTTCCCTCGCTTTCGGGTTGAACCCAGACCTCGTTTTCGTTCCCTTCGACCCCGGCGGAAAGGACGCGGACCGGCTCGACCGGCGTGGGCCGCACGGTGACCCGCTGAACGGGAATCTCCTTTTCCCGGGCGCGGCGGAGGGCCCTCCAGAACATTTCGGGGGCCAGACGCGTCGAACCGGGGACCGGCCCGTAGCCGACGCCGCCGACACGGATCTCGTCCGAGAGCAGGATCAGCGTGTCGCCCCCTTCGAACCCGCCGAATTCCTCGGGCGCGTCCGTTTCCATCGGAGGCATCGGGACCGCCTCCCAGACCTCGTCCGCTTTTTTCAGCGCCATGGCGTGCTGGTCGTCGCGCACGAAAAACCACGCGCCCAGCGGCGGCCGGTAAAACAGCGTGTAGTTTTCGTTGAGGACGTCGGCGCCCGCCTTCTTCGCGGCCTCCAGTGCCGACAGGCCGCCGGTCAGGGCATCCTCCAAAAGGGGTTTGGAGAAGGGTTCGCCGAACGTGAACACGGCCGAGTACTGCTCGAGCTCGTCGGGACCGGGCTCGCGCGTCTGGCGCACGATCGCCAGCTCTCCCCTGGCCTCGGCCGTCGCCTCGGCCGGATAAAACTTCTTCGGGCCGTCGGGGTCGAACCGCGCGGGCGCGGATTCCTCCAACCAGACGTCCTTTTTCCAGTCGTCATTCTCGAGGAACGAGTAGGCCACGACGAGATCGTGCTTGTCCGTCATCTGGGGCGTGATCGGCAGATCGATCGTTTTCTCCTCGCCGGGGCGCAGGAGTCCCGCCTCGAACACGAACCCCGTGAACGAGCCGTGAGCCGGGTCGTAGGTGATCGTCCCGTCGGCGTTTTCGACGGTCCGCCCCTTCAGCTGCCGGCGCCACGGCGTGAAATCTTCCCGGTAATCCCAGTGCACGCCCCGCAGCACGATCGCCGCGGGCGCGAGATTTTTGCCCTTGTCGGCGGTGGCGTTGCGGACGACGATCTTCCAGCGGTCGTCACGGACGCCGGTCACCGGCCGGGCGCCGTCGGGATAAATCGCGCGGACTTTCACCGCGATCTCGCGGGGGTCGTCCGTGCTCTCGGCCGTGGGCGCGTATTCCGCCGCGAGCGCCGCGGCCGGCCAGAGCGTCGCGAGGACGGCGACCGCCGCCAGGAGACGCTTCACGCGGCCTCCTTCGACGCGACCGCGTCGCGCGAAATGTTTTTTTTGACCGACATGAGCAGGATGCCGTCGCCGTCGTAAAGGTCCTGGCAGTCGTAAACCTCCTGCCCTCTTTCCTCGCGGATGTCGACGACCCAGCGCTTGTGAAAGCGCCTCTCGAGAGCGGCGCGCTTTTTCGCGCGATCCCGGTAGCCGTCCGTCACCGCCTCGCCTTCGGCGAGTTCCGGCGCGGCCTCCAGGAGCGCGGGAGGCAGCTGCTCGTCCGGCGCCTCGAGCTCGCCCACCCGGCGCAGCGAGCCGGCGAACGCGGGCGTGCGCCCCACCTCGACCGGCTTCGGGGGTCCCGGGAGATATTTATTCTGGTTGTCCGTGAAAACGAGGAAGCGGGTGCCGTCGTCGTTGCGGACGACGACGTAACCGGCGCCGGTGGGGCCGATCTCCATGATCCGCCCGGGAACGGACACGAGGTAGTCTTCTTTCGGGTCTTCGGCGGCGGCGGGAAAAACGGACGCGGCGGCGAACAGCGCCGAAAGCAGGGACAGGCGGACGGCGCGCTTCACGGTCCCGTTCATTCGGCGGATCCGGCGAGCTCCCGGAGATAGTCTCCGTAAGGCGTCGGGATGCCCCTGGCCGCCTCCAGGAGTTTTTTCTTGTCGATCAGGCCGACGCGGAAGGCGATCTCCTCGATGCAGCCCACCTTGAGTCCCTGGCGCTCCTCGAGCGTCTTGAGAAACATCGAA
>DATJEK010000141.1:0-18322 GCA_035496715.1 Candidatus Eiseniibacteriota bacterium | reverse complement strand
TCCCGGAACGCGGTCGATGGAGCGGTTCATCGCGCTCGCCGAAGAGCGGGGGATCCCGACGGTCTACTTCCTCCCGCCGGTCAACCCGGGGATCCGCGACCGGATCCGCCGGCTTAGGTATCTCGCGAACCTGGAGGCCCGCCTGGCCGAGTTCGAGAAAAAATATCCCCATTTCACGTATTTCAAGGTGGAGGATCTCGGCTGGGACGGCCCGTTTTTCTCGGATCCCATGCATTTGAACGACTGGGCGGCCGAACGGTTCTCCGTCGTCGCGATCGACGCGCTGGACGAGCTGATCCGGCGGAAAATGAACGGCGAGGTCGTCCACGGCCTGCCGGCGAAGAAGAACTGGCAGTAGAGAAAAATGGCCGGCTGGCGCGGAAAAAGTTTCGAGACAGGCTTAAAAATATCTGTTATATTCGATCTTCGATCGAGTCTCCGCCATCCTGCTTTTTCGAACGGAATTGTGCCCGTAGCTCAATTGGATAGAGCATCTGACTACGGATCAGAAGGTTGTAGGTTCAACTCCTACCGGGCACACGTTTTTCCTTCCTCGTAAAGCGACTATTTCACAGTGCAGGGTAGGCAGGCATCCGTCAGTTTGTTTGGTCATACACGAGCTTGCCCGGATCGGGGCTGGCACAGAGATCAGGAGGCTACGGCTTAAACGCTGTAGCCTCCTTTGTATTTGGGACGTCCCGCCCCTTGAAAGTAGTCCTGAGCAGAGGGTGGAGACATTTTGTGACAAGCCAGTGCCCAGGACTATCCTACAATCGAAAAAATTATTTCGATTGCTTGACAAATTGGTTCGATTATGGTAATAAGAATCATCGGAGGGAATAAAAGTGGTAGCGCAGAAGGCTTTGAAAAAGGCGTTCTCACAGGAGATCGATGGGGATGAGCCGATCTACACAAGCGGCGTTGTCTCGCGGCTTTTAAGTATTCCCCTTTGGGTCTTGAAACAGCTCGACAAGGAAAACGTCGTTAAGCCTCCCCGCCAAAAAGGGCGTTATCGCTATTATTCTCAGAATGAGCTTAAAAGACTGGAACACGCGTGGTATTACATAAATGTGCGCCAAGTGAACGTGCACGGCCTTAAAGTCATCCTGGATATGGAAGAAAAGAACGGCAGATAAATTTTTTTGGCCAAATTTTGGCACTTGCTTGTCGCGAGTGCCAACTAAACGAGGAAAGGAGGATAAAGCCATGAACCTCGTACCGCGCAGAAGGGAAAATAGCCTGAGCCCAAGGGACACAAGCCTTAGCCCCTTTAGAGCTCTCTTTGATCTGCAACGGGAAATGAACGATCTCTTCGATAATTTCTCGCTTTCAAGAGGCGCGGTCCGCGAAGATAGCCTCTTTGAAGGCGCTTGGACTCCGGCGATTGACGTTCACGATTCGAAGGACGACATTCTCGTGAGAGCCGATCTTCCGGGATTAAAGAAAGAAGACATCGAAGTCTCGATCCAAGACGGGATGCTTGTCATAAGAGGCGAGAAAAAAGAAGAGACGGAGCGCAGGGAAAAAGGGGCTGTTCGCACCGAGCGTCTCTACGGCAGCTTTCACCGCGCGGTGAGCTTGCCGACTGCTGTGGACGACACTAAAGTGAAAGCCAGCTACAAAAACGGCGTGCTTGAGCTCACTCTGCCGAAGAAAGAGGAAGCCAAGCCCAAACAAATCAAAATTGATTTGAATTGAGAGGAGGCGCCAATGCTAACGCAAGGCAGACTCGCCGATCGAGAACAGCAAAAGGCGAGCAACTACGAATCCGAAACACCGATTGTGGTCCCGTCCGTAGATATTTTCGAATCAGAGAAAGAAGTCGTTCTCGAGGTCGAAATGGCGGGAGCCACTAAAGAAACGATTCATACGGCGATTGAAGGCGATACGCTTGAGATCACCGGCAGGACGGCCGCACAGGACTTATCGAAAGACTATACCCCGCTTTACACCGAACGCCAAAAGCTTCAGTATCGGCGCTCGTTCGTGCTGGGCGCGGTCCAAAAGGATAAGATCCGCGCTCAGTATGAGAATGGTCTTTTGCGGCTGACTCTGCCGAAAGTTGAAAAGCCAAAACCTAAGATCATTGCCATTGAATAATAATCATTCAAGGAGTTTAAGCCATGAAAACAAACCGCTGGCTCGTGGCGGCGGTCGTGATCCTTGGCATCGCGCTTGCCGCCGAGAGTATCTATCTCTTTAGAGTAAGAAACGCAAATGCGGGGGATAAGGAGCCTCCTTATCGGGTTACTTCGCCCGCCGCTCGCTCGATTTATGGCGGCGCGTTACCGGCGCAGACGCGGTCTCAAAGCAATCCTCTGACTTCACGGACGTTCGCGCCCTTGAATGATCCGTTCTCAAATTCTGGATTTGATTCATACGATCCTTTCCAAGAAATGGACCAAATCCAGCAGATGATGAACCGGATGTTCCGCGATAGCTTCAGCCGAGGCGCCATCGGAAGAGGCATGGCAAGACAAAATTTCTATGAGCCAGCCTTGGACGTCGAAGACACAAAAACCGCCTATCTTATCCGCCTTGATCTGCCGGGAATCGATAAGGATAAGATAAATGTGAAAATCCAAAATAACCTCCTTACGGTCTCAGGCGAGCGGAAATCAGAAAAAGAAGAAACGCAAGAAAACGGGAATTTTTACCGCATGGAGCGAAACTTTGGGTCGTTCATGCGAAGCTTTCCCATCCCGGCGGATGCAGATTCCAATGCCATGACGGCGGAAAATAAAAACGGAGTGCTCACCATTCGTTTGCCCAAATTGAAGAATGCGACAACGGCACCCGAAAAAAATATCGCCGTTCAATAACGAGTCGAGTATGTATGACGCAATAAGGAACAATCCATGAAACATGCAAACAATACAAGAAACTCATATTGAGGCTTCTCAGGTGACCACACAGAAAGCGGAAACGGACACGAAGATGGTTGCTCCGGAAGGAAAGGAGAGATCGGAGACGGTCAATCTTCCCCTCCTTCTGGAAAAAGTCAGGTTTCTCGTCGTCGCGACGGTTGACGATAGAGGTCAGCCGGACGCGACGCCGAAACTTTTCCTTAAATATGAACCCCCCTTTATTTACCTCGTCGATTACTCATTCGCAACGACTAACAAAAACTTAAAAACAAATCCAAAGGCTTCTTTGTCCTTCATGGACATCGAGAACCTCGACGGCTATCGGTTGAATGGTTCCATCGAGCTTATTTCGGAAGGAGAAGAGTTTTACCAGATCGCAAAAGAAGTGGAAAAAAAGATTCTGCAGCTCTCCGCTACTCGCGTCATTGAGGCCGTTAAAACGGGAAAAAAATACAATCGTTACGAGATTGAGATTCTGGACAAATACGTCCTTATGAAATTTAAAGTGGAGGAAATTATGCTGATCGGCGCTCGCAGCAAGTCTTATCGTGAGAACGTTAAAGGCGAGATTGACTGCGGGTGAATTTGAGAGCCCAGAATATCGCTTCTCCCCTCGAAAAGCGGTAAGATTGGACAATCTAGGGCCATCCCGGCAAACGTAACCCCGACGGCTGCGGATCAGAAGGTTGCAGGTTCCTACCGGGCACGTTCTTCCCGATCTCCGCGCCGGATTCGCTTTTCCGGCCGCAAAACTGTAGAATAATCGGCCGGAAAGGGGTGCGGATGAAAGTCATCAACAAGCTCCTCGTCGCCAGCCAGGACCCGTCGGTGCGGAGCGTGCTTCAGAAGGTGCTCACGCCGCAGCACGAGATCGAGTTTCATCCCGGCGGCGAAGTCCCCGGCGAGGCGCCGGAACCGGATCTGACGCTCGTCGACGCCGACTCGAAAGACGGCCCGCGCCTCCTGACGCAGCTTCGCGGCCGCTGGCCCTCCGTTCCGATGATCCTCCTTTCCTCCTCGACCGCAGACCTGGCCTCCGCCACGGATTCCGGCTGCGCCGACTTCCTCAAGAAGCCGCTCGACGAAGGCGAAGTCCTGGCCAAGGTCGAGACCGCGTTGAGCCTCTCCTCCCAGCACGCGCTCCTCGACGAGCGGGCGAAGTTCGACAACGTTCTCGAGGCGATGGGGGACGGGATCGTGCTGCTCGACGCCGAGCTGAAGATCACGCGCATGAACCAGAAGGCGCGCGACTACCTCCAGGCGCCGCGCGAGGCCGCCCCGCCGGCTTTCCTCGAGCGCCTCGAAGAGCTCTTCGAGGTGCGCTACGCCGGCGACATCGAGACCGACCTGCACGACGGGCCGCTCGTGTTCGACGTCGAGAGGCCGGAGACCGAGACCCAGAGGCCGCTCATTCTCGAGGTGAGCCTCGGCCCGATCCGCGACGCCTTCCGCGCGCTGACGGGCGTCGTCGCCATCCTGACCGACGTCACCGACAAGCGCAAGCGCGCCTTCCAGGAAGAGATGTTTCTCAATTTCATCTCGCACAAGCTGCGCACGCCGATGGCGATCGTGCACAAGAACGCGTCGCTGTTCCACAAGAAGATGCTGGGGCCTCTCAACCCCGACCAGGAGAAATTCATGGGCGTCCTCTACGAGAAGTCCTGCGAGCTCGTGGATTCCTTCGAAAAGCTGCTGGGTTTCACGATGCTGAAATCCAAGCGGCTCGACCTCCCGCCCGAGAAGATCGTTCTCTCGGAGTACCTGCGCGCGCGTCTCGACGCGATGTCGCGTCTGCCGCGGCCGAAAAAACTCGAATGGGAGCTGGACTGCGACGAAGAGGCCTCGGTGAGCCTGAACAAGAAGTACTTCGACCTCGTGTTCAACAACCTCGTCGAGAACGCGGCCAAGTTCTGCGACAAGGAGACGGCGCGCGTCTGGATCAAGGCGGAGGCTCTGGGAGACCAGGTGGATTTTTCGGTCCGGGACAACGGGCCCGGCGTGCCGCCGGAGGAATCGGAGAAAATTTTCGAGGAGTTTTACCAGGTCGACAAGGACCGCACGCTCAACGTCGCGGGGACGGGCCTGGGACTGGCGATCGTGCGGCACATCGTGAACGCTTCGGGCGGCGAGATCCTCCTGAAGTCCCAGCCCGGAGAGGGCGCGACCTTCTATTTCACGCTGCCGGCCTGAGGGTCAGGCGCGCCAGATTTTTTTCTCGTATTCCCCGACCATGCGGTGCGTGCTGAAGAACGCCGCCGCCGCCACCGCGTGCGCCATCTTCGTGACCCAGTCCGACGAGGGGTCCGGCTGGCCGTTTCCGACCGTCCGGTAATAGAGGTCGACGACGCCTTCGAGCGTTTCGTAGAGGAGCGAGGAGTCCTCCTTCAGGCGGAGGTTGCGCTCGTCGCCGATCTCGTCCGAGTGGTGCTGCCAGCCGAAGATCCATCCGACGTTCAGGTCCGCCGCCTCGACCACCCACCCGTCCAGCGTCGAAAGCTGGAGCACGCCGTTCTGGATCGCCTTCATGCCGCTGGTGCCCGAGGCCTCGAACGGCGGAAGCGGGTTGTTGAGCCAGACGTCCACGCCAGAGGCCAGGAGCTTCCCGAAATAGGTGTCGTAGTTTTCGAGCATGAGCACGCGCACGAGCTTGCGCTCCGGCTCGAGCGAGTCGATCGCCGCGAGCATCTCGTTGACGTAGGTGAACCCGAGGTCGTCCTTCGGGTGTGCCTTGCCCGCGAAGAGGATCTGGAGCGGCCCCTTGCGGCGCGCCAGGTCGAGGAGACGCGAGGCGTCCTGCAGGATGAGGCTCGGGCGCTTGTATGCGGCGATGCGGCGCGCCCACGCGATCGTGAACACGCCGGGGTCCATCTGCCAGCCCTTGAGGAGCGCGCAGAGGTTCTTTTTGTTCGTCTGGTGGGCGTCCCAGAGCTCGCGGCGGAAGGCGGGGTCGTCCTTTTTGGCCAGCACGTTCTTGAGCAGGGTCGGGTCCTTCCGCCATCCGCCGATCGCGCCGTCGTGGCGGTCGAACAGCGCCGCGAACGGCGCCGAGGCCCAGGTGTGCGAGTGCACGCCGTTGGTGATCGACTGGATCTTGTCGCGGTAGGCGGGGAACTGCAGGCGAGTGACCTCGCCGTGCTTCTGGGCGACGGCGTTCACGTAACGGCAGGTGTTCATCGCGTGCTGCGTGAGGTTCACGAGGTCGCCGTGCTCCTCGTCCTCGCCGAACTTCTTCACGAGCGAAAATTCCTCGTCGCGCAGGAGCTCCTGCAGAATTTTTTTGGGGAAGCGGTCGTGCCCCGCCGCCACCGGCGTGTGGCAGGTGTAGGCGAAGCGGTCCTTGAGTGACTCGAGCGCCTTGTCGGAAAGACCCTTGGCCTTCTCGACGAACGCGAGCGCCGCGTGGCCCTCGTTCAGGTGGTAGCGGGAGATCGAATAGCCCAGGCGGTCGAGCGCCCTCATGCCGCCGAGGCCCAGGAGGACCCGCTGGAGCACCTTCCATTCGACGTTGTCGCTGCGGTAGAGCTGGCTCGTCAGCGTGCGCGTGAACGGAGAGTTGCCGTCGATGTCGGAGTCGAGGAGGACGAGCGGGATCACGTGAGAGCGGTCGTGGCTGTAGACGAAATACTTCCAGAGCTTGAGGCGGATCGTCTCGCGTTTGAGCGGCACCTCGACGACCAGCGACAGCGGCACCAGGCCCGGGTAGGAGCCGGGTTCCCAGTTGTTTTCCTCCGGGATCTGCCCGTCCTTGAACCAGAAATTCTGCTTGAAGTAGCCCTTGTTCCAGAGGATGCCGACGGCGGCCAGCGAGAGGCCCAGGTCGGCGGCGCTCTTCAGCGTGTCGCCGGCCAGGACGCCGAGGCCGCCCGAATAGATCGGCAGGTCGAGCCGGTGGTCGGCGTCGAGCGTGCGGTAGTAGTCCATCGCGCGCATGTTCGAGAACACGCGGTGCCCGCGGGAGAGATTTTTCTCGCTGTCCGGCGAGACGCTGCGGAACGCGTTGTACGTGTTGGTGGACAGGCCGTATTCCATCGAAAAATAGCCGACCGACGGGCGGCCCGCGGCCAGGAGCTCCGTCTCGGCGCGCAGGATCGGCTCGATCGGGAACCCGAAGTACTCGCGGTCGGTGACGTTTTCGGCGTACCGGGCGAAATCCTCGACCGGCGCGAGCGCGAGGAAGCGGTCCAGATTGGTTTGGGTGTCGTTTGGCATGACGTTCCCGGATTATACCATTTTTTTGACCATTAATTTTCAATCAGATAGGATAGGGCCATGACGACACCGGTCCGCGGCGGGCGCAAGGTCAAAATCACGGTCGGCATGCCCGTCTACAACGCCCGCCCCTCGGTCGCCTCCGCGATCGAGAGCGTGCTGGCGCAGGACCACCCCTCGTTCGAGCTGGTGATCGTGGACGACGCCTCCACCGACGGCAGCGGGGAAGTCCTGCGGAAGTACCGCGGGCATCCGCGGGTCAGGATCTACGCGAACGCGCGGCGCCTCGGCCGCGGCGGCACCCGAAACCGAATCCTCCGCCTGGCGCGCGGCCGGTACGTCACGCCCTGCGACGCCGACGACCGGATGCTGAAGGGCAATCTCCGCAAGCTCAGCGCGTATCTCGACCGCCATCCCGCCGTCGGCGCCGCCTACGGCGACATGCGGGTGCACGAGTTCGACGGGAAGGGGCGCCTGATCCGGAAGCACACGCTCGCGCGGGACTGCGAAAAGACCTGGGATCTCCTCGAGAACGTCATCAATCACGCCGGTTCCATGATCCGCCTCTCGTTCCTGAGGAAGATCGGCGGTTACGACGAAAACGTGCGGTACGCCGACGACTGGAGCATGTGGCTCAAGCTGAGCGAGGTCGCGCCGATCAAATATCTCGGCGGGCCTCCTTTGTATCTGTGGAAGAGGCAAATGACCAGGGCCAAGTCGCGCATCGTCACGCACGGCGTCGCCCGCATCCGCCGGGAAGCCATCGCGCGCCGTTACGGCTTCGGACGAAAGGCCGGGGCGTGAGTTCCCGCCCCCGCGTCACGGTCGGCATGCCCGTCCACAACGCCCGCCCCTACGTCGCCGCCGCGATCGAGAGCGTGCTCGCGCAGGACCACCCCTCGTTCGAGCTGGTGATCGTCGACGACGGATCCACCGACGGGACGGCCGGGGTCCTGCAGCGCTACCGGGACCGTCCCGGCGTCCGGATCGTCTCGAACAAAAAACGCCTCGGCCGCGGCCGCAGCCGAAACCTCATCACGCGTCTTTCGAGAGGAATCTATCTCTCGCCCTGCGACGCGGACGACGTGATGCTGCCGGGGAACCTGAAGACCCTCGGCCGCTATTTGGACCGCCATCCGGACGTGGGCGCCGTGTACGCGGACGTGCGGATGGAGACGGTGGACCGGCGGGGCCGCGTGCTGAAGCAGAACGGCATCCGCGGGAGGGACTGCAACCGGACGTGGGACCTCTTCGACTACGCGGTGAATCATCCCGGGTGCATGATGAGAAAATCCTGCCTCGTGCGGGTGGGCGGATACGACGAGAAGGTCGCCTACGTCGACGACTGGAGCCTTTTTTTGAAACTCGCCGAAATCACCCGCATCCGTTATCTGCCGGGCAGGGCCTATTACGTCTGGCGTCAGCATCCCGGCAACGTCCGCAAGTGCACGCGGCGCGATCTCATGGACCTGGCCCGCCTGCGCCACGAGGCGTTCGTTCGCCGTTACGGTGCCGGGACATGAAAACCGAGCGGTTTTTTCTGCGCGTCGAGGAGTTCGACGTCGAGATCCGCACCGACGTGCCGGAGTACGCGCGCCTCGTGCGGTTCTATCTGCCGGCCCACGTCCGCGCGAAGCCCGTCTCCTCGCCCGCGATGCGTCTCGACGTCCGCCGCCGCCGTCCGGTCGTCTCGGAGGAACCCTGGGGCGGGGACTTCGATTTCCTTTCGGAGCTTTGGCGCTACGGCCTGGCCTGGAGGGCCGACGTCCCGGCGCGCCGGGCGACGGTCGCCGTCGACGACCGGAAGCGCGTCCCGCCGGGCCTCCTCTATCACGGCGGGCTCCTTTTTCCGTTTTCTCTTCTGGCCCAGCCCCGCCGGGCCGCCCTGATCCACGGCGCGGTCGTCTCCGACGGAAAGCGGGCGACGCTTCTGACCGGCGCCTCGGGAGCGGGGAAGAGCACGCTTTCGGTCTCCTTCAACTTCGCGGGGGCGTTTTGTTTCACCGACGAGCACGCGATGATCCGCGGGGGGCGCGGCGGCGTCTTCGGCGCCCGCTTCCTCAGCCGTGTGGCGCTTCCCGCGGTATCGATGCGGAATTTCAAGGACCGCAGAAACCGGTTTTCGTGGGAGCCGCGCGTCGGCAAATACTTTCTGAAGCCCGCCGCGCACAACCGGCCCGCCGCGTCCTGCCGGATCGACAAAATCATCTTTCCGCGGTTCACGCTTTCCGGCCGGACGCGGATCCGCCGCCTGGAAAGGCCGGAAGTCCTCCGGAGACTGCTGCTCGACGATTATTATTACCACTCCTGTCATCACCCCGGGTCGTCCGGGCGGCGCCATCGGGATCTTTTGACGGAGCTGGCGGGATCGGCCGCGGGATATTCCGTCCTCTACGGGCCGGCGGACGTGCGGCATTTGCCGGAGCGGATCGGGGAGCTGCCGTGAAACGCGTCCGTCTGGGTGTCTGGATCTATCCTTTCGGCGCCGGCGGCGTCGAGCATTTTCTGGCGCGGCTCCTGGCGGAGCTCCGCGGCCGCGGTTTCGAAATCGTCTGCTTCGCCGCCTCCGGGGGCGCGGGGACGCGTTTTTACCGGAAGCGGGGTTTCGAAGTCCTGGTGATGAATGGGAAAGACTCCGCGGTCCGGCTGGCACGCGCGCTGCGCGCGCGCCAGGTCGACGCCGTGATGACGACGCTCTACGAACCGACGGCCGCGCGGGCCTGCCGGCTGGCCGGGATTCCGCACGTCTGGCGCTGCGGCGGCCTGGTCGAGGTGGCGGCGCCGACGCTGCCCCCCGGCGTCCGCCGGCGGGTCACGTCCCTGATCGACCTTTTATCCGACGCGGTCGTGGCCAATTCGAGGATCGTGGCCGCGCAGTTCGACCGCGTCTGCCCGGAAAAAGTCGTCCGGATCCCCAACGGTCTGACCGCGGGGCGCGGCCGGCCGGGCCCTGCGCCGGATCTGCGGCGCCGCTTCTCGTGGCCCGCCTCCGCTCCGCTGGTCGCGATGTCGGCCCATTTTTATCCGTACAAACGGCACGAGGATTTCGTCCGCGCGGCCGCCGGGGTCGCCGCTCGGCGGCCGGATTGCCGCTTCGTCGTGTTCGGAGGGGTTTTTTCGGGGAACGCCGGCCGGCAGATGAAACGCTGCGAGGCGCGCGTCCTGCGCCTGCGCGCCGCGCGCGGACTGAAAAACAAAATGGCGATGGTCCGGGGGATGGACGACCTGGGCGGGGTTTTGGGGCAGGCGGACGTTTTCGTCCATCCGTCTCCGGACGAAAGTTTTCCCAACTCGGTGCTCGAGGCGATGGCGGCGGGAAAGCCCGTGATCGCGGCCGGCGCGGGGGGATGCGCCGAGCTCATCTCGACGGGGAAAACGGGGATCCTGGTGCCGCCGCGCCGGCCGGATCTTCTGGCTTCGGCGGTCGAAACCCTGCTGGCGGATCCGCGGAAGGCCCGACGGCTGGGCGCCGCCGCCAGGCGGTCCGTGAGGCGGTTCGGGATCCGGACGGCCGCCCTTCGTTACGAGAGAGTCGTTCGCGGCGTCCTGCGCGCACGCGACTCGAAATCGATGACGTCGCGCAGGATCTCTTCCAGCGTCCGCCGCGGCCGGTAGCCGGTCCGGCGGCGGAGCTTCGCCAGGTCGGGCACCCGGCGCAGCATGTCCTCGAAGCCTTCTTCGTACGCCTCGTGATACGGGATGATTTTGATCCGCGACCGGCTCCGCGTCATTTTTTTGACGAGCTTCGCCAGATCGAGGATGCTGATCTCCCGGTCGTTGCCGACGTTGAAAATCTGCCCGCGGCACGCGGGATCTTCCATCAGGCTCACCAGCGCCGACACCGTGTCCTCGACGTGGTTGAAGCAGCGCTTCTGGCGGCCGTCGCCGAACACCGTGATCGTCTCGCCGCGGACCGCCTGCCGCACGAGCGTCGGGACCACCATCCCGTAGCGACCGGTCTGCCGCGGCCCGACCGTGTTGAAAATGCGGGCGATCACCACCGGCTGTTTTTTCTCTTTCCAATAGGAGAGCGCCAGAAATTCGTCGGTCGCCTTCGAGCAGGCGTAGCTCCAGCGTCCGACCGTCGGGGGGCCGATGAGCAGGTCGTCGGTCTCCGCGAATTTCGCCTTCAAGCTCTTGCCGTAGACTTCGGACGTGGAGGCGATCAGGACCGGTTTTTTCCGCCGGCCGGCCAGCTCCAGCACGGTTTCCGTGCCTCTCAAATTGGCGCGCAGGGTCCGGACGGGTTTCTCGATCACGAGCTTGACACCGACCACGGCGGCCAGATGATAGACGACGTCGCATCGGTCCACGAGCCGGCCCAGGGTTTTGCGGTCTTCGATGGACCCGCGCGTGAAGCGGAACCCCGGGAAGGAACGGGATCGCCGCAGGTTGCCCAGACGCCCGGTCGAAAGGTCGTCGATGACGCTCACCGCGTGCCCGCTTTCCAGCAGCGCTTCCGTCAGGTACGAACCGATGAACCCCGCGCCTCCGGTCACGAGCGCTTTCATGGCGTGCGGCAAATCGGCTCCAAGTGCTTTTGATTCAATGACTTACTCCTCCAAAGGAGACGCAAATTCTTTAGGAAATTCCCGCGCGGTTATTGTATACTTAATTGTATATACAACTTACGTCCCGCGGCAAGGCGTTTCGCGGGACCGGATCAGCCGGCCCAACGGGCAAAGGAGAGAGATCTTGAAAACGAAGAAGATGGCAGCCGTGAAAGAAAAGACGCGCGGGAACGCCCCGAAGGTCGAGGCGGACGATCCCCGGGTCTCGCCAAAAATCAAAAAGCTCGGCAACCTGCGCCGGATCGGCGTGTTCAGCGCCTCGCTCGCGTAGCGCCTGTCGGTTTTGACGCGGCAGTCGACGGCATTTTCCCCGGACTCCGCCCGCCCGCATCGCCCGGAACTTTCCGGCTCACCGAACGTCGATCAGCTTGTATTTCCAGAGGATGTTGAAAAAACCGAGGGCTTCTTTTTGGGCGGTTTCGGCGGAGACGCCGGACCGTTTGGAAACCGCCGCGGAGATTTCCCGCAGGGTTCTCCTGCCGTCCACGAGCGTCCAGAATTCGTGGCCGGAGGCGTTGAGCCCGAAATAATCGCCGCTTTCCAGGTGCAGGAGCATGTATTCCGACGCCACGTTTTTGGAAACGACGTTCTTTTGGGCGGTCAGAACCGATTCCGGACTCAATTTTTTCATGACGCCCGATTATAGCAAAGCGCTCGTGAACCCGCAAAGTCCATTCTCCGGAAGGCCCTAGCCGTGTGCGGCATTTTCGGATTCGCCGATCTCTCCCGGAAGCTGGCGCCCGACGCGGACGCGCTTTTGGGACGGATGGCCGACCGTCTCGCCCATCGCGGGCCGGACGCGCGGGGATTTTACCGCGGGCCAAACGCGGCAATCGGGGCGACGCGCCTGGCGATCATGGATCCGGGAGGCGAAGGACAGCCGGTGCGCAGCGAGAGCGGCCGCATCCGCGCCGTCCACAACGGCGAGATCTACAACGCCGGCGAACTGCGCGACCGTCTCCGGTCGAAGGGGCACGTCTTCAGGACGCGCGGGGACTCCGAGATCATTCCTCATCTTTACGAAGAGGAGGGCGAAGGTTTCGCGGACTCCCTTCGCGGCATGTTCGCGATCGCCCTGTGGGACGAATCCCGGAAGCGCCTGCTCCTCGTGCGCGACCGCTTCGGCGAGAAGCCCCTGTTTTACGCCTTCGCCGGCCGCCGGCTCGTCTTCGCCTCGGAGATGAAGGCCATTCTCGTCCATCCCGGCGTCGACCGCACGCCGGACCCCCAGGCGATCGACCATTACTTCGCGCACCTGTGCACGCTGGGCGAAGAGACCGCCTATCGCGGCATCCGGAAAGTGCCGCCGGCCCACCGGCTGACGTTCGGCGGGACTTCCCTGACGTCGCGCCGCTACTGGAGCCTTCCGCCGGATCCCGAGGAGGACCGGCGGGACGGCCGGCGGGTCGCCGCGGAGCTGCGGGCCCGGATCGGGGAGGCGGCCGCGATCCAGTCGGCGCCGGACGCGCCGGCCGGCGCGTTTTTGAGCGGCGGGATCGACACCGCGGTCCTCACGGGCGTTCTCTCCGCGGCCGGCCGGAGGCTGCCGACGTTCAGCCTCTCTTTCCGGGGCGGCCGCTACGACGAATCCGCGTCCGCCCGGCGGCTTTCCCGGTTTTTCGGGACGGAGCATCACTGCGCTCCCATGCCCGACGTCTCGCCGGCCGTGCTCGAAAAAATCGCCTGGCATTTCGACGAACCGTTCGCCGACACGTCCGCGCTCCCGATGTACTTCGTTTCCGGGCTGGCCCGGTCGAAAGTGAAAGTGGCACTCGGGGGGGACGGCGGCGACGAATTGTTCGGCGGCTATCCGCATCACCGGATCGGGGGGCTGGAACGCCCTCCGACGGTTCTGTTCGGCGAAACCGAACGCCCCTTTCTTTACTCGGACGATTTTTTCTCGCCGTTCCAAAAAAAAGGTTTTTCTCCGCTGGAGGCGAGCGCGCCTGATGGGCCCCTCCCGAAAGACCGCCTGCGCCGCCTCCTCTGGCTCGATCTGCACGTCCTCCTGCCGGCCGACATGCTGACCAAGGTCGACCGGATGTCGATGGCCTGGGGGCTGGAGGCCCGTTCGCCTTTCTTGGACCATCGTCTGGCCGAATTCGTCTGGCGCCTGCCTTCGCGCTGGAAGGTCCGCGGCCGCCTTCTGAAATACGGCCTCAAGTCCGCGTTCCGCGGGACGCTGCCGGCCTGGTGCCTGGCGAAAAAAAAGCGGGGGTTCGTGCTCGAGCCGGGACTCCTCGCCCGCAGGGGTCCGCTCAAGGAATACGTCGAGGATCTCCTGTCGCCGGGGAGGATCCGCTCGTCCGGCGTGCTGAGGCCGCGGTTCGTGGAGCACGTGCGGTCCGCCTACGCCCGCGCCCACCGGGAGCGCAGCCCGTTCCTGCGCTCGGCGGAACTGCGTCTCTGGAGCCTGATTTTTTTCGAGATGTGGCGAAAGAGGGAATCCGCGTGAAGGCCGGCCTCCTGGGGCTTCTCGCGTGCCCCGCCTGCGGCGGCGGCCTGGTTTCATCGGAGCCGCCGGACGCGCGCGGAGAGATCCCCGCGGGAACCCTTTCCTGTCCGGCCGGCCACCGGTACGCGGTCGCCGGTTCGGTGCCCCATTTTTCGGCCGAGAAAGAGTACGTGCGGGCGTTCGATTTCATCCACAAGAGCCCCGTGTGCCGCCTGTCGGAAGGCCCGGCGGCTCTTTCCTGCCGGACCCTCGCGGAGCGGGAATTTACGGCGCAGACCGGCTTCGATCCCGAGCGGATGAAGTGGAAGAGGGTGCTCGACGCCGGCTGCGGGGGCGGCCGTTTTCTGGTCCATCTCGCGGAGAGGGGGGTGCGCGCCGTCGGCTTCGATCTCCAGAGTTTCGTCCTGACCGACTGCGCTTCGCGGCATCCGGATTTCGAGCTGGTACAGGGCGATCTTTTTCATCCGCCGTTCCGGGAGGGCAGCTTCGATTACATCTACAGCCTGGGCGTCCTGCATCACACGCCCGACCCGAAGGCGGCGTTCCTGAACCTGGTCCGCCTGCTGAGGCCTGGAGGAAAAATCGCCGTCTGGGTCTACCCGAAAAAATTCACGACGCCGTTCTCGGACTTCTGGAGACCGCTCACGGTGCGCATGCCCGCCGGCCCGCTTTACGCCGCCGGATGGGCGGTCACGGGCCTGTACGGCCCGCTGCTCAAAGTCCCCGGGCTGAACCGGGTCCTGAAGCGCGTCCTCTTCCGCATGAGGCTTCCCTGGCATGACGACTGGAGCTGGCGGCGGCACTCGTTCATGGACTGGTACGGGGCCCGTTACCAGTTCAAGTACTCGCCCGAGGAGCTTCGCGCCTGGTTCCGGGAGGCGGGGCTCTCCGACATCCGCGCGCTTGACGAAGAGACCTCGATGCAGGGCACGAAACTTTGAAGCGCCTTCCCGCCGTCCTCGCCGCGGCCGCCCTCGCCGGACTTTTGTGTCTCGGGCTCGGGGGTCCGTGGAAATCGGGCAATCACAGCGGATCCGCCGGCGCGTTTTTCAGCGTGGTCGCGCGCAACTATCTGCGCTACGGCGGGGCCACGCGCCTCGGGCAGGTGCTGAATACGGGCGCCGCCTCGCCCGCCGAATTCGATTATTACACCCACCACCCGCCGCTGACGGCCTTCCTCGTCACGTCGGGTTTTCTCGTCTTCGGCGAGCACGAATGGGCGGCGCGCCTGCCGTTCCTCCTCTGCAGCCTGGCCTTTCTGGCGGCGCTTTTTCTTTTCGCCCGCGATCTCTACGACGCGCGGACGGCCCGGATCGCCTGCGCCGCCGCGGTCCTGATGCCGGCCTTCACCGCGTACCGAAGCCTGGTCTGCGTTCTGGCCCCGCTTCTGTGTTTCTCGATGTGGACCCTTTATTTTTACCGGAAGTGGCGGCGCCGACGGTCCGCGGGCCCGCTCGCGGCGTCGCTCTTTTTTTATTTCCTGGCGCTGGAAAGCTACCAGATGGCCGTCTTTCTCCTGGTTCCGATCGCGCTCGACGCGCTGCGGGACGCGGCGGACAGGCCGCCCCGAAGGCCCCTCCTTCTTTTCCCGCTCGTCGCGGCGGGCTCGATCGCGCTTTTGCTGCTCCACAACCTCTGGCTGACCGGCTCTCCGTTCGGCGGGGGGCTGGTCCGTCAGTTTTTTTTCCGCGTGGGCCTCGTCCGCGGGACGTCGTGGGACTTCACCGCGGGGCAGTGGCTCGTCCTTTCGGCCGAAAGGTTTTTCTGGCTCTTCACCGCGGGCGGGATTTTTCTCGCGGGTCTGTGGGCCGCCGGATGCCGCGCGCGGCGGAAGGCGGGGGAGCGGGAGGAAGGCGATCTTTGGATCGCGTCGCTTCTTTTTTTCGGGCTGGCCCCGAACGTTTTTTTTCTGAACCTGTCGTACGTGCACGCCTTTTTCCAGGGGACGCTCGTGCCGTTTTTCTCGCTGGCCGCCGCGAGGGCCGCGGCCGGGTGGCGCGGCCGCCGCCGGCTGCTCGTCTGTCTCGCGGCCGCCGCGGCCCTGCAGTCGGGCGTGGCGCTGGCGAGGCTTTCGGCGAACGACGCCGACGTCTCCTTTTCCGACCCGGAGCCGCAGCGCGCCGTGGAGATCGCCGACCGCGTCCGCCGGCTGACCGGACCCGCCGACCGCGTGGCCGCCTCCTGCGACGTCATGGTCGTCCGGTACTATGCGGACCGGGCGTTCGACGGCGGGATCCTGACGCTGGCCCGGTTCGAAGAGATCCGGAGAAGCCGCCGGCCGATGTATTTCCTCCATCACGATCAGGCGGAGATCGATCCCGCGTTGAGGTCGTTTCTCGAAAAGACGCCGGTCGACTCGCGGTTCGGGCGCTACACGCTGTATACGCTGCGGCAAGAGCCCATGATATGATACGCGCATGAAAAGGCCCTTCCTTTCGCGCTTTTTCCGAGCCGCCGGCATCCGCCCGCGGGATTTTTTTCTCCTGCGGCTTTTCCGCGACGCCGGCATCCGTCCGCGCGACTTCATCCTGACCGCCGTGCTGGGCCTGACCGCCGCGCTCCTGGAGGGCCTGAGCCTCGGTCTCCTGATCCCCATCATCAACGCCGTCCTGAAGGGCGACACCGGTTACGTGAGGGGCCATGCCGTGCTCGGGAAGGTGGTCGCGCTCATGCCGCGCGGCCTGGCGGACCGGAGCCTGCCGATGGTTTTTTCGCTGATGCTTCTCATCGCGGCGGCCTGGATCCTCAAAAATCTCCTGAATTACGCCGCTTCGACCGGCGTCAGCCGGCAGGTCCGCCAGTTCGAAAACTGGCTGAGGCAGAGGCTTTATGAACGGTACCTCAGCTTCGGCATGCTCTTCTATGACCGGAACAGCTCGGGACGTTTTTATCAGGTGATGATGGGATACGCCCCCCTCGTGGCCCAGGAGCTGACCGGCATCCACCATCTCTTTTACGCCGTCTGCATCTGCGTGATCTATCTGTCCATGATGACCTTCATCTCGTGGAAGCTCACGCTGCTGGTCGTCCTGGTGTCCGTCGTGATGTACCGCCTGGTCCGGTCGCTCCTGATCCGGATCAAGGCCGCCTCCGACGTTCATTCGCAGTCGTACGCCGTCCTCGCGCAGGACCTCTCGAACACGCTGTCGTGCATCCCGCTGGTCAAGGCCTACTCCAACGAAAACCGGGAGAAGGAGAAGTTCTCCCTCTCCAGCGCGCGGATGGCGGAATCCAACTTCGGCGTCGACAGGAAAAAGCTGTGGATCGAGCACCTGCAGGAGATCGTCATGATCCTCATGGTCCTGGCGATCGGCGGCTTCGTGACGTACTTCTTCCTGAAGCGGCACGCGGGGGTCGGGGAATTCATGATCTTTTTCGTGTTCACGCGCCGGCTGGCGCTGGTCTCCGCGGGCATGAGCAAGGTCTGGGCGTCGATCGTCTCGGCCGCGGGCCCGATCCGGGCCATCCGGGAGGTCTTCGACGACCGCGGCAAATTCTTCGTCCCGTCGGGTTCGCTTCGCTGCGAGGGGCTGAAGGAGAGGATCCAGTTCGATCACCTCACCTTCTCGTACGGCGACGACGGGCCCACGCTCCGCGACGTCACGTTTTCGGCCGAAAAGGGGAAGATGACGGCGATCGTCGGGCCCAGCGGATCCGGCAAGACCACGCTCGTGCATCTTTTGATGCGTTATTACGATTCGCCTCCGGGGACGGTCCGGATCGACGGGCGCGACATCCGCGAATTCACGACGGACTCGCTGAGGTCCGGCATGGCGCTGGTGAGCCAGGAGCCGCTCCTTTTCCGGGATTCCGTCCGCGCGAACCTGGTTTACGGTCTCGAGCGGTCCGTCACGGACGCGGAGATCGAGGAAGCGCTGGAGAAGGCCGCGCTGGTCGAATTCATCCGTTCGCTGCCGCGGGGTCTGGAGACGGAAGTGGGCGAGCGGGGGGCGAGGCTCTCGGTGGGCGAAGCCCAGCGCCTGGCCGTCGCCCGCGCGGTCCTGAAGCGCGCCGAGATCCTGATTTTCGACGAGGCGACGAGCGCGCTGGACGCCGCCAACGAGAGGCTGATCCAGGCGGCGATCGCGCGCGCGGCGGAGGGGCGGACGACGATCGTGATCGCCCACCGTCTTTCCACGATCAAGGCCGCGGACAAGGTCGTCGTGATCGAGAACGGCGCGGTCCTGGAGGAGGGCGGCGTCGAGGAGCTTCTCGCGAAG
>DATJEK010000140.1:0-4325 GCA_035496715.1 Candidatus Eiseniibacteriota bacterium | reverse complement strand
AAGCCGTTCGCCGGCGGATCTCTGGCGGTCGCCGAGAAGGTGGCCGAGATCACGGCCAAAGGCGCGGTCACGGTCATCGGCGGGGGAGACACGGCCGCCTGCGTGATCGGTTTCGGGCTCGAAGACAAGGTGACGCACGTCTCGACGGGCGGCGGTGCCTCGCTCGAGTATCTCGAGGGACGGGTGCTCCCCGGCATCGCGGCGCTGGAGGACAAATGACCGCTTCCCGCCGTCCGGTCATCGCCGGCAACTGGAAGCTGAACAAGACGATCAAGGAAGCGATCGATCTGGTGACGATGCTGAAACGCATGGTCACCGACTTTCAGAACGTCGACGTCATCGTCTGCCCGCCTTTCACGGCGCTCAGCGAGGTTTCCGAGATTCTGATGGAGTCGGAGATCCGCCTCGGCGCGCAAGATCTCTACTGGGAAGAAAAAGGGGCGTTCACCGGGGAGGTCTCGGCGACACTGCTCAAGGATGCCGGCGCATCCTTCGTGATCGTCGGCCATTCCGAACGCCGGCAGTTTTTCCACGAGACCCACGAGACCGTCAACAAGAAGACGCGCGCCGCGCTCAAGGCCGGTCTCACGCCGATCGTCTGCGTGGGTGAGAGCCTCACGGAACGCGAAACCGGCAAGACGTTCTCCGTGTTGTCGGAACAACTGAAGGGCGCGTTCGCCGGTTTCACCAAAGCGGAGATCCAGAGCCTCATCCTGGCCTACGAGCCCGTGTGGGCCATCGGGACCGGCAAGGTGGCCACTCCGGCGCAGGCCCAGGAGGCCCACGCGTTCATCCGCAACGAGATCGCCAAGGCCTTCGGCGAAGACGCGGCGCAGGGCCTTCGCATCCAGTACGGCGGGAGCGTGAAGGCGGACAACATCGCCGAACTCATGCGCGAAACGGACATCGACGGCGCGCTCGTCGGGGGCGCGAGCCTCGACGCCGCCGGCTTCGCGGAGATCGTCAAAAACGCGGCGATCGTCGCCGTCGGATAACTCAGAGAAAGGTTTTCATCCATGTACATTTTTTTGATCGTCGTGCACGTGTTCGTCTGTCTGGTCCTCATCCTCGTCGTCCTCCTGCAGGCGGGCCGCGGCGGCGGGCTTTCCGACATGATGGGCGGGGGACAGCCGCAGAGCGTTTTCGGCACCCAGACCAACCAGTTCATGACCCGCGCCACCGAAATCTGCGCGATCCTCTTCGTCATCACGTCGCTGTCGCTCGGCATCATCTCGACCCAGCGCGGGAAGTCGCTGATGGAGCGCAGGCGTCTGAGCGGCGCGCTCAAGCAGTCGATCCCCGGCGTGCCCGCCTCCGGAACGGAGAGCGGTCTTCCGGTGATCCCGACCCAGCCGGGCCCGACCCAGAATCCGGTCACGCCCGCCTCGGCTCCGGCCGCGACCCAAACCGCTCCTTCGGTGGCCACGCCCGCAGCCGCCCCGCAGGCCGCGACGACGGCTCCTGCGGCGACGGAGAAGCCCAAGTCCTGAGTCCCTTCGGAGACCGGGGCATGAAGGCTCTTTTCGCGAGCCTCTGCCTCGGTCTCTTTATTTTTGCCGACGCTCCGGCGTTCGCTTCGGACGCTTTCGTCACGGCCTCGATCGCCGAACCGTCGAACCTCATACCGTTTTTCGCCACGGACACCGCTTCCTCTGAAATATCCAGGCTCGTTTTCAACGGCCTCGTCAAATACGACAAGGACCTCAAGCTGGTCGGCGATCTCGCGTCGGACTGGCGGGTCAGCCCCGACGGCCTCGAGATCGTCTTCCGCCTGAGGGCCGGAGTCCTCTGGCAGGACGGCGTACCCTTTACCGCGGAGGACGTGGTCTTCACGTTTCAGAAGCTCACCGATCCCGCCGTCCCGACGCCCTACGGCGGCGATTTCGAGAAAGTCCTGTCGGTGACGGCCCCGGACCCGCTGACGGTGAAAGTCGTCTACAAAGAGCCTTTTTCTCCCGGCCTCGCCAGCTGGGGGATGGGGATCGTTCCCCGGCATCTCCTCGAAAAAGAAAACCTGCTCAAAACGCCGTTCTCCCGCCGCCCGGTGGGGACGGGGCCGTACATGCTCAAAAGCTGGAAGACGGGGGAGCGGATCGACCTCGTCGCGAACCCGCGCTATTTCGAGGGGGCGCCGGACATCGGTCGCTATGTCTTCAGGGTCATCCCGGATCAGGCGACCAGCTTCCTCGAACTGGAGACGGAAAATCTCGATTCGACCGCCCTGAGCCCGCTTCAGTTCGCCAAACAAACGGACTCCGGCTTCTTCCGCGAAAAATACGCCAAATACCGCTACCCCAGCTTCGGCTACGTCTACATCGGCTACAACCTGAAGAACCCGCTCTTTTCCGATGTCCGCGTGCGCCGCGCGATCGGTCTGGCGATCGACAAGGAAGAGATCATCCGCGTGACGCTGATGGGGTTGGGACGCGTTTCGACGGGCCCCTTTCTCCCGGGGACCTGGGCCTACAACGATTCCGTCCGGCCCGCGCCGCATGATCCGGCGGCGGCCAGGCGCCTCCTCGCCGAAGCGGGCTGGACCGACACGGACGGGGACGGGATCGTCGACAAAGACGGCCGGCGGTTTTCGTTCACGATCCTGACGAACCAGGGAAACGACCAGCGGCGGATGGCCTGCGAGATCATCCAGAAACGTCTCGCGGAGGTCGGCGTCGAAATGAAGATCCAGGTCGTCGAATGGGGGACGTTTCTCAAGGAATTCATCGACAAGCAGCGATTCGAGGCGGTGCTTCTGGCCTGGCAGCTTTCGCGGGATCCCGACATCTTCGACATCTTCCACTCTTCCAAGGCGAATCCCGGAGAATTTAATTTTATCTCGTACAAAAACGAAGAGGTCGATCGCCTTCTCGAGGAGGGGCGGAGGCTGTTTCCGGAAAACGAGCGGGCCGCCGTGTACCGGCGCCTGCACGAGATTCTAGCCTCCGAGGAACCGTATACCTTCCTGTACGTGCCCGACGCCCTGCCCGTGGTCCACCGGCGCTTCCGGGGCGTCGAGGTCGGCGCGGCAGGAATCGGCCACAATTTCATCCGCTGGACGGTGCCGGAGGACGAGGCGCGCTATGATTTTTCTTAAACGGCTGGCCGCGGCCGTCCCGCTCCTGGCGGGTATCCTTTTCATGAGCTTCGCGGTGATCCGTCTGGCTCCGGGTACCGCGGTCGACACGCAGGGCGCGATGAATCCCAGGATGACGGCGCAGGCGCGGGAGAAGCTGGCCGAGCTTTACGGTCTCGACAAGCCGCTGCTGGCGCAGTTCGCGGCCTGGGGGAGTCGGGCCGTGCGTCTGGATTTCGGACGCTCCTTCGTGGACGGCGAGGAAGTGACCAAAAAGATCGGCGAGGCGATTCCGGTGACGCTCCTTATCAACGGGCTGTCGCTCCTTTTGATCCTGCTCTTCGGCATTCCTCTGGGAGTCTGGAGCGCCGTGCGCGAGGGGAGCGCCGCCGAGAAGGCCGCGACCTTCTGCGTTTTTTTGGGGTTTTCGGTACCGACGTTCTGGCTCTCGCTCCTTCTCATGTCCTGGTTCGGCGTCACGCTGCGCATCCTGCCGGTGGCCGGGCTTCACGCCCTGGACCACGAGACCATGAGCGCCGCCGGCCGGCTCTGGGACACGGCCCGTCATCTGGCGCTTCCGGTGGCGGTCTCCGCGCTGACCGGATTGGCCGGCATCTCCAGGCTCATGCACGGCAGCCTCGTCGAGACACTCCGCCAGAACTACATCCGCACCGCGCGCGCGAAAGGGCTTTCGGAGCGAAGCGTGCTGTACGGACACGCGCTCCGGAACGCGCTCCTGCCCGTGGCCACGGTCGTCGGGCTCTCGATTCCCGGTCTTCTGGGAGGCAGCGTGATCTTCGAATCCATCTTTTCCATCCCCGGGATGGGGCGTCTATTCTTCAGCTCCGTCTTCGCGCGCGATTATCCGGTGATCATGGGGGTGCTCGTTCTCGGCGCCGCGCTCACGCTTCTGGGCAACCTGCTGGCCGATCTGTCGTATGCGGCCATCGATCCGCGGATCCGGGCCAGATGAAGGGCGCGGGCGGCCGGTTCGCCGCGGGGTGGTTCGGGTTTCTTCTCCTGTCCGCGCTCGTTTCGCCGCTTCTTTTTTCCGCGGCATCGGCGATGGACGCGTCGGCGCTGCTCGACGGCCCCTCGCTGCGGCACTGGTTCGGCACGGATTCTCTGGGGCGCGACCTGCTTCTGAGAGTGCTCTGCGGCACCGGCGTGTCCCTCTCGGTCGGTCTCGTCTCGGTGGGGATCTCGGTCGTCGTCGGCACCGCGGTCGGCGCGGAGGCGGGTTATTTCGGCGGTT
>DATJEK010000139.1:0-7069 GCA_035496715.1 Candidatus Eiseniibacteriota bacterium | reverse complement strand
GCTGGATCGTGCAGTCACGCTCGTGCAGATGGATGATGTGCCCGTGGGAGTCGGCCAGGATCTGGAACTCGATGTGCTTGGGCTTCTCGATGTATTTCTCGATGTAGACCGCGGGATTGCCGAACGCGGAGTCGGCCTCGTGCTGCGCCGTCATGAGGGCGCTTACGAGGCGGACGTCGTTGTGGCAGACGCGCATGCCGCGCCCGCCGCCGCCGGCCGAAGCCTTGATGATGATGGGGTATTTGATGCGCTTGGCGATCTTGAGCGCGTCGTCCTTGTCCTTGACCGCCTCCATGGTGCCGGGGACGATCGGGACGCCGGCCTTGCGGGCGGCCTCGCGGGCGTTCATCTTGTCGCCCATCGCGCGGATCGAGTGGGGGCTGGGGCCGATGAATTTGATCTGGCAGGATTCGCAGATCTCGGCAAAATGGGCGTTCTCGGCGAGAAAACCGTAGCCGGGATGGATCGCGTCCACGTCGGTGATCTCGGCGGCGCTGATGATCGCCGGGATGTTGAGGTAGCTCTGCGTCGCGGGCGCCGCGCCGATGCAGACGGCCTCGTCGGCCAGATGCACGTGCGGGGAATTCTCGTCGGGGACGGAATAGATCGCGACCGTGCGAACGCCCATCTCCTTGCAGGCGCGGATGATGCGGAGGGCGATCTCCCCGCGGTTGGCGACCAGAACCTTGGAGAACATTACTCGACGCGGAAAAGAGCCTGGCCGAACTCCACGGGGTCGCCGTTATTGACGAGGATCTCGGCGATCTTGCCGCTGACTTCCGACTTGATCTCGTTCATCAGCTTCATCGCCTCGATGATGCAGATCACCTGGCCCACCTGGACCTGGCTGCCGGGCTGGAGAAACGGCGGGGCGTCGGGTGCGGGCGACGAATAGAACGTGCCGACCATCGGCGACTTGATGAGCGTCTTGGCGACCGCCGCGGCGCTTTTGGGGGTCTCTTTCGGCTCGGGTTCGGCCGGACGGGCCGCCGAGGAGGCGGGCCGGACTTCCTGATAGATCGTGTGCTCGACTCCGGAGGCGCCCTTCTTCAGCCGGATCTTCAAACCTTCCTTCTCCATCTCGATCTCGCTCAGCCCGTTCTCGTTCATGAGCTGGATCATTTCCTTGATCTCTTTGATATTCATCGGCGGTTCAAGCCCTCTCGAGATACTGGCCGGTGCGGGTGTCCACGCGGATCGAGTCGCCCTGGTTGACGAAGAGCGGGACCTTGATGATCGCTCCCGTCTCCACTTTCGCGGGTTTGTTGCCGCTTTTGGCGGTGTCGCCGCGAACGCCGGGCTCCGTTTCGGTGATCTTGAGCGTCACCGAGGACGGCAGTTCGACCGAAATCAGCTCGTCCTCGCAAAAGCGTCCGGTGGCCTCGCTGTTCTCTTTGAGGTAATTCACCTTGTCGCCCAGCAGGGACTCGCCGACGATCACTTCGTGGTAGTGCTCGTTGTCCATAAAATGAAAGCGCGCGCCTTCACGGTAAAGATACTGGATGGAGCGGTCTTCGAGGTAGACCTCCTCGAACTTGTCGCCCGAACGGAACGGCTGCTCGTTGACGGCGCCGGTCTTGAGGTTGCGGTATTTGGTGCGGACGATCGGCTGGCGCTGCTGCATCTTGACCAGCTGGAATTCGATGATTTCGACCATCTGGTTTTCGATTTTGATGATGAGTCCGGTCTTGAACTGGCTGGTGGACACCATGGAAGCCATGAAGAAATTCCTTCGGGTATTGATTCGGTTTATGAAGAACGGTCCAGCCCCGCGGTCATGACGCGGTGCCCCTTGTCCGTGATGAGCACCATGTCCTCGATCCGGATGCCGAACTTGCCCGGCAGGTAGATCCCCGGCTCGACCGTGATCACCATCCCGGGGCGCAGGACCGTTTTCGAACGGGGTCCGACGCCGGGGGCCTCATGAATCTCGAGCCCGACCCCGTGGCCGGTCCCGTGGCCGAAAAATTCCGCGTAGCCGGCCTTTCGGATGTACTCGCGGCAGGCCTCGTCGACCTCGCTCACCGGCACTCCGGGACCCGCTTTGGCGATCCCCGCCCGCTGCGCATCCCACACGATCTGGTATACCTTTTTCTGCAAAGCGCTCATTCTACCTAAAAAGATAGGACGGGTCAAATCGGAATGGTAACCGCCGTAAACGGTTCCCATGTCGACGAGAAGAACGGTGTTGTCGCGCACTCGCGTCTCGTTCGTCGGGCAATGCGGCATCGAGGCACGGGCCCCCGTTGCGATAATAATATCAAAAGCCGGCTTCTCGGAGCCGATCGATTTGGTGTAGTACTCGAGCCTCCCCTGCAGCTCGCGTTCGGTCATGCCGGGCTTGGCGGTTTGCTTCACGTAATGAAAGCCGCGCACGGCGATATCCGCGGATTTCTGGATGAGCCGGATCTCTCCGGCGTCCTTGATTTCCCGCAGCGCCTCGACCAGGCCCCAGGTCGGCTTGAGTTTCGGCTTCCCCACGTTTTTCTCAAGCCCCAGATAGAAGGCGTGCGTGATGATCGAGGACTCGAAGCCGAGGTGGCGCACCCGCATCTTCGAGCAGAGCTCTCCGACCATCTCAGTCACGCTGCGCTTGTCGCGGAGAAGCACCTTGAAACCGACCGCCTCCCGACGCGCCTGCTCGACATAGCGGGTGTCGGTGATGAAATAGAGGCCTTTCGGGGAAACCAGGATCCAGGACTCGGTGTTCTTGAAACCGCTCAGGTACGTGACGTTCGGCCAGGAGCTCACCAGGAGCGCGTCGATGCCGGCCGCCGGGAAGGACTTGAAAAGCGCCTTGAGGCGCGGATTGGGCACGTCAGTCTCCTTTCAACAGGTTGAGGGCGGCGAGGAAGCCCAGTTCATAGCTCTGCGCGCCGAAGCCCGAGATCTGCCCCTTCGCGACCGGCGCGATGAGCGAGACGTGGCGGAAGGCCTCGCGGGCGTAAATGTTAGACAGGTGCACCTCCACCGCGGGGATCTTCACGGCGGCGATCGCGTCGCGGATCGCGACGCTGGTGTGCGTGTACGCGGCCGGGTTGATCACGATCGCGTCAAAGGAGCCCGGCGCCTTCCCGATTTTCGAAACGATCTCCCCTTCGTGGTTCGACTGGAACGTCTCCAGAGCGGCGCCCTGCGCGGCGGCCAGCTCCTTCAGCCTCGCGTTAATCTTGTCGATCGTCACCGTGCCGTAGACGTCCGGTTCGCGCTGGCCCAGGAGGTCCAGGTTCGGTCCGTGGATCACGAGGATTTTCTTCACAGGCGCCTCCCGTTAACCGATCGCCGGCTCGCCGAGCCGCGGATGATAATCTTGCCGCATGAGATAAACCACCCCGCCGATGACGCTCAAGATCAGGAGCAGGACGAGCCAGAGGATCCCGATCGCGGCCGCGGCCGGTTCCCCGATGTAAGGCTTGAGCAGGAAAACGTAGGCCCCTTCCCGGATCCCGAACCCGTTGAGCGAGGGCAGCATGCTGATCAGGTGCACGATGGGCACGAGGAGGTAGAAGTAGATCGGGCTCGTGCGCGCGCCGATGGCGATCGCCAGGATGTAGAGCACGAGGATGCTGATGCTCTGTCCGACGATGGAAAGCAACATCGCTTCCGCGACCACCCGCTTGTGGTTTTTGAAATTGTGCATGCCGTCGTAGACGCGGCGGACCTTCTCGTCGAGCCGGAACCGGCCGAGCAGGGTCTCGATGAACCTGAGGCGGCGGGCGATGCCGCGGTTGAAGACCAGGAAAAAGAAGAAAACCGACGCGATCAGAAAGCTGTAGACGATCACGGGCACGGCCGGATTGAGGTCCTTGAGGAACACGATGCTCACGCTGGGGATCAGGATGAAGGTGAACAGGCCGAAGATCCGGTCCATCAGCACCGACGTCACCGACTTCATGGTCTGTTTCGTGATCCGGGACGCGCACATGGCCTTGACGATGTCGCCCCCCACCGACGTGGGCAGGAAATTGTTGAAGAAATAGCCGACGAAGGTCAAATTCACGCTTTCGGCGAACGGCAGCGTCAGGTCCTCGGCGGCGAAAATGAGCTGCAGCCGCTTGGCCAGGACCGCGATCGTGAAAAGAAAGATGCAGACCGAAATCACGAAGAGCCGGCGGTCGACGTTCCTCAGCGTCCTCAGGATCTCGGGGATGTGGTCGCGCATCAAATAAAACAGCAGCCCGAAAAAGGCCAGACTGATCGCCAATCGGAGCATCACCTTGATCATAAGCTGTTTATTATAACAACCTTAAGGAGAGACCGCAACCATAACGGTCAGCCGGTCGCGCCACGGAGGGTCTCGGCGGCGATTTCGGGCGGAGTGGGGTTCACGTAAAAGCCGGTGCCGAGCTCGAAACCGGCGACCTGCATGAGCTGGGGGATGATCTCGATGTGCCAGTGATAGGTGTCTTCCTCTTTGCCGTGCATGGGCATCGTATGGATCATGAAGTTCAGGGCCGGGTCCTTGAGCGCGGTCTTCAGGCGCTTCAACGTGCCCTTGAGCGTCGCCGCCAGGCGGCGCAAGTCGTCGTCCTGCATGGACTCGAAGCTCGCGGCATGGTTCTTCGGCAGGATCCAGGTCTCGAACGGAAAACGGGAGGCGAACGGCGTCATCGCCGCAAATCCCCATTCGTCGAGGACCGTCAGCTTCCTCTCGCCCGCTTCCTGGGCCAGCATGTCGCAGTAGATACAGCGGTCGCTGTAACCGTAATGCCGCAGGGCGCCCTTCACCTCGCCCGCGACGCGCGACGGCACGACCGGCAGGCCGATCAGCTGCGAATGCGGGTGCTCGAGGCTCGCGCCCGCCGAGGCGCCGTAGTTCTTGAAGATCAGGATATATTTGAAGCGGGGGTCCTTCTTGAGATCCAGGCAGCGGTCGCGGTAGGCGCGCAGCACCAGCTCGACGTGTTCGGCCGGGAGGTCGGCGAGCTCCTTGTCGTGGTCGGGCGAGTCGATGATGACCTCGTGCGCCCCGAACCCGTGGATCTTGTCGTAAATGCCGATCGCCTGCTTCTCAGTGGTCTCCTCGATGCGAAGCGCCGGAAACTTGTTCGGGATGACCCTCACCTGCCAGTCCGATCCGCTCTTGGAGCCGGCGCGTCGCCCGTACGCGGCGATTTCCGGCGGCGTCATGGACTCGTTCCCCGGGCAAAAGGGGCACGTTTTGGAGGATTTGACGTGGGGTTCGTGATGAAACGTGTCGGCGCGTCTCGGCGCGTCGACGTTCACGATCACCCAGCGGTCCGTGACGGGGTCTTTCCTCAGCTGAGCCATGTCATCCCCTTTTGACTTCCCGCAGGAGGAGCGCCGCGTCCTCGGGGGGCGTCGGGTTGATGTGGATGCCGGTCCCCCACTCGAAACCCGCGCTCTGCGTCAGGCGCGGCGAGATCTGGAAGTACCAGTGATAGTCCTCTTCGATGGTCTTCCAGTGGGTCTCGCGTTTTTTGTGACGGTACGGCGCGGTATGAAGGATTGAATTGTAAGACGGGTCGTCCAGCAGCGTGCGCAGGCGGCCGAGACAGTCTTTGAGGATCGCGGCGAACGCGGGCGCCTCTTTCTCGTCGATCGAGCCGAAGTCCGGCGAATGGCGGCGGGGCATGACCCAGATCTCGAAAGGCGACCGCGAGGCGAACGGGCAGAACGCGAGGAACGAATCGTTCTCGGCGACCATCCGCGACTTGTCGGCGGATTCCTGGCGGACGATGTCACAGAACACGCAGCGGTCCCGCCGCTCGAAATAGATCTTCGCGGCCAGGAGCTCTTCCTTGACCCGCTTGGGAGTGATCGGCATCGCGACCATCTGCGAGCGGGAATGGCGGACCACGTCGCTCGGGGAACCGAAGATGAGGCCGTGGTTGGCGAAGAGGAACGCGAACGTGAAGAGCGGATCCTTTTCGAACGCGTTGATCCGCGCCGCCCAGGAGCGGATGACCGACTCGATCTGCGGCGTCTCGAGCGAGTCGAGCCCGCTCTTGTGGTCGGGGCACTCGACGATGATCTCGTGGCGCCCCGCGCCTTCCATCACGTCGTACAGGCCTTGGCCGTAGCGCTGGACGTGCTCGCCCACCGGCAGGATCGGGACCTTGGACAGGAACACGCGAGTCCGCCAGCCCGGACCGTCGGGCGCGGAGCCGTCGGGCCGCAGCGCGTAGACCTCGCCCGGCGTCTGCCGCTCGTGCCCCTCGCAGAACGGGCATTCGGGCGCGTCCGTGTCGAGCCGGCGCGGCTTGAACTCCATCGGCCGCCGCGAACGCTCGGTCGAGATGATGGTCCAGTAGCCCAGCACCGGGTCCCGCCTAAGTTCGGGCATGGGGCAGGCCTTCCACGTGCAGGTCCGTCGGGTGGACGACCCCGATGACGCGGTTGTACTTGTCCTGGACGACCAGGATCTCGCACTTGGTTTCCTTGAATTTCTGGATCGCCTCGCGCAGCGTCGCCTCCTTGTGGATCACCGCGAAGTGCTTTTTCACGAGCTCCGCGACCGGGCGCTCGAGGTTGCGCACCGTCACCTGCGGCATCGCCAGCTTCTGGAGCTTGCTCACGTTCGCCAGGCGCCGGTTGATGTATTCGTAAAACTGCGTCGAAAGGATGCGCTTGAAGCTGACCGGCAGGGACGCGATCGGCCGCCCCTCCACGAAATCCAGGTGGGTGCGGAACGCGCACGACTGCGAGCGCTGGTCCACGGAAAGGAGGTAGCGGAGCGAGCTGTCGGGCACCATGTGTTCCTCCACCTCCGGGATCGCGGCCAGCCAGACGAGCTCGTGGACGTCCTCCGTGGAGACGTTGAGGTCCTGGAAGCCCCGCGCGATCTGGTAGGCGAGCGCCCCGTCCTGGTCGCGGAAAACCGGCGCGTATTTCTCGAGCGTGTCGATCGCGTCGGCCAGGAAGATGCCGAGCGCGACGTCGGCGTTGTAGAGGATGCCGGCCATGATCAAGGCCGCGTCGTCGGACTGGCCGGGACCCACACGGTGGCGGATGTAGAAGTAGCGCTGGGTCGCCGGGTCCGGGGTGCCCTCGGTCGAGAGGATGAGGCCCTTCTTCGTGTATTCCTCGATCTTGTCCTGGTGCGCCT
>DATJEK010000138.1:0-4034 GCA_035496715.1 Candidatus Eiseniibacteriota bacterium | reverse complement strand
GAGGTCGAAGTCGTAGCGGCCCTTCCAGCGGAACGTGCGCCCCCCTTTTTCCACTCGGATGCCGCCCGTATCGACGCCGAGTTTTTTCAGGAGCGCCAGGTGGCGGACCGGAAAGTCCTCGCCTACGACGGCGACCACGGAGACCGGGGAAAAGAAACGCGCGGAAGCGCTGAAAAAGGTCGCCGAACCGCCGAGCGCTTCGTTGACCTTGCCGAACGGCGTCTCGACGCTGTCGAGCGCCACCGATCCGACGGCGAGAATCGAGCTCATGAGAGGACCTCCAAAAGGTTTCGGGTTGCCGATTCCGGATCCGCCGCGGCGCTCACCGCCCGGACGACGGCGACCGTCCGCGCGCCCGCCCGCCGGACCGTCGCGGCGTTCGAAGCGTCGATCCCGCCAATGGCGACGAACGGGACCGTGACGTGGCCGGCCGCGAAGCGGACCAGATCGAGTCCCACCGGGACGTAGTCGGGCTTCGTCGGGGTGCCGAACACCGGCCCCACGCCGATGTAGTCCGCGCCTTCCCGGTCCGCGGCCGACGCCTGCTCGGGGCTGTGCGTCGAGCGGCCGACGATCGCCCCTTCGCCCAGCGCGGCGCGCGCGTCGGCGATCGGTCCGTCGTCCTGGCCCAGATGAACCCCGTCCGCGGCCGCGGCGCGCGCGACGGCGACGCGGTCGTTCACGATGAGCGGCACGCCCGCCGGACGGGTGATGGCCAGAAGGCGTTTCGCGGTCTCCGTCATGTCGAGGTCGCGGCCCGCCTTGTCGCGGTACTGGATCACGTCCGCCCCGCCGCGCACGGCGGCCCTCACGACGTCCTCAAGCGGCCGTCCCGCGGCCGCGGCGGCGTCGGCGATCACGTACAGCTTCCAGCTTCGGCAGCGCTCTCTTTTCGAGCTCATAGATTTTGAACCGGATCCGTTTGCATCGGGCGGGAACGCTCCCGCCGAAAAGTTTCGAGGTCTCTTCGAGCACCCGCAGCGACTCTTTCGCGCGCTGGCTGTTCGCCAGGTAGAGGTCCCGCGCGCCGCCCCGGGGACGCTCGAGGGCGGACGGCTCTTTTCCCACGTCCGTCCGGGTGTCGCGCGCCGCCACCAGTTCGGCCAGCGGCAGCTCGGCCAGGCAGGCGCTGACCGCGTGACGGGCCGTCTTCAGGCCCCTCGTCAGCGCCTCGTCCGAAAGGACGAACCGCGCGATCTCCTCGCAGACGCGAAGACCCTCGCGCGAGCGGTTGAAATTGGCGTCCAGGATGCGCAGCACCTCGGAGCGCTTCATCTCAGTAGGCCTTCTTCACCTTCTCGATGAGGCGCGTCGTGGAAAAGCCGTCCACGAACTTCAGCGGACGGACCTTTCCCCCGTAGGACTCGACGAATTGCCAGCCGACGATGTCCTTCTTTTTCCAGTCCCCGCCTTTGACGAGGACGTCCGGCCGGACCGCGCGGATCAGCCGCTCGGGCGTTTTTTCGCTGAAAAGCGTCACGTAGTCCACGGATTCCAGCGCCGCGAGCACTTCGGAACGCTCCCTCTCGGAGCAGACGGGACGGCCGCTTCCTTTATTCCCCCGGACCGAGGCGTCCCGGTTGACGCCCACGACGAGACGGTCGCCGAGCGAGCGTGCCTGGCGGAGATAACGCACGTGGCCCAGATGCAGGAGGTCGAAGCAGCCGTTCGTGAAGACGATTTTTTTGCCCCCGCGGCGGTCCGACTTGAGCCGTTCCAGAAGGCGGGACAGCGGCAGAACCTTCGCGGCCGTCATGCGCCGCCGGAGAGGAGCTCGTCGGTGCGCTCGCAGAGGATGTGGCCGACGAGGATGTGGGTCTCCTGGATGCGAGAGGTCTTCTGGGACGGCACGATGAGCTCGAGGTCGGCCTTCCCTTTCAGCTCGCCCCCGGAGCGGCCAGAGAAAACGATCGTGGAAAGGCCCAGCTCGCGGGCTTTGGCGATGCCCAGGATGACGCTTTTGGAATTGCCGCTCGTCGAGATGCCTACCGCGACGTCGCCCGGACGGCCGAGCGCCTCGACCTGCCGCTCGAACACCCGGTCGTACCCGTAGTCGTTGGCGACGGCCGTGAGGATCGAGGTGTCGGTGGTCAGCGCGATCGCCGGGAGGGCGCGGCGCTCCTTCTCGTAACGGCCGACGAATTCGGCTGCCAGGTGCTGGCTGTCGCTGGCGGAGCCGCCGTTCCCGAAGAAGAGGAGCTTGTTGCCCTTTTTCAGGCAGTCCCCGATGAGGCGCGCGGCCTTCTCGATCACCGCCACGTGGCTCTTGAGGAGCTCTTCCTTCACCCGGATGCCGTCGCGGATGTCCTGCTCGATCCTGTCCCGCATCAGCCGAAAAAGATCTTCGCCATTTCGTAGAACGGCGGATCGACGGTCTTCAGCTTTCCGACCGCCATCTCGATCGGGACGTCGACGATGTCGTTGGCGTGGAGCGCGACCATCTGGCCCCACTTGCCCTTCTTGACGAGCTGGACGGCCGCGCCGCCGAAACGGGTGCCGAGCATGCGGTCGAACGCCGAGGCGCTCCCGCCGCGCTGGATGTGGCCGAGCACGGTCACGCGCGTCTCGAACTTCGTCATTTCCTCGATCTTCTTCGCGAGGAGCTCGCCGATGCCGCCCAGACGCACGTGGCCGAAATCGTCGAGCTTTTTCTCGAGCGTCACCTCGCTGCCGTCGAACTTCGCGCCTTCGGCAACGACGATGATGCTGAAATTCTTTCCGCGGTCCGCGCGCTTCTTGATCACGTCCACGACCTCCTTCATCCGGATCGGCACTTCGGGGATGAGGATGAGGTCCGCGCCGCCGGCGATGCCGGAGTGCAGCGCGATCCAGCCCGCGTGGCGGCCCATCACCTCGACGACCATGATGCGGCGGTGGCTCTCCGCGGTGGAATGCAGCCGGTCGATGGCCTCCATCGCGATGTTGACGGCCGTGTCGAAGCCGAACGTGAAGTCGGTGCCCGAAAGATCGTTGTCGATCGTCTTGGGAACGCCGACCACGTGGAATCCTTCTTTCGCGAGCTTGGAGGCGACGCCGAGCGTATCCTCGCCGCCGATGGCGATCAACGCGTCGAGGCCGAGCTTGGCGAAGTTGTCCCTGACTTTCGCGAGCTGATTCGGGTCCTTGTAGGGGTTCGTGCGGCTGGTGCCGAGAATGGTGCCGCCGCGATGGAGGATGCCCGACACCGTGCCCAGATTCAGCGGCTGGGTGGCGCCTTCCACGAGCCCTTTCCATCCGTTCTGGATGCCGATCGCCTCGAAACCTTCCTGAATCGAGCTGCGCACCACGGCGCGGATCACCGGATTCAGTCCGGGGCAGTCGCCCCCGCCCGTCAACACTCCGACTTTCATCTCATTTCTCCTTTTCTGTTGTGGGGACCGGCGCCGCGCCCTCTTCGGCGGCTCCCGGCTGCCATTCCCCCAAAAGCTTGGGGATGAAATCCGTGTACATCTGCGCGCGGCGGAACACCGGGCTCTTCAAGATCTCCTTGTGGATCGGGATCGTCGTCTTGATCGGTTCGATGATGAATTCGTCCAGAGCCCGCTGCATGATCGCGATCGCCTCGCCGCGGTTACGGCCGTGCGTCATGAGTTTGCCGATCATCGAATCGTAGTAGGGCAGCACCTTGTACCCGGAATACGCGTGGCTGTCGAGCCGGACGCCCGGACCGCCGGGCGCGTTGTACCGCTCGATCGTCCCGGGAGACGGCGCGAAGTCGCGGGCCGGGTCCTCGGCGTTGATACGGCATTCGAGCGCGTGCCCGCGGAGCTGCACCTTGTCCTGCTTGCGCACCGAGAGCTTCTCGCCGGCGGCGATGCGGATCTGCTCCTTGACGATGTCGATGCCGGTGATGAGCTCCGTGATCCCGTGCTCGACCTGCACGCGCGTGTTCATCTCCAGGAAGTAAAACTTGCCGTCCTCGTCCAGCAGGAACTCGATCGTGCCGGCGTTCACGTAATTGACCGCCTTCGCCGCGCGGATCGCGACGTCGCCCATGCGGCGACGGAGCTTTTCGTCGACCGACGGGGACGGCG
>DATJEK010000137.1:0-3184 GCA_035496715.1 Candidatus Eiseniibacteriota bacterium | reverse complement strand
CGGCGCGCTGGCGTTCTCCGGCGCGGTATTCGCGGCCCCCGCTGCCCCCGCGCCGCGCGACGACACCGGCCTCGAATGGCTCGAGGCCTCGGCGCGCGACCGCACCGAGAGCCTCGCGCGGTCGATGTACGCGCTCCAGCAGTACGGCGTGACGCTCGAGCGCTCCCCCCTGGAATATTACGACGACGTGCATGAGTGGCTCCGCGCCCATCCGGCCGACACCGGGACCGCCCTGACGCGGGTGCTGGCCGAGACCGTCTACCAAAAAGAGCCCGCCCAGCGCGGGGCGCTCGAGCGATCGGGTTTCAAACCTTGAAGCTCACGCATCCCCTGGTCATCCTCGACCTCGAGACGACCGGCACCTGGATCGAAAAAGACCGGATCATCGAGATCGGCATGATCAAATGCCGCGGCGGCGGCGAGGTCCGCGAGACCTACGTGCGGCGCGTGAACCCCGGGATCCCGATCCCCGCCGTCGTGACCTCGATCACCGGCATCCGCGACGCCGACGTCCGGAATGAGCCGTCGTTCGCCGACCTGGCGCGGGAGGTGCTGGCGTTCATCGGCGACTCGGACTTCGCGGGTTTCAACGTCGAGCGTTTCGACCTGCCGCTCCTCGAGAGGGAGGTCTTCGACGCGGGGCTGCGCCTCGAATGGCGGCACCGGACGGTGTACGACTGCCAGAAGATTTATCACATCCACGAAAAGCGCGACCTGAAGGCCGCGTACAAGTTTTACTGCCAGAAAGAGCTGCAGAACGCGCATTCGGCGCTCGGCGACACCGAGGCCGCGCTCGAGATCCTTTCCGCTCAGATCGCCAAGTACGGCGGCGGCAACGAATACGTCGAGTCGCTGATCGACTTCGACTACGAGCCGTCGACGGATTTTTACGACGGCGACCGCAAGTTCCGCTGGTGGAACGGCGAGCTGTATCCCGTCTTCGGAAAATACGGGCGCAAGCACTGCGTCCGCGAGCTCGTGGAGAAGGACCGCGCGTATCTCGAGTGGCTGATCACGACGGACTTCGACGAAAGCGTGAAGACCATGCTGAGGGAGGCGCTCTGCGGCAAATTTCCGGCGCAGGGCCGTTGAGGCGGGCGGCGGGGTTCGTTCTGCTGTCCGCGGTCCTCGCCTGCGCGCCGCCCGCCCGGGCCGATTCGCCGGAGGCGAAGACGCCGCCCTGCTCGACCGAGGAGAACTGCCGCGAGCTCCTCGCCAGACAGCCCGAGGACCGCGCCGCGCAGACGGAGCTGGGCTGGCTGCTCGAAGAAAAGGGCCTCGCCGACGCCGCGATCCGGCTCTACCGCAAGGTGATCCGGGCGAACCCCGACTACGCGCTCGCGCACACGAGGCTCGCGTTCGCTTATCAGGCTCACGGCCTCTATGACCGCGCGATCGGGGAGTACGAGGAGGCTGTCCGGCTCGAGCCGCGCAACGCGGAATCGCGCAAGAGCCTGGCGCACGGTTACCGGTCTCTCGGACGCACCGAGGAAGCCATCCGCCAGTACCGGGAAGCGGTGTCGCTGGCTCCCGACCCCGCGCTCTACGCCGGCATGGGTCTGGCCTACCAGGACGCCGGGCGCTGGGACGAGGCCTCGGATCAATGGAAAGAGGCGAGCCGGCTCGACCCGGCGAACGCGGTTTTCCGCAAACATCTGGGCATGACCTACGTGTTCAAAAATCTTCCCGAGGACGCCGCCCGAGAGTTTCGCGAGGCGATCCGGCTGGCCCCGCTGGACGGCGAGCCGCATCTTTTTCTGGCCGACGTGCTGGCGCACCAGGGCGACGCCGCGGGCGCGGCGCGCGAGCTCGCCGAAGCCGTGAAGCTCGACCCCAGGCTCGAAAAGACGCAGGACGGGTTCATCGCGCACATCCTCTACGCGACGACGGCCCTGCCGAAGAAGAAAGAGGACTCATGAGACCATTCGGGAAGACGGCCGCGCGCGGGAGCGCGGCGGCGCTCGTGTTATTTCTCGCGGCCGGACCGGCCGCCCCAGCCAAGGAGAGCGGAAACATGGACACGCAGACGGAAGGCGTTTATTCGTTCAAGATGCGGACGATCGACGGGTCGGAGCGTTCTCTCGCGGACTACCGTGGAAAGGCGCTCCTCATCGTCAACACCGCCTCGCGCTGCGGCTTCACGCCGCAGTACAAATCGCTCGAGGCGCTCTACGAGAAGTACCGTTCGCGCGGTTTCGAGGTGCTCGGGTTCCCCGCGAACAATTTCATGGGCCAGGAGCCCGGCTCCGACTCGGAGATCAAGGAGTTCTGCAGCCTGAAGTTCGGCGTCTCGTTCCCGATGTTCTCGAAGATCAGCGTCAAGGGAAAGGACATCGATCCGCTCTACAAGTACCTGACGTCGGAGGCCGGCTTCAACGGGGCGATCCAGTGGAACTTCAACAAATTCCTCGTCGATCCGCAGGGCCGCGTCGTGGCGCGTTACGGGTCGACCACGGACCCCCTGTCGAAAGATCTCACGCAGAAGCTCGAATCGGTCCTGCCTCAGTAGCTCAGTCGGTCCCCAGCCGTCCGAGCCGGCCCGTGTCGCGGGCCTGGCGGAACATCCATCCGAAGAAAAGACCCGCCAGCGCGAAATAAACGAGATCGAGTCCGAACCCCGTCCAAAAATAGAACGCCGGCATGCTTCCGGTGCGGATCACCTCGCGCATCCCCTCGAACACGTACGTGCTCGGGAGGAGCCTCGACACCGCGCGCATCGGCGCCGGCAGGACGTCGAGCGGGTAGAAGATCGCCGAAAACGGCTGCACGAGGAACGGGATCCCCCAGATCAGCGCCTCGGCCGCGTGCCCCCAGCGGATCACCAGCGACGCCGTGAAGATGCCGAGCGCCCAGCCGAAGAGGAGCAGGTTGAACACCAGCGGCAGAAGCCAGAAGTGGAGCGAGTCGAGCAGGTAGAAATGGTAGAGCGCGCCCGCGATCGCCGTGAGGATGCACACGATGAGCGCGGTTTTCATGAGACCGTAGAGGAACGTCGCGGCGATCCACTCCCGCAGGCGAAGCGGCGAGACGAGCAGGTTCACGATGTTCTGGGTCCAGATGTCCTCGACGAACGAGACGCTGACGCCCTGCTGGCTCCGGTAGAGGATGTCCCAGAAGATCATCGCGTTGATGAGCGCGGCGCCGAGTCCGGCGAGCGCGTCGCCGGACAGGCGGCGGAGGTAGA
>DATJEK010000136.1:0-3282 GCA_035496715.1 Candidatus Eiseniibacteriota bacterium | reverse complement strand
GATGGTCGAGCAGGCGCCCCGGGAGATCATCGCCTTCGTCACCTGCGTCGACATCTCCCCCGTCCCGATCACGAGGACGCGCACCCCGGAGAGCTTCCCGAAGATTTTTTCCGCGAGGTCCACGGCCACCGAGGCGACGCTCACGCGGCCCGTCCCGACCTCGGTCTGCGTGCGCACGCCCTTGGCGACCTTGAGCGAGCGCTGGAAGAGGGCGTTCAGCACCTTGCCGGTCTGCTTCGCGCCGAGCGCCGCGTGATAGGCGTCCTTGACCTGGCCGATGATCTCGGTTTCCCCCAGCACCATCGAATCGAGGCCCGCCGCCACGGAAAAAAGATGCGACACCGATTCGGGCTGGCGCAGGACGTAGAGCTTGTCTTCGAGCTCCGGCAGCGCGACGCGGGAGTATTCGCTGAAGGCTTCCTTCGCCCGCCGCAGGCTTTCCTCGGCGCCGCGCCCCGCGCCGTAGAGCTCCGTGCGGTTGCAGGTCGACAAGAGCAGGCGTTCGTCGAAGATCCGCCGCTCCTCGAGCATCCGGAGAAAGTCTTCGGTTTTGTGGGAGGGGATGCTGAGCTTCTCGCGGACTTCAACCGGCGCCGTCTTGTGGTTCAGGCCGAGGACGAAGATTTCCATGCTAAAAGCCCCGGTGAAAGCCCCACGTCCCGGCATAAGAACTCATCCAGGTGACGATGAGGAGGATAAAGAGAGCCAGCGTGCCGGCGAAGACCTTCTGCCCGCGGCGGAGCGTCGACAGCCGGAAGCACAGGACCAACCAGTACATCGCGCAGGTCAGGAACGAGAGGATCACGCGCGGGTCGCGCAGGAGGCCGCCGAGGCCTGCGCCGCCGGCCGCCCCGAAGAGCCCCGTCAGGATGCCCAGGGAAAAAAGCACGACCCCCCAGGAAAGAGCGCCGAAATGCACGCGGTCCAGCGTGTCGAGCGACGGGAGCTTGATGAAAATCCGCCCCAGATGCTTGGACTTGAGCTGGGCGGACTGGAGGAGGTACAAGAGCGCGCTCGAGGCGGCCGCCAGGAGGCTCGCGAAGCCGGCGAGGATGAGCCCCAGGTGCAGCCAGAGCACCGGCGCCCCGGGCTCCGCGGCCGTCCGGCCGTGCGACAGGAGCAGGGCGAACAGCGAAAACAGGAGCGTGATCGGCAGCGAAAAGAGCATCAGGTATTTCGCCCGGAAGCGCCCCTCGAGGAGGAACGAGACGAGCAGGATCACGAAGGCGAGCGCGTAGATCCCCTGCGACGCTTTCGCGGTCTCGTGATGCCCCGCGAAAAGCGCGGCCAGGATCAGGAAATGGCCCGTGAGGCTGGCGCCCATGAGCTTGCGGTCGAGACCGGCGAGCGCTTCGCCTTCGATCTCGAAGTTGACGAAATAAAGCGCGAAGCTCGCGAGATAACCGGCGAACACGGCCAGAAAGAGCGCCTGCCCCACGTCAGATCCTCCAGGCCTCGAGTTCCGCCTCTTCGGCCGCGGTCACCGAGACGAATTCGCTGAAATCGCCGAAGCGGTGCTCGACCGGGATCTCGGCTCCCCGCTCCGCGTCGCAGTAGCGCGCCACGATGCGCGCCAGCGTGCGGACCTCGTCGACGGTCGGCTCCCCTTTCACCTCGGCCAGGAGGTGCGCCGACGGGTATCCGGTGATCTGGAACACGTGGCGGCCCTTCTCGTAGTACTTGAGGAAATTGTTCTCGCGTTCGTTGCGCCCGACGATCACCTTGACGCGGTCCGACACCCGGAAATGCCGGCCGACCTTCAGCATGAGGACGTGCTCGTGCGTGAGGTTTTCCTTTCCGGTGTGATGGAAGAAATCCTTCAGCTTGGCGGCGTACTGGGGGTCGGTCAGGTAGCAGCAGCCGCCGGCCGGCTGAGGGTAGTCCTCGAGGTCGAGCTCTTTGGCGAGCGCCATCTGCGGCTTGCGCGAGCGGCCGGAAAGCGCCAGGAGCTTTTCGCGGTCCACCCAGCCCTTGATCTCGGGGATCGTCGGGTCGAGAAGCTGAGCCGAAAGCGGACGCAGGACCAGGCCCGAGAGGCCGCTGTCCGACTCGATGGTCTTCAGCGCCTCGCGGTGCTGCGACATCGGCCGCTGGCCGAGGACCTCGCCGGTGAACATGAACTGCGCGCCGAACTCGTCCATGAGCTTGCGCATGCGCTTGAACATGAAGATGCGGCAGTCGATGCAGGGGTTCATGTTGGCGCCGTAGCCGTACTTGGGGTCCTGGACGACGGGCAGGTAGTCCTTGGAGACGTCGACGATGTGGAGCTTGAACTTGAGCTCCGACGACAGGCGCAGCGCCTCGTTGGGACGGAACACCTTCTTCTCGTCGGATTTGAAGTTGCGCGTGTGCTCGGTCACGCAGAAGCCGGTCGAAAAATTGACGCCTTCCACCTCGACGCCGAGGTCGATGAGGATCTTCGTCGCGAGCGTCGAGTCGAGCCCGCCCGAGATCATGCCGAGAGCCTTGACCGCCATCTTTATCCCGCTTTCTTTTGGAGGAGCTTTCCGAACTTCGCCAGCTCTTCCGGTTTCATGGAAAAAACGTTCTCGGGGCCCGGGAACCGCCGCCGCGCCACGTCCGAAACGAACGCCGCCGCGGCCTTCCTCATGGCCGGCTCGAATTCCGCGTACCGCTTCACGAACCGCGGCTTGAATTTGGTGAAAAGGCCCATCACGTCGTGAAACACGAGCACCTGCCCGCTCGTGGAGCGACCGGCGCCGATCCCGATCGTCGGGACCGTGAGCGCCTTCGTGACCGCCGCCCCGACGGGTTCCGGCACGCACTCCAGGAGCACCGCGAACGCGCCCAGCGACTCGAACGTTTTCGCCGCGGCCAGCACCGCCGCCGCGTCCGCCGCGGTCGCCCCGTGCACGTGAAAGCCCTTGGATGTCTGAGGCGTGAGCCCGACGTGCCCCATGACGGGGATCCGGTTCTTCGTCAGGAGCGCCGTGACGGCCGCCGCGCGGGGGCCCCACTCGACCTTGACCGCCTCGCACCCCGCCTCCCGGACGAAGCGCCGGGCCGACGCGAGCGCCTGGCGCGGCCCCTTCTCGACGCCCTTCAACGGCAGGTCGCCGACGAGGATCGCCCGCTTCACGCCCCGGCGCACCGCCCTGGCGTGATGGATCATCTCATCCATCGTGACCGCCGCCGTCGAATCGTAGCCCAGAACGACCATCCCGAGCGAGTCCCCGACGAGCACGAAATCCGCGCCGGCCGAATCGACGATTTCGGCCGTCGGGCAGTCGTAAGCGGTGAGCATCGCCCAGCGCTTGCCGC
>DATJEK010000135.1:0-11446 GCA_035496715.1 Candidatus Eiseniibacteriota bacterium | reverse complement strand
CCTTCAAACCGTCCAGGATCTCGATCGACGCCGCGGGATTCATGAAATTGGCGGTGCCGACCTGGACCGCCGAGGCGCCGGCGATCAGGAACTCGAGCGCGTCGTGGGCGTTCATGATCCCGCCGATCCCCACGACGGGGATCTTCACCGCGCGCGCGGCATCCCAGGTCATGCGCACCGCGATCGGCCGCACGCAGGGACCCGAGAGGCCGCCGGTCTTGTTCGCCAGGACCGGGCGGCGGGTCCGCACGTCGATCGCCATCGCGACGAACGTGTTGATGAGCGACACGGCGTCGGCGCCGGCTTTTTCGGCGGCGCGCGCCATCTTCCCGATGTCCGAGACGTCGGGGCCGAGCTTCGCGATCACGGTTTTCTTCGTCACCTTGCGGACCGCGCCGACCGCCGACTCGATCAAGCCCGCGTCGTGCGCGAACATCTTCACGGCCGTGTCGGCGGACCCGCCCGCGTAGGAGACGTTCGGGCAGGAGAGGTTGAGCTCGTAGCCGTCGATCCCGCCGGCCTTCTCCAGGGTCTTCACGACCTGGCGGAGGTCGTCGACGGTGTAGCCCATGGCGCTCACGACGATCGGGATGCCGATCTTCCGGAGGTAGGGCAGTTTTTCCTCGATGAACTTGTCGACGCCGGGGTTCTGCAGGCCGATGGCGTTCAGCATCCCGGAAGGCGTCTCGACGATGCGCTGGGGCGGGTTGCCCAGGCGCGGCTTCAGCGTGATCGTCTTCGTCACGATGCCGCCGAGGCGCCGGAGGTCGATGAATTTTTCGAATTCCTTCGCGTGGCCGAACGTGCCGGAGGCCACGAGCACGGGATTCTTGAGGCGCAGACCGCCGACGGACGTCTCGAGATTCACCAGAGGACCTCCGAACCCGGAAAGACGGGCCCCTCGCAGCAGGCGATCGCGAACCGGTACGGCACGTCCGAGGAGGGGTTGCCCTTCACCTTGATCGCGCAGCCCAGGCACGCGCCGAACCCGCACGCCATCGGCACCTCGACCGACGCCTCGCAGGCGACTCCGTATTTTTCGGAGAGCGCGGAGACGGCCGCGAGCATGGGCGTCGGACCGCAGGTGTAAACGCGCGTGCGCATGGGGTTCGCCTTCCGGAGGAAGTCCTCGAGAGGGCCGGTCACGAGCCCCCTCCTGCCGCGCGAGCCGTCGTCGGTGGTCATGACCGGCGTCACGCCGATCGACCGGAATTCTTTCTCGCAGAGGAGGAGCGATTTGTGGCGGGCGCCGAGGAAGACGTGGACGTTCGATTTGGGCACTCCCGACACGGGCTTCTGGAGAAACTGCGCCAGGTGAAACAGCGGCGGGATCCCGACGCCGCCGCCGACGAGGGCCGCGACGTTCACGATGCGGTCGGAATTCCGGCGCGCCTCGTGGGTGAACGGGCGGCCGAACGGCCCCGCGACGCTGAGCGTGTCGCCTTTTTTCGCCAGCGACAGGATCCGCGTGCCGCGTCCCACGACGTGGTACAGGATGGAAAAATCGCGCCGCGTCGCGGTGAGAAAGCTGAACGGGCGCGGCAGGAGGGGATCGCAGGCGTCGGAGGCGAGGACCTGCACGAAAGCCCCCGGGCGGGCCTCGCGGGCGATCGACGGCGAGGCCAGGCGCATCACGTAATGGGCCGGGGCCACCTCGGTGTTCTCGAGCACCCGGCACCGTTCGCGCCGCATGCGGTCAGGCCTTGAGCGCCGGCGCGGGTTTCGAGGCGCGCGCCGCGATTTTTTCGTGGTGCGCCTGGAGCGCGCAGACCCCGAGGTCCTTGCGCGCCGTCGCGCGGATGCCCTCGACCGAGGCCACCGCGCCCTCCATCGTCGTCACGCAGGGCACGCCGCGCGAAACCGCCAGCGACCGGATCACGACTTCGTCCTTGCGCGGCTTGTCGCCGCTGGGCGTGTTGATGACGAGGCTGATTTCGGACTTGTGGATCAGGTCGGCGACGTTGGGGCTGCCCTCGCTGAGCTTTTTGAGAGGCGTCACGCGGATCCCGGCGTTCTGGAGGACGAACGCGGTCCCGGAGGTCGCGACGAGCTTGAAGCCCATCTCGGCCAGCGCCCGCGCGACCGGGACCACGTCCTTTTTGTCGCGATCCTTGACGCTGAGGAAGATCGTCCCCTCGGTCGGCAGCGACGAGCCCGCCGCGATCTGGGATTTGGCGAAGGCCTTCCCGAAATCCTCGTCGATGCCCATCACTTCGCCGGTGGACTTCATCTCGGGCCCTAGCACGATGTCGATCCCGCTGAAGCGCACGAACGGCAGGACGACTTCCTTGACCGAGTTGTACGGCGGCACGATCTCCTTCGTGAAACCGAGGTCTTTCAATTTTTTTCCGGCCATCACCTGGGCCGCGAGCTTCGCCAGCGGCACGCCGATCGCCTTGGAGACGAACGGGATCGTGCGCGAGGCGCGCGGGTTCACTTCGAGCACGTACACCTCGTCGTTTTTGACCGCGAACTGCACGTTCATGACGCCGATCACGCCGAGCTCCCGCGCCATCGCCTCGGACTGCTTGCGGATGCGCAGGACGACCGATTCGGAGAGCGAATACGGCGGCAGGCAGCAGGCGCTGTCCCCCGAGTGGATCCCGGCCTGCTCGATGTGCTCCATGACGCCGGCCACGACGCAGGTCTCGCCGTCCGAGATCATGTCGACGTCGACCTCCTTGGCGCCCTCCAGAAACTGGTCGACGAGGATCGGCCGTTCCGGCGTGACGTCCTGGGCGCGGAGCATGTACTGTTTCAGCGCTTCCTCGTCGTAGACGATCTCCATCGCGCGCCCGCCGAGGACGTAGGAGGGGCGCACGAGCACCGGGTAGCCGATGCGGGCGGCCTCTCGCGAGGCCTGGGCGAAATTGGTCGCGGTGCCGTTGGCGGGCTGATTCAGCCCGAGCTTGCGGATGAGCTCGGAAAATTTCTTTCGGTCCTCGGCCCGGTCGATGGCTTCGGGCGACGTGCCGATGATCGGCACCCCGGCCTTCTTGAGGGCCAGGGCCAGGTTCAGCGGCGTCTGTCCGCCGAACTGCACGATCACGCCGTCGGGCCGCTCCTTGTCGACGATGTTGAGGACGTCCTCGAGCGTCACGGGCTCGAAATAGAGCCGGTCGGAGGTGTCGTAGTCGGTCGAGACGGTCTCGGGGTTGCAGTTGACCATGATCGTCTCGAGACCGATCTCCTTCAGCGCGAACGCGGCGTGGCAGCAGCAGTAGTCGAACTCGATCCCCTGGCCGATGCGGTTGGGGCCGCCGCCGAGGATCATGATCTTCTTCTTCGCGGTCGGGAACACTTCGTCCTCGGCCTCGTAGGTCGAGTAGTAGTACGGGGTGAACGCCTCGAACTCGGCCGCGCAGGTGTCGACGAGCTTGTAGGCGGGCCGCACGCCCAGTTTTTTGCGCAGCTCCCTCATCACTTCCTCGCCGCCGCCGAAGATCTCGCCCAGCTGCGCGTCGGAGAACCCGTCCGCCTTCGCGCGCCGCATCGCCTCGCGCGTGAGCGGCTTCTTCTCGGCCCGCATTTTTTTGAGCTCCGCCTCCGTCTCCGCGATCTGGCGGAGATTGTCGAGGAACCACGGGTCGATGTGCGTCAGGCGGTGCAGCTTTTCCGTCGTCATGCCCTCTTCGAGCGCCCGCTTGAGATAGTACACGCGCTCGGCGTTGGGGCGCGTGAGATTCTCCTCGAGCGAGCCCGTCGCCTTCTTCGACTCGAACCCGGCCGCCTTCACCTCGAGGCCGCGCAGGCCCTTCTGGAAGGCCTCCTTGAACGTGCGGCCGATCGCCATGACCTCGCCGACGGACTTCATCTGGGTCGTCAGCGTCGTGTCCGCGCCGGGGAACTTCTCGAACGCGAAACGGGGGATCTTGACCACGCAGTAGTCGATGGTCGGTTCGAAGCTCGCCGGGGTCTTCTTCGTGATGTCGTTGGGGATCTCGTCGAGCGTGTAGCCGACGGCGAGCTTGGCCGCGATCTTGGCGATCGGGAAACCGGTCGCCTTCGAGGCCAGCGCCGAGGAGCGCGACACGCGCGGGTTCATCTCGATGACGATCATGCGGCCGTCTTTCGGGTTCAGCGCGAACTGAATATTCGAGCCGCCGGTCTCGACGCCGATCTCGCGGATGCAGGCGATCGCCGCGTCGCGCATCTTCTGGTACTCGCGGTCGGTCAGGGTCTGCACGGGCGCGACCGTGATCGAGTCGCCGGTGTGCACGCCCATCGGGTCGAAGTTCTCGATCGAGCAGATGATGACGACGTTGTCCTTCCGGTCACGCATCACCTCGAGCTCGAACTCCTTCCATCCGACGATGGACTCCTCGACCAGGATCTGGTGGTTCATCGACAGCTGGAGGCCGTTGGCGGCGATGCGCTTGAACTCGTCCATCGTCGTCGCGATGCCGCCGCCGGTCCCGCCGAGCGTGAACGAGGGGCGGATAACGACCGGCAGCTTCACCTGGTCGAGCACGTCGAGCGCCTCGGGCATCGTGTGCGCCAGGCCCGATTTCGGCAGGTCGAGCCCGATCTTCTGCATCGCTTCCTTGAAGAGCTTCCTGTCCTCGGCCTTGCGGATCGAGGCCAGGTCCACGCCGATCATCTTCACCCCGTGCCGGGCGAAGATCCCCTGCTCGGCGGCCCGCACGGCGATGTTGAGGCCCGTCTGGCCCCCGAGCGTCGGCAGGACCGCGTCGGGCTTCTCGGCTCGGATCACCTTTTCGAGGAATTCGACGGTGATCGGCTCGACGTAGGTGCGGTCGGCCGTCTTGGGGTCGGTCATGATCGTCGCGGGATTGGAATTGATGAGGACGACCTCGTAGCCGTCCTCGCGCAGCGCCTTGCAGGCCTGCGTGCCCGAGTAGTCGAACTCGCACGCCTGGCCGATGATGATCGGCCCGGAGCCGATGATCAGGATTTTCTTGATGTCGGTTCTTTTCGGCACGGGATCCCTATTTCTTGTGTTTTTTGATGAGGTCGATGAAATGGTCGAAATGGTGCGCGGCGTCGTGCGGCCCCGGCGCGGCCTCGGGGTGGTACTGCACGGAGAAAACCGGAAGCGTCCGGTGCTCCATCCCCTCGCAGGTGTTGTCGTTCAGGTTCACGTGCGTCAGCTGGACCTCGCGGCCGGGGATCGAATCGACGTCGACGGCGTAGCCGTGATTCTGCGACGTGATGTTCACGGCCTTCGTGCGCACGTCGATGACCGGCTGGTTGCCGCCGTGGTGCCCGAACTTGAGCTTGAACGTCTTCCCGCCGAACGCCTGCCCGAGGATCTGGTGGCCGAGGCAGATGCCGAAAATCGGGAGCTTCCCGAGAAGTGCCCTGGCGGTATTCACGATGTACGGGAGCGCGGCGGGGTCGCCGGGACCGTTCGAGAGAAAGAACCCGTCCGGGTTCCAGGCGAGCACCTCGTCCGGAGTCGCCGTGGCCGGGACCACGCGCACGTGGCAGCCGCGCGCCTCGAGCGAGCGCAGGATGTTGTGCTTGATGCCGGAGTCGACGGCGACGACGCGGTACGGAAGCCCCTCGCCCTTGTTCCAGTCCCACGCCTGCCGGCACATGACTTCCTTGATCAGGTCGCGCCCGTCTAGGCCCGGCGAGGCCTTGGCCTTCTTCACGAGGCTCTGCTCGTCGAGGTCGGCCGTCGAGATGACGCCCTTCTTCGCGCCCTCCTCGCGCAGGTGCTTGGTGAGCGCGCGGGTGTCGATCCCTTCGATGCCGACGACCTTGTTCCGGGACAGATACGCGCCCAGGTCCTCGGTCGAGCGCCAGTTCGAGCGGATGCGGCTGGCCTCCTTGACGATGAAGCCTTCCACGAAAGGCCGCGAGGACTCGACGTCCTCGGTGTTCACGCCGTAGTTGCCGATCAGGGGATACGTCATCGCGACGAGCTGGCCTTTATAGGAAGGGTCGGTGAGGATCTCCTGGTAGCCCGTCATGCTCGTGTTGAAGACGACCTCCCCGTAGGCCTCGCCTTCGGCGCCGAACGAAAGGCCGCGGAAAACCTTCCCGTCTTCGAGCGCGAGGACCGCTTCTTTTCTCGTCATGAGGACCCTTTGGGGAATTCGCCGTTTCGGAGCACGTGTCTTCCTTCGCAAAAAACGTCCGTCGCCCTCCCCTTCATCTTCCACCCGAGGAAGGGCGAATTTCTGGACTTGGATTCGAACTTTTCCCGGTCGACGGCCCATTCGGCGGCGGGATCGATCACCGTCACGTCGGCCCAGGCCCCTTCCGACAGGTGGCCGCGGTCGATGCCGATGATCCCCGCCGGCGCCAGCGACATCTTCCGCACCAGGTCGGGCCACGTCAGGACGCCTTCTTCGACGAGCTTGAGCGACAGGGCCAGCGACGTCTCCAGGCCGATGATCCCGAACGGCGCCTTGTCGAACTCGGAGTCCTTCTCGCTCTCGGAGTGCGGCGCGTGGTCGGTCGAGATCGCGTCGAGCGTGCCGTCCTTCAACGCGCGCTTGATCGCCTCGACGTCGGCCTGAGTCCGGAGCGGCGGGTTCATTTTGGCGTAGGTATTATAATTCAACACCGCCTCGTCGGTCAGGTGAAAATAATGCGGGCAGGTCTCCGCCGTGACGCGGGAGCCCTGCGCCTTCGCCTGGCGGATGAGCTCGAGCGACTTCTTCGAGGAGATGTGGCAGAAATGCAGCCTCCCGCCGGTCAGGTCGGCCAGCTGGATGTCGCGCGCCACCTCGACGGATTCGGCCTCGACCGGGATGCCGGGGAGTCCCAGCTGGGTCGAGACGAAGCCCTCGTTCATGCAACCGTTGCAGAAAAGCTCCTCGTCCTGGCAGTGGACCATGAGGACGAGGTCGAACTTGCGCGAGTACTCGAGCGCGCGGCGCAGGATGTTGGAGTCCGAGATCGGCCGCCCGTCGTCGGAGAGCGCCACGGCGCCGCCTTTTTTCAGCTCGCCGAACTCGGTGAGCTCCTTGCCCTCCTGCTTCAGCGTCACGGCGCCGACGGGCCACACGCGGCCCATGGACAGGCGCTTGGCCTCGCCGACCAGGAACTCCATGTCCGAACGGCGGTCGGAGACGGGGCTGGTGTTGGGCATCGGGCAGACGCCCGTGAAACCGCCCTTGGCGGCCGCGCGGAGGCCGGTCTCGACGGTCTCCTTGTATTCGAAGCCGGGCTGGCGAAAATGCACGTGGATGTCGATGAGGCCCGGCGTGACGACCTTCCCTTTGGCGTTCATCTCGGCGTCCGCCTTCACGGCGATCTGGGGGGCGACCTTCTTGATCCTGTCCCCTTCGATAAGGACGTCCATCACTCCGTCGAGCTTGTTCTTCGGGTCGACGACGCGGCCGCCCTTCACGAGGACCGTCTTCATCGCTCCACCATCGTCGTATGGAACAGCACCGCCATGCGCACGGCCACGCCGTTCGTGACCTGGTCGAGGATCACCGACTGCGGGCCGTCGGCGACCTCGGCGGCGAGCTCAACGCCGCGGTTGATGGGCCCGGGGTGCATGATGATGACGTCTTTTTTGGCGCGCTTCATCCTCTCCTTCGAGAGCCCGTATTCGGCCGCGTATTCGCGGATCGACGGGAAGAACGCGCCGCGCTGGCGCTCGAGCTGGATGCGCAGGATGTTGAGGACGTCCTGATGCTCGATCACCTTGTCGAGGTCGTAGCTCACCTCGACGCCGAGGCGCTCGATGCCCGGCGGGATCAGCGTCGGCGGCCCGCAGACGGTGACCTTGGCGCCGAGCTTCTTCAGGCCCCAGATGTTCGAACGCGCCACGCGCGAGTGGAGGATGTCGCCGATCAGGCAGACCTTGAGGCCTTCGATCTTGTGTTTGCGCTCCTTCATCGTGAAGATGTCGAGGAGCCCCTGCGTTGGGTGCTCGTGGATGCCGTCGCCGGCGTTGATGACGCCCGCCTTGATCGAGCGCGCGAGGTGGACGGCGGCCCCCGACGAGGAGTGGCGCATCACGATCGTGTCCACGTGCATGGCCTCGATGTTCTTGGCGGTGTCGGAGAGCGACTCGCCTTTCGAGGTGCTCGAGCCGGAGGAGGAGAAATTGATCGTGTCGGCCGAGAGGCGCTTGGCCGCGACCTCGAACGACGTGCGCGTGCGCGTCGAGGGCTCGAAGAAGAGGTTCGCGATCGTCTTGCCGCGCAGCGCCGGCACTTTTTTCACCTCACGCGCGGAAACCTCCTTGAACGACTCGGCGGTCTTCAGGACCAGCTCGATCTCCTCGCGCGAGAGTTCCTCGATCGACAGGAGGTCTTTCCGGGTCCAGCGCGTCACGTTCTCGACGCCGTTCTCAACGGCCACGGGAGTGTTTCGGGGTCACGACGACCTCGTCCTTTCCGTCGGTTTCCTTGAAGTGGACGTGCACGAGCTCGTCCTCGCTGGTGGGGATGTTCTTGCCCACGAAGTCGGCGCGGATCGGCAGCTCCCGGTGCCCCCGGTCCACGAGGACGGCGAGCTCGATGCGGCGCGGGCGGCCGAAGTCGACGAGGAGCGCGTCGAGCGCGCAGCGGATCGTGCGGCCGGTGTAGAGGACGTCGTCGACGAGCACGACGATGCGGTTTTCGAGGTCGCAGGCGATTTCGGTCTTGTGGATGACCGGCTGCTCGGCCGCGTGCGTCAGGTCGTCACGGTAGAGGTTGATGTCCAGGACGCCCGAGGGCACGCGCGCCCCGGCGATGGACTCGATGGAGGCGCCGAGCCTCGCGGCCAGCGTCACGCCGCGCGTCTGGATGCCGACGAGGACGAGACCTTCGGTTCCCTTGTTCTTCTCGAGGATCTCGTGCGCCATCCGCGTCACGGAGCGCTCGAGCGAGGGCGCATCGAGGATGAGCTTATCCACGGCCGCCCTCCCGGGCGAGCGGTCCCGAGGGGGTTCCCTCCGAGGGACGGGCGGGTCGGACAAAAAAAGGGCCCCTCTCGCGGTTCTCGAAAGGGGTTAAACTTTGGACAAAGCTCATCTTCTTTTCCTTTTCAGGCCTCTCAGGACCCGGTTAAAAGGTGGAAACGGCGGACTTAAGTCTGTGAAAGTATACCCCCGGCCGCGGGAGGTGTCAACCCTTCACCACGCGGAAGTCGCCCACCTCGTCCGAGCGGGTGATCGGCAGGCCGCGGAGCACGAACTCGAGTTTTTTATCGGCCACGATCCAGTAGCCCTTTTCGAGCAGGCCGCGCAGGAATTCGGTCAGCTCGTCCTGGAAAACCCAGCTCATGAAGGGGCTGAAGTAGCCGACGGGCTCGTACCCTCCCTGCTCCTGGAACAGCGCGTCTTTAAAGGTGGCGAAGTAGACTTTCGGGTCCCCGCCGGTCGCGGCGCGGACGGCCTCGACGTCGACGCGCGAGTTCGGGGTGATCAGGTTCCCTTCCGTGGCGGTCTTCCACTGGATCCGCATGCGTTCCGAGATCGGCTCCTGGTACCAGAACGTGACCGCCCAGAGCCCGGCCACGATCGCTCCCATGGCGGCCGCCCGGCCGTATCGCCGGACGAGGCCGTCCGCGGAGGCGGCGCGGTCGCGCAGCAGGTCGGCGAAAAGGAACGCCGAGAAAAAGAGGACCGGCGCGATGTGGATGAGGTTGTTCTCGTGGCTGCGCCCGAAGTAGTACAGCGAATTTCCCGCGGAGGCCAGGATCACGAACGTCGCCGCGTGAAAGTAGCGCGCCGGCACGTCGCGCCGGTGGCGGACGAAGAGCGCGAGAGCCGCCGGAAACAGGGCGAACGCGTACCAGTAGAGCGAATCCCGCGGCACGCGCAGGAAACCCAGGCCGATTTTTTGGTAGCGCATCGCCGCGTTCGAGACGCCGAAGACGAGCGCCGACGCCCCCAGCGCCGCCGCGATCTGGACGGCCTGCATCGCGAGCTCTTTCAGGCGCTTTTTCGAAAAACCGGCGGCGGCCCCGTCGCGGCGGGCGTCGAGAAAATCGAGCGCCGTCCAGAGAAGGGCGCCTTCCACGTAGGCGGCCGTGTAGATCAGGCCGAAGGTCTTGTGGAAAAAGATCAGGACCGCCAGCGCGGTCCCGACCGTCCAGTGAAACGGCCCCTTCGTCCAGACGAGCACCGCCAGGAGAAGCCACAGGTCCAGACGCAGCGAAGTCACCTGGATCAGGAAGGCGGGGTCGTGGAGCCCGGCGTATCCCTTCACGAAAAACACGAGGAGAAACAGCCACGCCGCGAGGCCGCGGTCCCGGAACATCGCCCTCGCGAAAAAATAGAGGCCGACGATGAGCGCGTAATTGGAAAGCTGGCCGAAGAGCTTGAGGAGCGAGACGTCCAGATGAAGCCTCGAGAGGACAAAAGCGATCGACGTGAGAAAGAAGTCGTACTGCATGTACACCTGCGACGGCGGCACGCCGTGCGCCAGGCGCAGGGCGGGCGCCAGGAGAAACCCGGCGTCCGGCCAGGAAAGCGAGTAGGTCCCGATCAGGCAGGCCGGCAGCGCGGCCAGGCACACCGCGGCCGCCGCCGGCGCCGCGGCCAGCGACGCCAGCGCCCAGCCGGCGGTCACGGCCAGCGTGAACAAGAGGATCCACGGCCCGAACAGCTCCGGCGTCACCGAGCTCGGCAGATGCCACCCCACGGTGGCCGCCAGCGCGACGAACGCCCCCGCGCCCGCGGCGAGAATCGGCATCCGCAGGCGCTTCGAGCCCGCGAGCTTCCAGAGCGTCCCCGTCGCGGCGGCCGTGAGGAACCACGCGGCATAAAGGACGAGCGATTCGACGCCGTCGCGCTCCTCGAAGTCGAACCGAGTCCAGAGCGTCGTGCGCTCCAGGTCGAGCGGCTCGTTCCGCGCCCAGATCCACGGCGCCAGCCGGTAGAAAACGGTGTAGAGGATGAAGGCCGCCAGACAGGCCGCGGCCAGAAGCCCGTAGAGATCGAGCGGACGGGAAGACGCGGGAGCCGCCGCAGGAGCGGCCGGTGACGGAGAAGGCGCCGGGGAGCCGGCTTGGACCGTGTAACGCCTTTTTTTGCTCACGTCTTCGAGTATACCAAAACCGCGCGATTAAAGAAGCGAAACAGGAAGAAGAGTCCCGCCGGCGGGCGTATTCTCAGAACTGCCACTCCAGGCCTTCGGACGTCACGAGGCGGCTGTTGCCGTCGGCCTTGAACGACACCTCGGTCAGCGAATCGGGCGGCAGGAAATACATGGCGCGCTCGGACGGGATGCCCGCGAAATAGTTGGCGCTGGCGTAATGCACGACGTTCTTCACGTCCGCGCCGATCCTGACGGTGACCGACGAATTCTCCTTGAGCGGCAGCGGCTTGGGAAATCCGCGGGGGCTGACGATCTCGATCACGTCGTCCCGGTCCTGATGGTCCAGGTCGAGCGTCACGGTGATGTCGCCGGGCGGGTCTTCCTTCGACCAGGTCGGGGCCTTTTGTTCGAAGGCCAGGACGTCCATCGACGCCAGCTCCTCGCCTCCCGAGGCGGTGCCTCCGACGCGGATGGCCCCTCCCTGCTTC
>DATJEK010000134.1:0-3077 GCA_035496715.1 Candidatus Eiseniibacteriota bacterium | reverse complement strand
CACCAACGCCGAGTCCCGACAGTTCAACCGGCTCTATTTTTCCGGCGCCTGCGAAGTTACCTGCGATAAGCAGGGGAGGATTCTGATCCCGGAGTACCTCAAGGAGTTCGCGAACATCAAGCGGGACGTGGTGATCGTCGGCGTCTCGAACCGCATGGAGATCTGGGCGAAGGAAAGCTGGCAGGAATTTTTCAAGAACACCAAAGACTCGTTCGAAAAGATCGCCGAGAAGGTTTTCGGCAACTTGGAGGGCGGGTCGAACCCGCCCGCCGCATAAGGAGGGCGCGACATGAAGCGAATCGCGAAGAAGCTGATGACCGAGAACCGCCTGTCGGCCGCGGACTTCGGCGCCGAATCGATCGAGAACCACAAGCGCCGCCGGGCGCTTCCGCCGTTTTCGGGAGCGCTGGACCCTGGCTCGAGGCTGTTTTTCGACCGGATCCTCAGCGTGCGCAAGATCCGGGAGTTCATTTTCATTACGAACGCGAAGGCCAGGACCCGGCAATCCTAAAAGGGAGGGTTCCCTGTGATCCGAGCTCATGAGTCATACAAGCGTTCTCGCGGAGGAAGTTTTGGAATGGCTGGCGCCGGGCCCGGGAAAAGTCATCATCGACGGAACCCTTGGCTGCGCTGGGCATGCCGCACTTATTTTAGAAAGACTGGGGCCTGACGGCAGGCTGATCGGTTTCGACCGCGACCCCTCGGCGATCGAGGCGTCGCGGAAGGCGCTGGAAAAATACGGGGACAGGGCGATGATCCTGAAAAGCGACTTCAAAAACATACCCGCGCGGCTGCGCGAGGCCGGTATCGACGGCGCGGACGGCGTGCTGCTCGACCTGGGCGTGTCGTCGCCGCAACTCGACGAGGCGGTGAGGGGCTTCAGCTTCCGCCTCGACGGGCCGCTCGACATGCGCATGGACCCCTCCTCGCCGCTCACCGCCTCCGAGATCGTGAACCGCTATCCCAAAAAGGAGCTGGAAAAGATCCTGTACGAGTACGGCGAGGAGCGCTACGCGCGCCGGATCGCCGAAAAGATCGAGCGGGAGCGCTCCAAGCGCCGCATCGAGAGGACCGTCGAGCTGGCCGCCATCCTTCTCGAAGCCGTCCCGACCCATTACCGGCACGGCCGGATCCACCCCGCGACGCGGACCTTCCAGGCCCTGCGGATCGCCGTCAACGCCGAGCTCGACTCGATCGGCGAGTTCCTGGACGCCGTGCCCGCCTGGCTCAAGCCGGGCGGCCGCGCGGTCGTGATCTCGTTCCATTCCCTGGAGGACCGCCTCGTCAAGCGCGCGTTCCGCGAGATGCAGAAGCGCGGGCTGGGCGTCGTGCTGACGAAGAAGCCGGTCACCGCTTCCGACGCCGAGACGGCGGCCAATCCGCGGTCGCGCAGCGCGAAGCTCCGCGCGTTCGAGCGCGGGAAGGAGGGGGGCCGGTGAAACGCTTCGTTTCCGCGCTCGTCCTGGCCACGATGGCGGGCCTTTTCTACGTCAACCAGGAGGTGGAGGCCGTCAAAATCGGCTACGAGATCCGCCGCCAGGAAGAAGCGAAGGTCCAGGCGCTTGACCATGCCCGGGCCTTAAAGTACAATATCGCACGACTGAAGGCACCGAAGAATCTCGAGAAAAAGCTGCTCGCCGAACGCATCCAGCTCGAGTCTCCCGGGTCCTGGCAGACACTGGTCCTGCCCGACCCCGGCGCCAAAAACGGGGGTTTGGCCGTTTCGCAGGACCTGCGCCCGCCGTTTTTCACCAAATTTTTCGTCGGCACGGCCCAGGCCGAAGCCAAAGAGTCGCGGTAGTCGAACGGTTTGTCCGGCATCCAGTGGTGCCAAGAACGCCCCATTCATGAGTACCACGCTTGAACTGAGGGTGCGAGCGATCGCACTGAAGATTTGGCCGAGAACAGACTCTCCAAAACGCGATTGTTTTTGGTTTTTTCTTTTTTCCTCGTTTCGCTCCTCTGTCTCTTCTTCCGGCTAGGCTTCCTCCAGATCTTCCGTTCGTCCGAGTACCTTTCGATCGCCCAGAACCAGCACCGCGTCATGATCGAGATGCAGCCCACGCGCGGGCGCATCGTGGACCGCCGCGGGCGGGAGCTGGCGCTCGACATCCGGCTCGACTCCGTCTACGCGGTCGCGCGGGAGGTGAAGGACAAGGAAAAGCTCGCGGCCGACCTGGCGCGCATCCTCGGCCAGGACCCGGCGCTCCTCCTGCGGAAGCTCCAGCGCGACAAGATGTTCGTCTGGATCGGGCGCAAGATCTCCGCGACCCAGGCCGAGCAGATCCGGCGCCTCAAGGCGGCCGGCCTGGGCTTCGTCAAGGAATCGCTGCGCGCCTACCCCAAGGGCGAGACCGCCTGCCACCTCGTCGGCTTCACCGACATCGACAACAACGGCCTCGAGGGCATCGAGCTGAATTACAACAGCTTCCTGAAGGGCGTGCCCGGCTGGCGCCTCGGCCAGCGCGACGCCAAGCAGCGCGAGCTCGTCTCGAAGGAGGTCGAGGTCGTGCCGCCGGTGGACGGTTTCAACATCCACCTGACGATCGACGAGGTGATCCAGTCGCTTTCCGACCAGGTGCTCGCCGAGACCTGCAAGAAATTCAACGCGCTCGGCGGCTCGATCATCGTGCTCGACCCCAAGACCGGGGACGTGCTCGCGATGTCCACCTATCCGGTCTACGACCCGAACTCGGCCCGCTCGTCCAAGCCCGAGCAGCGCCGCAACCGAGCGATCACGGACCTCTACGAGCCGGGGTCGGTGTTCAAGACGTTCACGCTCTCCGCCATCCTCGAGAACAAGGCGGTCCGGCTCGACGAGAAGTTCGACTGCGAGAACGGCTCGTGGGCGGTCGCGGGAAAAGTGCTGCATGACCACCGCGGCAGCGGCGTCCTGACCCTCCGGGAAATCATCGAGAAATCGAGCAACATCGGCACCGTCAAGGCCGCGCTGCGCCTGGGCGGGCCGAAGCTGTACGACACCATCAAGAATTTCGGCTTCGGCGAGCGCACCGGGATCGCGCTGGCGGGCGAGGTCAGCGGCATCGTGCCCAACCCGAAGAACTGGTCGAGAAGCT
>DATJEK010000133.1:0-4490 GCA_035496715.1 Candidatus Eiseniibacteriota bacterium | reverse complement strand
CACGTTCCGCTGGAAGGGCCGCTACGACTTCGACCTGAATACCGACAAGACGCTCAAGACGGAGCTCAACGTTTTCCAGACGTTCAAGCCGAAGCTGACGGCCACCCAGGCCCGGAGCCGCGTCGTCTTTCTCGCCAACATCGACCCCGACATCCAGCAGGCGACGCTGGCCCAGGTCCGGAAACCCGTACTGACCGCCTGCGACACGATGAATTACTGGATCGAGTCCAAGAAGCCCAGCCTTTTGCGCCTTTTGAGGAAGGTGGACGTCGCGCTCTGCAACGACGCCGAGGCCAGGGAGCTGTCGGGCGAATTCAACCTGCTGAAGGCCGCCCGCTGGATCCTGGCGCGGGGACCGAAGCTCCTCGTCATCAAGAAAGGGGAGCACGGGGTCCTGTGCTTTTCGAGCCGCTACATTTTTTCGGCGCCGGCGTTCCTTCTGGAGAAGATTTTCGACCCGACCGGCGCGGGCGATTCGTTCGCGGGCGGATTCATCGGGTACCTCGCCCGTTCACCCCGGTTTAACGAGGCGGCCGTCCGCCGCGCGGTGGTTTACGGGAGCGTGCTGGCGTCCTATAATGTCGAGAGCTTCAGCCTGAACCGTGTCGCCTCGCTGAAGGCGGCCGACATCGATTCACGCTACCGCCTTTTCCGGCGGATGACGAGTTTCTAAAAAATTCGCGGGTGTAGTTCAGTGGTAGAATAGAAGCTTCCCAAGCTTCGGATACGGGTTCGATTCCCGTCACCCGCTCCATTGCGCGTCCTGTTAACGCGGTCCCCCTGGGGACCGCGTTATTTCTGCCCGCGCAAGGGTCCCGAGGAGCGCACAGCGCGACGAAGGACTTCAGATAACCGACGCCGCGAAGCGCTGAATAAATAGGTAGTAAATTTTGAGAAAACTAACACTCGTTTACCTGCTCGGCGTCATATTTTTTTTGACTGGATGCGCCCGCACGGGTTATCATACTCCCATGCCGATCGCACCGGCGCCGCTTGAAGAGGCGGCGCCGCGTTTCTCTTGGCCGCTTCAGGGAGCGCGGACCGCGTCGCTGAAAGGCACGCGGATCCGGGCGGCGCGGGGCAGCGCGGTGACCGCCGCTGCGGACGGACGCGTGGCGTTCGAAGACGCGGCGATGGCCGGTTACGGGCGCGTCGTCATCGTCGAGCACGCGCAAGGATTCGCGACGGTCTATGCGGGCGTCGGCGAGATCCTCGCCCCTCTGGGCGCGACGGTCCGCGCGGGCGAGACGATCGCGCGCGCCGGCGATTCTCAAATTTATTTTGAAATAAGAAGGCACGACGAGGCCGTCGATCCGGCCGCAATTTTGCAGCGTTAGATTTCAGCCGTTTTCGGATTCGTCCGACACTATCGAAGGTAAAGAATGTTCAGTGATCCCGTTGTCGGCGACGATTTCTTCGGTCGCCAGATGGTCTTGGATCTGCTGGTCAAACGCGCCAACGGCCTGAAGTCCGGCTATCGGCAAAACGTGGCCATCATCGGCCACCAGCAGATCGGCAAGACGTCGATCCTCCGCCAGTTCCTCCACGTCTACAAAGACCCCGAAATCCTCGCGTTCTGCGTCGAGATCAAGCTGCAGGCGCTCGACTATTTCGTCGATCAGTTCGCGCGGTCGCTTCTCTTCCAGTACCTCGTCCGGCGGGAACCGGTCGACTCGACCGAGTCTCTCGCGAGCCTGACGCAGAAAGCGGCGCCGTCGATCCCGAAGACCGTCGCCCGCATCCACGAAATCGCGCAGCTCCTCAAGCAGCGTCACGCGGAAGAGGCCTATTCGAAGCTGTTCGAGCTGACGTCGGTCATCCGCCAGGAGACCGGGCTCCACTGCATCGTGATCCTCGACGAATTCCACCGGCTCGGGGAATTCGGCCTGCGCAACGCGTTTTCCAACTTCGGCAAGCGCATCATGGTCCAGAAGGACACGATGTATCTCCTGTCGAGCTCTTCCTACTCCGCGAGCCGCCGCATCCTGGCGGAGAAGCTGGCTCTGCTGTTCGGCAATTTCGAGCGCGTCTACCTGGAGCCGTTCGACTTCGAGACCTCCTTCGACTTCCTCGAAAAGAAGCTGAAGCCGCTGACGCTGAACCCTTCGCTCGCGCATTTCCTGGTCTCGTTCACCGACGGCCACCCCTTTTTCCTGGAGACGATCACCTCGCGCATCCGGGAGCTCGCCGCGGTGCGCGGCGAGACGGAAGTCAGCCGGCAGGCGGTCGCCGAGGTCCTTCAGAAGCTGTTGTTCGAATCCCAGGGCGTGCTTTACCAGTATTTCCTCAAGCTCCTGTCCCCGTGGACCCAGGCGGGCGGGCGCGGCAGCCACGTGCTCGTCCTGACCCAGCTCGCGGGCGGAAAAAATAAGCTGAAAGACGTCGCCCAGGCCGTCAACCGCAGCCAGTCGGAGGTGTCGGAGGATATCCGGGAGCTCATGGAGCACGAGCTGATCGTCAAAAACGGCGTATTCCACCGTTTCCACAACAAGATTTTCAAATTCTGGCTGCGCGAAGTCTACCAGAAGAAGGAGCTCTCGCTCCTGGGCACTCACGCGAAAAACGAGGAGTTCCTCGCGGGAGTGCACGCGATGATCGCCGACAGCGACGAGCTGCTCGGCATGGATCCCTCGGACCGCGTCGCCAAGCTGTTCGGGCTCTTCCGCAACGAGATCGTCGAGCTGGGCGAGAAGCGCCGCCAGCTGCCGCATTTCACCGAGATCCTTCCGCGGCCGGCCCGGACCGCCGGCGCCCGTGAGGAGGTCTCCGGCGCAAGCGCGCGCGATCTGATCGCGCGCGGGCACGGCCGGTGCTGGGTCTGCAAGATCGTGGAGGAGAAGGCGACCGAGAAGGAGATTCTCGACCTCGTCGAAGGCGAGCCGAAAGACCGGGCGGCGGCGCGCAAGAGTCCGCCCACGCGCGTGCTCGTCGCCCTGCGGGGCCTCGACGACAACGCGAAGCTTCTGGCCAAGGAGAAAAAAATCCTGACGCTCGGCCTTTCGCGCCTCAACGTGCTCATGGACGTCTACGGAAAATCCCCGATCGTCCACCTCCGGCGGCCGCGGCCCCCGGAGCCCGCGCTTCCCGCGTGAATCCGGACCGGCTCTGGGCTCCCTGGCGCAAGAAGTTCATCACGCATAAAAAGCCCTCGGGCTGCATCTTCTGCCTGAAACCGCGTTCGCGGCGTGACCGGCAAAATCTCGTCCTCGAGCGCGGCCGCCGGGTTTTCTCGATGCTGAACCTTTACCCCTACAACAACGGACACCTGATGATCGCCCCGTACCGCCACGTCCGCTCGGTCACCGGCCTGACCGCGGAGGAGACGGCCGAGGTTTTTTCGATGATGAAGGACGCGGTTCGCCGCCTGGACCGGCTCGTGCGGCCGCACGGCTACAACATCGGCTTCAACATCGGCCGCGCGGCGGGCGCCGGTTACGACGGCCACGCCCACCTCCACGTGGTCCCGCGCTGGAACGGCGACACCAACTTCATGCCGGTCGCCGGCGGCACCAAGGTGATCTCCGAGTCCCTCGACGAAATGTGGCGGGCGCTCACGACGCCGCCGAAGAAGGCCCGCCGATGAAGGACGCCTACGCGGTCCTCGACCGGAAAACGATGGAACGGGAAGAGGCCCGCTCGCTCGCGCCCTACGCCCAGAAGAGCGCCGAAAGCCGCGGACGGGCCCATTCCGAGAAGGAGCACCCGTACCGGACGGCGTTCCAGCGCGACCGCGACCGCATCGTCCACTCGACGGCCTTCCGCCGGCTCGAATACAAGACGCAGGTGTTCGTCAACCACGAAGGGGACTATTACCGGACGCGGCTGACTCACTCGCTGGAGGCCGCCCAGATCGCCCGCGCGATCGCCAAAGTGATGCGCCTGAACCCCGACCTCGTCGAGACGATCACGCTCGCGCACGACCTGGGCCACACCCCGTTCGGCCACGCCGGCGAGGACGAGCTCGGCGAGCTCATGCGCGGCCACGGCGGATTCGACCACAACCTGCAGAGCCTTCGCATCGTCGACTATCTCGAGGAGCGTTACCCGTCGTTCCGCGGGCTGAACCTGACCTACGAATCGCGGGTCGGCCTGTTCAAGCATCCGGAGCTCCTGAAGGAGGCCGAGGCGCGCGGGATGGGGGCGTTCGAGCCGTTTCTGTCGCCTTCGCTCGAGTCCCAGGTCGTGGATCTCTCCGACGAAATCGCCTACGACAACCACGATCTCGACGACGGCCTGGCCTCGGGCCTGATCACCGAGCCGGAGCTCGAGAAGATCGAGCTGTGGAGCGCGGTGCGCCGAAAGACGGCGTCGCTTTCCTCGAAGCCCGAGGTCCGCCGCTATCAGATCATCCGCGGCCTCATCAACCTGCAGGTCGGCGACCTGATCCGCCAGTCCCAGAAGAACCTCCGCCGGGCGCGCGTGCGCCGTCCCGCCGACGCGATGAAGCTCGACCGATTCCTGATCCAGTTCGGATCCGACATCTCGTTCCG
>DATJEK010000132.1:0-35552 GCA_035496715.1 Candidatus Eiseniibacteriota bacterium | reverse complement strand
GCAACGACTTGCACTGCTTCCTGGACTCCGGCGCTTTTTTCCAATGATGCGCGCATAGCGGGGAGCGGTCCTGAAGCAGATTAGCGAGGGTTCATTTTGCCTTCACTCGTCGATCCCGGTCGATCCCGGCCACTTCCGTTCGACTACTGGTTAGAGAAGGTAAAATCGCTGCTCGGATTTACGCACTTCAAAGGAGCATTCGCATGTCCGGCACCGTTCGCTTACATCGCGTTATCAAAGCATCGCCGGAGCGCGTCTATAAGGCTTTCCTGAACCCCGAGGCGATGGCCAAGTGGCTGCCGCCGCATGGGTTTACGGGCAAAGTCCATTCGATGGATGCCCGCGTCGGCGGATCGTACAAGATGTCGTTCACCAACTTCGGCACGGGCAAGAGCCATTCGTTCGGGTGCAAGTACGTCGAGCTGACCCCGCACAGCCGGATCCGGTACATCGACAAATTCGACGACCCCCATCTGCCGGGCGAAATGCCGGTGACGATTTCCCTGCGGAAAGTCCTGAACGGGACGGAGCTCGAGATCACCCAGGAGGGCATCCCGGCCGCCATCCCGGTCGAGTTTTGCTACGTGGGTTGGCAGGAGTCGCTGTCGCTCCTGGCGCAGCTGGTGGAGCCGGAAATACCGGACGGGGCATAGGCGGGTGAGATGACCGTGCCGGCCGTCGCCGCGTCCCAGTTCATCTACGATCTGAGCATCAGCGTCACGACGGGGCTCATCGTCTCGCTCGTGAATCTCATGATCTTCAAGCGGATCGTCCAGAAGCGCCACGCCAGGCGTCTCTTCGGATGGACGATCGTCCTGGCGGCGATCGCCGCGGCGGCGGCGTGGGCGGTGGTGAAGGGGTACGTTCCCAGGGATTTCGTGCAGGGCCTGATCCGGCGGTTCCGATGAGAACGACAACGGGGTCGCGTTAAAACGAAGGAGGACTTATGAAATACGTGGATGGATTCGTGGTGCCGGTTCCGAAGAAAAATCTTGGAAAGTACCGCCGCATGGCGGAGACGATGAGAAAGGTCTGCCGGCAGCACGGCGCGCTGGACTACGTCGAGGCGGTGGCCGACGACGTGAAGAAGGGGAAGTGGACGTCGTTTCCCCAGAGCGTCAAGCTGAAGGCGGGCGAGACGGTGGTGTTCGCGTATATCGTGTACCGGTCGCGGGCGCAGCGGGACGCCGCCTGGAAGAAAATCATGAAGGATCCGCGGATCGAGGCCATGTGCGATCCGAAATCCATGCCGTTCGACGGCCGGCGGATGTTCTGGGGCGGGTTCAAGGCCATCGTCGGGGCGTAAAACGCGGCCCGATTCCAACGACAAGGAGACGATCATGAACATGGACCGGCCCAGGCAGGTCACCCTTTTTTTACTGCGCGTCGTGGCGGGACTCTTGTTTCTGCAGGTCGGCGGGATGAAGATGCTCGACTGGTTCGGCGGGGTGCCGCTCGAGCACGGCGGGCATCCGGCGCGGTTTTCGCAGATGTGGATCGGGGGCGCGCTCGAGCTGTACGGCGGCATCCTGATCCTCCTGGGACTTTTCACGCGGCCCGTCGCGTTCATCCTGTCGGGCGAGATGGCCGTGGCGTATTTCCAGTTTCACCAGCCGGGCGGCCTCTTTCCGGTCCAGAACCACGGCGAGCCCGCGGTGCTTTTTTGCTTCATCTTCCTCTTCTTCGCGGCCCACGGCGGTGGAGAGTGGAGCCTCGACGCGCTGATCCGGAAAAAAGGGAAATAGTGCCGGCGGGGGCACCGGAAAAAGGCGGGGCAAACTTTATTTGTCCCGACCCGTCCCGTTGCGTATACTAAGTTTATGACGCGCCGCTTCTTCCGGATAGCCGTTTTTATCCTGGTTCCGGTTTTATCCGCGCCGCCCGGCGTCGTCCGGGCCGCGGAAGAGCAATCCCCCCGCGAGAAGATCCTCACCATCCGAGCGCGCGCCCTGCGCGACCGATCCGCCGCCGAAGCGCTCAGGCGTGACGCCCAGACCCAGATCTCCAACGCCCGATCGATCCTGGAGAGAGCCAAAGCCAACCCCGGCGACCCCGCAATCAAAGGCAGGGAAGAAGTGCTCCAGCGGGCTCCCGAAGCCCTGAGCTACGGCGAGAGAGTGCTTGCCAAGGCGGAGAAAGGGATCCAGGAGGCGGAGCTCAGGGTGCGTTGGGCCGACCGCGCTCTGGCCAATCTCAAGGAGGGTCCGGACGCCCCCAAGCAGTTCTACGCGGGGGGAGCGTTTCCGCTGTCCCTTCGCTGGAGGGGCCAGGTCAAGGTCACCGCGGGGGATCGCGAGGGCAAAGTTTTCCAGCTCGACCAGCGGGGAATCCTGCCCGACGACTTGATCGAGACCGGCGGCGACGCCCGCGTCGAAATCATGAGCTACTACAACCCCGACAACGTGCTGACGCTGGGGCCGGATACGGAGTTCAGCCTCGCCAAGGACAGCCAGACCGGCACGCGGTGGAATCTCCTCAAGGGAAAGATCCACAGCGCCCCCGTGTCGCTGGACTCCAAGCTGCCGCCCCGTATCACGACGCCCAGGGGCGACGTCGAGGCTTCGCCGGGAAGCGAGTTTGACATCGTGGTGGACGAGGAAGGCCAAACCACGGTCACGCCCTATCGCGGCGAGGTGAAGGTCGTCCCGTTCAAGGGCGACTCCGTCTGGCCCGATCTCGTCACGTACGAGGACCGCAAACCCGTAAAGACGCCCTGGTGGGAGGAAAAATAGAGATGATCCGGACGAAAATTCCGAAGCGCAAACTGCGGCCGCTCATGCTGACGGTCGCCGCGGTCGCCCTGTGGGGGGCGCCGCTCCTGGCGGACGAGATCGACGATCTGGCGCGCAATTGCGAAAGTCCGGACTTCAGTCTCTCCAACGACGCCTTCCATCGGCTGGGCAAATCGAAGGATTCCAGGGCCGTCGACGCCCTGATCCGCGTCATGCAGGGCAGCGCGGAGGCCAATAAAAGACAATCCGCCATGGAGGCTCTCTGCGATTTCGAAGGGCCGAAGGACCCCAGAGCCGTCGAGCCGATCATCCGCGCGCTGCGCGGCGACTCCGATCACATGGTCCGGGCCGCCGCCGCTCGCGCCCTCGGAGAACTCAAGGATCCCCGCGCCGTCGCGCCTCTCCTGGAAAGTCTCGGCAACCCGGACGAATACATCCGCGAAAGGGCCGCCAATGCGCTCGGGTCGCTCGCGGCCGCGGGGCTCAAGGATGAAAAAGCATTCACCGTTCTGCTGGGGCTCCTCGCGAACGACACGGTGTCTTCGGCGCGCGCCTGGGCCGCCGACTCTCTGGGTTTTTACGCGGACGTCAGGGCCGTGGATCCGCTCCTCGCCGCGCTCAAAGATCCGGACGGCATGGTGCGCGCTTTTGCCGCGGCGTCGCTGGGCAGGCTCGGAGATAAAAAGGCCGTGGAACCTCTGAGAACCCTGATCGGCGATCCGGACGAGACGGCGCGCCGATATGCCGCCGACGCGCTCAAAGCGCTCGGGGCAAGCGCGGACAATGTCGCCGAGAGCGGGGACCTGAGGGCGGCGCTGACCCAGTACCTGGCGGAGATCCAGGCCAGCGTTTTAAGCGCGGAGCCGCGTTCCAAGGTCATCGCGCTGGTCGCCAGGATGGACCCCAAGCCGGTGATCCCGGAGGAGGCCCGGCGCGCGATGGCCCGCGGCAAGGTGGAGTTCGAGAACGTCCGCACGGCCGATCAGTGGGCCCGGCCCGCCGAGCAGTTTCAGACGGCCGCGAATCTCGCGCCCTGGTGGCCCGACGCCTATTTCAATCTGGCCATGACTCAGGAAAAGCAGGGGGATTACTTCCACAGCATCCAGAATTTCAAACTGTACCTCGAGGCCGCTCCCGCGGCCCAGGACGCGGCGCAGATCAAGGAAAAGATCTACCAGCTGGAGTACAAGCAGGAGAATCTCAACAAGTGCAACGATCTCATCGAACGGGCCGCCGACCTGCAGAACGCCTCGCAGTTTGCGGCGGCCCTGCCGCTCCTGCAGGAGGCCGTCACGCTCGTGCCGGACAGCGCCCTGGCGCACGCCAATCTGGGGCACGCCTACGAAGGATTGCAGCAGAATAAAGAAGCTCTGGCCGAGCTCAAGGAGGGCATCCGCCTGGGAGAGACGCATTACAACGCGTTCTTCAGCCTCGCGTCTCTGTACGCCGAGCTGGAGGAGAACTACGACGAGGCCATCCGTGTCATGGAGGAGGGGATCCGCCTGAACCAGTATTCGACCGATCAGGGTGAGTACGGGCTCGCCCTCGCCTCGATGTACAGGAACCTCGGCTACTACTACGAAAAGAAGGGCAACTACAAGAAGGCCATCGAATGCTACGAGACGGCCATCGCCAAAGGCCACACGAAAGCCGACGAGATCCGCCAGGGGATCGAGCGCATCCGTCCCTACGCGGGATGAGGCGCTAGTGCGCGCGCTTCGCGGAGCGGTTCTGGCCGCGGCGCTCATCGTGACCGTCTGCCAGACCCCCGCCTGGGCGGACCGCTGTCCGTACTGCGGCCAGGAATACGGAGACGCCGCTCCGGGCGATGAGGCCAGGGTCTACGCGCTGAGGGCGGAGCACGAGGCGAGCTGTCCGTACCGAAACTCCGGGTCCGGCGGAGGCGCCGCTTCGGGAGGGTCGCCGCGATGGACCCGCCAGGACCAGATCGAGTACGAACGAGAGCTGGCGATCGAGCAGGAGCGGCAACGGCAGATCGCCGAAGAGAAGCGAAAGCTGAAGATTAGGCAGGAAGCCGCCGAACGGGCCGAAAACGAGGCGCGCCGGCTCCGGTGGGAAGAGAAAAAAAAGAGCCTGGCCTCGATGCTCAAAGGGGCCGCCCCCTCCGTCGCCGATACCGGCCTCAAGTCCTCCGGCGGCGAGGATATTTTTTTGACTCCGCGAGGGGTCAAGAACCGCCCGGACGAGCTGATCGGCGAAGAGAAGGCCGAGGCGGTCCGCACGAAAACGCTCAAGCCCGGGGCGCTCACCGACGCGGCCGATTCCGGCTCCGAGAATCTCCGCCGTTCCCTGTGGCTTTACCAAAAAGCCGCCGCGGCGCCGACCCGGCAGGAGAGCGAGTTCCTGCTCGGGCAGGCCGATGAGGCCGCTCAGGGGCATCCGCTCAAGGTCGAGGTGCCGCCCGCCGCCGAGATCCCGTCGATCACGCCGGAAAAATTGGAGCGGTTCAAAGCGATCAAGACGGAGATCGAAACCGAGCGCATCCAGTCGGATTTATTGAAGAGCAAGAAACGGGGCCTCGAGGACCGGCGCAACCTGCAAAAACGCGGCGTCGAAGACCTCGAGATCCGTCTTCAGGAGCTGCGCGCCCGGAAGCAGGCCGCGCCGGCCGATCCCGTGAATGCCGGCGCGCCCGCTCCGGCCCCCGCCCCCGCGGATCCCGCCGAAGAAGCGAAAGAAAAAAAGAACCCAGAGGAGGATCTGCTCGCCCAGCTCCTGGAAGCCCAAAAGAAGATGGAGCAGGCGGACAACGAGCTGGGGGAGCTGGAGTCCCGGCAGCAGGAGAGCGACGCGAAAATTTCCGAAGGGGAGAAGAAGATCGGTGAGCTTCTTGGCTGAGCCGGCCAAGGGATTACCGGGTCAGGAGGACCTCGACGGAGTCCGCTTCGTCGCTGCCGGGCTTCAACTTCGCTTTGACGACGGAGCCCTTGCCCAGCCCCGAGGCCACCTTGGGATGGACCCGGACAGTGCGGCTCGTGCCGCTGGCGGGATCTTTGACGACGACGGCATTTGCCGAGGAATCGACGGAGTCGACCACTCCCTGAACTTCGTCCGCGAACGCGGAGAGGGCGAGGCCGAAGGTCAGCGCGGCGACCGGAAGCAAAAGACGCGATGGATTCATTTTCATTTCTCCCTTTTTTCCTGGAACGACCCTCCGGCTCACTGGTAGACCTCTTCTTCCGAGACGACGTTGCCGTTGGAATCGAATTTGCGGATGATTTTCTTCTTGGCCTGATTTTCCTGGTTCCACTGGGTCACGTACGGCGCGTACTGCGGGTTTTGGGTGACCTGCTGATTCTGCGTCTGGGGCGTCGTGAGGATGTCGAAAAGCGCGCTCCCCAAGACGTTGGTCCCCGCGCCGATCAGCGCGCCCTTTCCGGCCTTGCCGCCCGAAGCCTCCGAGGCGATGGCGCCCGTGGCGGCGCCCAGGACGGCCTGCTTGATGATTTTCTTGTTCTGTTCCTGCTGAGCCGTGGGTTGCGACGGCGACTGGACGTAGACCGGCTGGGAAGAGGGAGCGTCCCGGTAGTAAGTCGTCTCGGTGCGCCTGGGCGTGGTGGCGCACCCGGCCAATGCCGCCGTTTGGATCGCCAATAAGATCAGAAAGGATCGGTTCATGGGACTCCTTTTTGAGCGTGCTTTAGGGACGGTGGACGAAAAGGAAGGACGATCGAGGAACGGCTTTATTATAACCCAATCCGGCGGTTTTCTCCAGCGGTTCGAGCGGCGGGGGTTTTGTCGTTTGCGGAGGGGGAGCGTGCTAAGATGGGGGCCATGAACATCCGGCGTCCCAAAGGCGCGGCCCTGCTCGAGCTCATCCTGCTGTCCATCCTGTTCCTCCTGTCGGGCTGCGAGACCGTCCGGACCAACAGCGGGGACAGCTCCAACGTTCCCGTCCAGTATCCCGCCAAGTTTTCTCATTGAGAAGCAGGAAAAAGTTGAGAACCGGCGCGAGGTCGGTTAGAATCAATCGATGAGGAAAAAGGCGGCTCTCCCGCTCCTGGTCCTTTCGGTTTTCACCTATCTCCGGTTCGGAGTCGTATCCGCATCGGCCTGCGTCCATTCGTCCATTTCTTTTTCGAGCACGGCCGTGTCGGCTACCGCCGAATCGTCCCGGCACCGGCTGGACTCGGCGGTCTCCGAAACGAAAACCGGCCGCAGGCCCGTCCACTCCAAAGTGAAGCCGGTCTTGCTCTGCGGCCTGCAGGCCTCGCCCGTTCCGCTCGCGGTGGTCCGCCGCGTCGTTTGCCCGCGGCAAACGTCATTCACCCGCCCCACCGATCTTTCGCGCGCTCTCCGCGCACCGCCCGTCCCGACCCTCTAGGCCTTCCGTGCGCGGACGCTCCGCGCGTCGTCATCCGTTTTCCAGGGTATCGCCATGCCATTGCCATCGTCCGCTTTGTCGGGCGCGCAGTTCATCAAGAACAAAACGAAGCTTTTCAGGAGAAGGGCCCTCCACCGGGGCAGGATCTTCCTGAACTATCACGCCCGCCGGCGCAGGAAGAGGCCGTTTTTCGTCCTGGCGGCGCGGCGGACGGGGAGCAATCTGCTGCTCAGCTATCTGAACTCCGTGCCGGGCGTCTCTTTCGCGCCCGAGATCCTTCATCCCGGCATGTGGTACGGCGTCCGGGACCGGTTCATCTCCAAGCGAGCGGTGCTGCGCCACGTCGCGTTTTCCATCCACGACTGCCCTCACGAGGTTTGCGGCGCCAAATTCGTGGAGACCCAGCTCGCGGCGCACGGCCTCAAACCCTCGGACCTGCGCCGGATTTTTCCGGAGGCGGGTTTCCTCGTGCTGTACCGCCGGTCCGTCCTCGACCAGCTGCTTTCCTTGAGGATCGCCGAGCTCACCGGGGACTGGCTGTGGAGGCGGGAATTCCGCGTGCCGGAAGCCGTCTCGATCGAGCCCGCCGAGCTGGCCGCCTTTCACGCGGCGACGAGCGCGTTCTACCGCTCCCTCCTCGACGACGAGGCGGTCCGGGAGCGATCCGTGCTCCTGACGTATGAGGAGCTGGCCGCGGACCCTCAGAGGACTTTCGACGAAAAGCTGTTTCCGTTTCTCGGCGTGCCGCGCTGCGCGGTGACGAGCGGTCTGCGCCGGCAGAACACGAAGAGCCCCGCCGAGCTTCTCGCCAATCACGCGGCGCTGAGCCGCGCTCCGGAGTGCCGGCTGGACCCGGCGGGAGCGGTCCGATGATCCGGCCCCGCGAGAAGGGGCTGGTCTGCTGGTTCACCGGCCTTCCGTGTTCGGGGAAAACGACCCTGGCGCGGCTCCTGAAAGAGCGGCTCGAGGCGATGGGTCTGCCGGTCGTGCATCTGGACGGGGACGCGCTCCGGCGCGAGCTGTCCTCCGACCTGGGGTTTTCCAGGGAAGACCGAATGATCCACATCCGCCGCGCCGCGGCCCTGGCGCGTTCTTCGGCGGCGAGGGGAAACGTGGTTCTCGTCTCGCTCGTTTCTCCGTACCGGAGCGCCCGGGAAAAGGCGAGGCGGGCGATCGGGCCGCCGTTCGCGGAGATCTATCTGCGCTGTCCCGTCCGGGTCTGCGAAGAACGGGACGTGAAGGGGATGTACCGGCTGGCCCGCCAGGGAAGGATCCGGAATTTTACCGGCGTGTCGGATCCCTACGAAGAGCCGCTGGACCCCGAGCTTTCGATCGACACGAGCGAGTCGGACGCGGGGAGCTGCGTGGAGCGGATCGTCGGGCTCCTTTTTCCCGCGGAAATCCAGGCGGTCCATTAAGATTCCTTAATCTTAATTTAATCCCGACTTAACCTTTCCGGGAATACTCTGAAGAGGACGCGAATCCCATGCCCAAAAAAAGAAAGGACCCGCCATGACCCATCAGGACGCCTCGTGCGACGAATTCGACCGCGCGCTGCAGACGGCCAACGGCTGGATGAGCGAGATCGGGAGCGAGCTGGACACCGAAAACCCGGACGAGGCTTGCCGGGTCCTGCGAGCCGTTCTGCACACGCTCCGGGACCGCCTGCCCGCCTCGGAGGTTGTCCATCTGGGCGGCGAGCTCCCCGCGCTGATCGCCGGCGTGTATTACGAAGGTTACCGGCTGAGGGAAAAGCCGCTGAGACGCGGCGAGGACGATTTTTTGGCGGAGATCCGCCGGCGGCTGGGGGCGGACGCCCCCGCGGCCGAGCCGCTGCGACCTTTCGCCGCGGTCCTCAAGGTGCTGAGCCGGCACGTTTCGGACGGCGAGCTCGAGGAGATCTGCGAGTATCTGCCGAAAAATCTGCGGAATCTCTGGGTGCGCCTCGAGGAGGAATTCTCGCGGCTCGAATGGGCGGGAACGACCCGGAGAGCCTGACCGCGAGAAAGTTTCGTTGTCCCGGCCGGCGGCGTTGCGTATACTAGCCGTGATGCGTAGCGCGCGAATCCTCCTTTTTCTCACGCCGTTTTTCCTCGCCTCGAACGCCGGCGCGGCGGTCCGGTCCCTGCCGCAGGACGACCTGAAGTATCCGGTCCTGGTCCTGCGCGAGAACGCGGCCGCGAGCGGTTTCATCGCCGACGACGGCAAGTCGATCTATCTGGTGACCGCGAAGCATTTCCTGTTCGACGAAGCGGGCAAGCCCCTCGCGAAAAAAGCCGAGCTCGTCGCCTACACGAGGGCCCGGGGTTTTTCGGGGCAGGTCCGGCTGGAGCTGGACCTCGAGAAGTTGTTCGCCGCCGGGACGCTCAAGCCGCACGCGTCCAAGGACGCCTGCGTGGCCCGCCTGGGCACTCTGGAAGGCGAGAAGGAGCGGCTCACGTTCCGGCTCGGGGACGGCGTGCGGCCCGTCAGCCAGAGCGGCGACGAAAACGCCGCCTTCGTCGGGGTGGACCTGAAGCGCGCGATTCGCAAGTACGAAGACGTGGAAATCGGCGAGGACGTCTTCATTTTCGGGTATCCGGCCTCGATCGGCATCAAGAACGTCCCGCAGGTCGACCACGAGCGGCCGCTCTTGCGCAAAGGGATCCTGGCCGGCAAGAACGACAAGCTCGGCAGCCTCGTTTTGGACTGCCCGAGCTACTACGGGAACAGCGGGGGGCCGGTCGTGTACGTCGAGCACGGCGGGGCCGAGCCCGACCGCTTCTGGGTCGTCGGGATCGTCTCGGAATTCGTCCCGGTCGAGGAAACCTGGCTCAACCTGAACCGCCAATACACGAACGTGAACATCGAGAACTCCGGTTACACGATCGTGGTGCCGATGGACCCCATTCTGGAGCTGATCGGCTCGTTCGGGGACGATCGCGCCGCGGCGAAGAAAACGTAACTTCAATCCAAAGGAGAAGGTCATGCCCAAAGCCATTCCGGAAGGGTATCACGCGCTGACGCCGAGTTTCACGTTCAAAGACTCGCAGAAGGCGATCGATTTCTACAAGAAGGCGTTCAACGCCCGGGTGCTGGACGTGTTCCAGAGTCCGACCGGGAAGGGGATCATGCACGCCGCGATCCAGATCGGCGACTCGATCCTGATGATGGGCGACGAGGCCCCCGGGATGAGCTGCAAGAGCGCGGAGACGCTCGGCGGCTCGCCGATCAGCCTTTACCTCTACGTCCAGGACGCGGACGCCGCGTTCAAGCAGGCCGTCGCGGCCGGCTGCAAGACGACGATGCCGGTGGCGGACATGTTCTGGGGGGACCGCGCGGGGCATGTTGAGGATCCGTTCGGCTACTCGTGGATGATCGCGACGCGCACGCGCGAGCTGTCCAAGGACGACGTCCGTAAGGGCGCGGAGGCTTTTTTCGCGCAGATGGGGAAGAGATAAAAGCCGGGTGAGCGCGGCCGCCAGTCGTTTGCGCGCCGGCCTGGCGGCGGCTTTTCTCCTTTTTCAAGTCGGCCTGATGGTCCGGGCGCGATTCACCGAAGCGCGCTATTTCTGCTGGGCGCCGTTCGACTCGAAGAACGAATACGCGCTCGAAGTCGTCGCCGCGGGCCGCCGCCTTCCCGACGAGGAAGTGCGCCGCCGATACGGCATCCCGCCCCGGGGGACCGATCACCGTTCCATCCAGCACGTGAAAGATCTCGTGCGCCAGTACGAGGAGACCTACGGCCGGGCGGACGACGCGCGCGTCGTCCTTCATTATAAAACCAACGGCGTCGAGAAGCGCGACTGGCGGTGCCCGTGAACCCCCTTCGCCTCGAGGGCACCGAGCTCCCCCCGAACGTTCTTTTGACGGCCCGTCTCGTGGCGTTCGCCTGCGTCCTGAAGGGGATGGCCGGATGGTTTCCCGATATTTTCCTGCCGTTCTGGCTGCCGCTCGACCGTCTGCGTGAAGTCCTGCCGCCGGGCGTTTTCCGCTACGGGCTCACCGCCGCGTTCCTGGGGGGCGCCGGCCTCCTTTTCTTCACGCGCCGGCCGCGGGCCGGCTGTCTCGTTCTCGCCGGCGTCATTTTTCTCGCCTCTCTCGCCTCCCGGACGTTTTACGGAAACAACCGCATTTTCGCCGCCTGTCTTTTTCTGCTGGCGGGTCTCTGGGAGCCGGGGCTTGGAAGCCTGGCGCTGCGCCTGCAGGTGTCGGTGATCTATTTCGGCGCCGCGCTCAACAAGCTGATGAACGCCGACTGGCTGTCCGGCCGGTTCTTCCACTACAAGATCGTTTCCTTTTTTCCGTATTTGCCGGGCGCGGCGGAGGGTCGGTGGATCTGGGCGGCGAGGCTCCTGTGCTGGGGGACGATCGCCCTGGAGTTCGGGCTCTTCGCCGGTTTTCTCGTCAGGCGGCTGAACCGCGCGGCAATCTGGGCGGGCCTGGCGTTTCACGCGCTCGCGCTCGTCCTTTTCCGCACCGATTTCGGGCTCTTCACGGTGGCGGTCGGCGCGTCCTATCTTCTTTTCGTGAAATGGCCCGAGCCTCCGACGGCTGAGGAGAGACGGTGGCGTTATCGTCCGGCTTTTTATTATGGGCTGACCGCGCTTTTGTGTCTCATCGGCTTTTTTCTCGCGTCCGGCTCCGCCCGCGCTTCGGAAATCGTCCGCGGCGGACCGGAACGGGTGTCGCTCCTCGAGGTCTTCAGCTCGGAAGGATGCTCGAGCTGCCCTCCGGCCGAGGAGTGGGTCGGCGGTTTGCGGAAAAACGGAGGACTCTGGAAAACTTTCGTTCCGGCCGTATTTCACGTAGACTATTGGGATCGTCTCGGCTGGAAGGACCCGTATTCCCGGAAAGCCTACACCGACCGCCAGTACCGATACGCGTCCTCCTGGGGCGCGGACGGGGTGTACACTCCGGGTTTCGTGTTGAACGGGCGGGAGCGCCGCGACCGTCCGCTCGACCGTCTTCCGGGCGGAAACGCCGGGATCCTGACCGCGGAGAGGGCCGGCGGAGAGTTTCTCGTCCGGTTCGAGCCGTCCGGGGAGACGGGGCCGTATCGCGTCCACGCGGCGCTCCTGGGTTTCGGCCTCGCGACGGACGTGAAGGCGGGCGAAAACGCGGGACGGCGGCTCGTTCACGATTTTACCGTCCTCGATTTCCGGGAATCCGATCTGGCCGCCCGGGACGGCGGCTTTGAAGCCGCGCTCAGCTTGAGCGACGGCGGGGTGCGGGCGGAGTCGCTCGGTCTCGCCGTCTGGGTCACGAGGGCAGACGATCTCGAGCCGCTTCAGGCGGCCGGAGCTTACCTTTAACGGAGGGGTCGAATGTCTTTGCTCGGTTTGAAAGGCCTGACGGAGATGATCAGCATCCATCCCGTGTTCGTTCATTTTCCCGTCGCGTTGATGTGCGTTTCCGCGTTATTCTATTTCCTCGGCGCGGCGACGAAGAAGCAGGGTCTCGCCGAGGCCGCGCGATGGACGCTGTACGCCGGCACGCTGACTTGCGTCCCCGCGATCTGGACGGGCCTTCGGGCCGAGCACCTGGCGCAACTGGACGCCGAGGCCGGGGAGATCGTCGAGCTTCACGAGAAGCTCGGGTTCGTCATTTTGATTTTGGGCGCCGCCCTCTCGGCCTGGACGATGGCCGCGAAGGCGGCCCTGCCTGCGAAAGCGCGCGGCGTGTTTTTGGCCGCCTGCGCGCTCCTACTTTTAATCGCGGTCCAGCAGGCGGACCTCGGCGGCCGGCTCGTCTTCCTCAAAGGGACGGGCGTCGGCCGCAAAAGCATGATTTCAACCTAAGGAGTTCGCTTTGAACGAAGAATCCGCCAGTCTGACCTTCCACGAGCTGGGCATCGCGCCGGAGCTGCTCGGGGCCATCGACAAGATGAATTTCGTGACGCCGATGCCGATCCAGGCGAAGGCGATCCCCATCGCCGTTTCCGGGAAGGACGTGCTCGGGCTCGCGCAGACCGGAAGCGGCAAGACGCTGTCCTTCGGCATCCCGATGGTCCAGCTCCTGTCGAAGACGCCCGGCCGCGCCCTCATCCTGGTGCCGACGCGAGAGCTCGCGATCCAGGTCGACGAGACCCTGCGCAAGCTCGGGCATCCGTTCGGCATCCACACGGTGATCCTGATCGGCGGCATGAGCATGTCGACGCAGATCCAGGTCGTCAAGAAGCCGACGACGCGCGTGCTCATCGCCACGCCCGGAAGGCTCATCGACCACCTCGAAAAGCACACCGTCACTCTCGACGACATGAAGATGGTCGTCCTCGACGAGGCCGACCGCATGCTGGACATGGGTTTCGCGCCGCAGATCGAAAAGATCCGCCGCTATCTCAAGAACGACCGTCAGACGCTCCTTTTCTCGGCGACGATGCCCGACGAGATCCTCAAGATCGCGCACGAGTACATGAGGGAGTACGACCGCGTCGAGGTCGACCCGCCCGGTGTCCCGCCCGACCAGATCGTGCAGGAGCTTTTCGTCGTCCGGCAGGAGCAGAAGCGCGCGCTTCTCCTTAAAATCCTCGTCGAGTTCGAGGGGAGCGTCCTGGTTTTCGCGCGGACGAAGGCCAACGCCAAGCGTCTCACGAAGGCGCTCAGGGACGCGGGTCATTCCGCGGCGGAGATCCACGCCAACCGCTCTCTCGGCCAGCGCCGCGAGGCGCTCGAAGGCTTCAAGTCCGGGAAATACCGCGTGCTCGTCGCCACCGACATCGCGGCGCGCGGCATCGACGTGACCGGCATCGAGCTCGTGGTGAATTACGATCTTCCGGACGTCCCCGAAAGTTACGTGCACCGCATCGGCCGCACCGGCCGGGCGGGACGCGAAGGGCACGCGATCACGTTCGCCGCGCCCGACCAGGGAGCCGACGTGCGGGCGATCGAGCGCCTCCTGAAAAACACCCTCAAGGTCTGCACGCATCCGGATCTGCCGGGCGAGACGTTCACGCAGGGCTCCTCGAGCCAGCCGCGTCAGGGCGGCGGCCGTCAGCGGGGAGGCCGCGGGGGAGGCCGTCCGCACGGCGGACGTCCGCACGACGGCCGCGACCGCGGACGCCAGGGCGGAGGCCGCCCGAGCGAGCTTCGCGAAGCCGCGCATGAAGAAACGACCGTCGAAACGCCGGCGCCGCAGGAAGGTCAGCCGGCGCCGCAGGCCGCAGGCGCTCCTCTCCAGGAGGGCCAGCGCCGCCGCCGTCGTCGCGGAGGCCGGGGCCGCCGCGGACGCGGAGGAAATTCCCAGCAGGGACAGGACCGGCAGGGACAGGGCGGCCAGGAGTCTCCGGCCCGCCCGCCCCGCGAAGCGCAGGCCCCGCCTCATCAGGCCGCGGCAAGCCACGAAAGCCGTCCCTCTCAAAGCGTCAAACCGGCCGACAAACCGGGCGGACGCCACTCGCGCGGCGAATCGCGCGGCCGGGGCCGTCACGATTCCCGCCACAAGGGCCCGAGGATCGACAACTGGGACACCGAGCAGGCCAAAGAGTTCCGCGAACTCCGCCGCGACGACCGCTGGTAACGCCGGATGGCGATTCTCGCGTTTCTGCTGGGTCTTTTGATCCTGCCGGTCGGCATGCTGTTCCTGTCCGCGAGCCTCGGCCTGATCTTCGTGGACCTGGCGATGCCGAAGGGGCGCCCGGAGCTCCTCCTCATTTTTCCGGCCGGCGCCATCCTCCTCATCCTTTCGGGCGCGAGGCTGGTCCGCGGGCGGTTCGGCCTGTGGACGGCGATCCAGTTCCTCGCCGGTCTGGCCGCCCTCTCTTTCATGTGCTGGCTTTACCGCCCGCTGATCCAAAAGGCGGTGTCGGTGGCCGTCACGGCGCACCGGAGCGTCGCGGCGAAAAAAACTCGCGTCCCGGCCTCGCGGGCGGGCGCGTGACAAGGGGGTGCGCGTGATCTGGACGATGTTCAGGCTGGTCGTTTACGGTTTGGGGGTCTGGGCGAGCAACGAGCTCGCGGACGGCTACTGGGGCGTGGGGCCGGTCTTCGGCGCCGTGGTTCTGCTGTGGGCGTGGAAGAGGACCGGGCGCGAGCCGCTGCGTTCCGCGGTGTTCGTCGCCGCGTCGACGCTGATCTACGCGTTCGTTTATTACGTCTCGGGACTGAAATGGGGATCGGACTCGAAACTCTTCGAGTATTTCATCGGCCCGTTTCCGGCCGCGATCGTCGCGGGCTCGTTTCTCCTGCCGCTGGCCCACACGTTCATTTTCGAAAAAAGCGCGGATCGCTCCCTGCGGACCGGGTTCGTTTTGACGTTCTTTTTCTACCTGGTGACCGTCCTGGGTTACGCGAACGAGGAATTCAACATCGGGCCGGACATCCCCTGGCTGCCGATCATGATCGCCGTCTGGCAGGGAGCCTATCTTTGGCTCCTAACTCCAAGGAGTCCTGAGCGTTAGCTATTGATCCGGTGCTCCGGACATGCTACTTTAATTCAACCGGCCGGGCCGGCATTTTAACATACAGGAGAGCCTCATGAGGAAACTCGCGTTTGTTTTGGTGGTCTTCGCAGCGTTGATCGTCAGCCAGTCGGCCGCTTTCGCGGACGCCGGCCAGTCCGGCACGAAGGGCACCTGCAAGACCAACTTCGCTCCCGGAAACAAGCACGCGAAGTAATCTCCCAAGGCAAAAAACCCCCGCGCCGGTGAATCCGGCGCGGGGGTTTTTCTTTTTCCGGCGGCGGTTTATCCGATCTGCCGACCGTCTTTGTAACGCTCGATCCGAAGGACTTTTTCCGGCACCGGCGCGAAATCGTCGAACACGACCACCTGGCCGTCCAACTGGTCGTTCTTGTAGTTTTCGATCCGCGAGGGCCAGCCGTTCGCGATGCTGAACGTGCGGCTCTGGCCTTCCTTCTTGCCGTTGACGTAGTTCGTCTCCCAGAGAAGGAGGCCCTTCGAAGTGAAAAAGCGCTCGTGTCCGTTCTTCACGTCGTTCTTGTACTGGATCTCGGTGTAGGGGATGCCGGTCTTGGGATTGTAAAGAAGCTGCGTGCCGTCCTTGAGCCCCATCCGGTAATTCTCGTCGGCGATCAGCCCGCCGTTTTCGTCGTAGGTTTTCCGCGGGCCGTGGCGCTTGCCGTCCTTGAAAGATCCTTCGGAATTCAGCCGGCCGTTGGGGTGATACGTCTTCGCGGTGCCCGTCATCTTTCCGTCGGCATAGTTGGATTCGCTCTTGAGCGTCCCGTTCTGGAAGTAACTCTTCGAGATGCCGTTCAGCTTTCCGGCTTTGTAACTCAGCTCGTCCTTGACCTTGCCGTCGGGATACAGGGTTTTCTGAACTCCTTCGCGGAGCGGGGCGGCCTGCGCGGGCAGGGCCGCCAGGAGGGCGAGAAGAAAAAGCGGGACGCGACGGATTTTGACGCTCATGACGGAAATTATGATAATATAGTCGCGCACATTTGGCACGAGGATAATGCGTTTGAATAAAAGCCCGCTCAACGCTCTCTTTCTGCTGACGATTCTCTTCGCGGCTCAGCCCGCGTTCGCCAGGGGAGGATTGTCCGGCGTCATGGAGGACGTCGGAGACCAGATCGGCTCCGGGGGCTCCGGCGACTCATCCTCTTCCGATACCTCTTCGTCCTCCGCGCCGGTCAGCTCCGAACCGGCTCCGCCGCCCGCTCCCGCTTCACCCGCGCCGCCCGCGCCATTCTATCCGGGCGCCGACGCGGTCTATACGACCGTCGACCCGCTCGTCGGCGATTCGCGCGGTCTGGTGCGCATGCCCGACGGATCCATGAAATTCGTCGAGAAAGACGTCAACGGCAATGTCACGTCCGAGGTGCCCGTGCCGGCCGCCGACGCGGAAAAATTCAAGCCCACGGAACCCGGCGGCACCGTCGATCTGGAGAAACTGCCCGACGGCACGTGGGAAGTCCGGCAGTACGATCAGGACGGGAACCTCGTTTCCGTCGATCCGCTCTCGGGCCAGGAAAAGCCCGCGCCCGCAGAAGAGCCCGCGCCGCCGGCCGCGCGGCCGGCCGCCCGCGCGCGCGAACTGCCCTCGGCGAGCTCCACCGACCCCGAGACCGGCATCACGACGACTTCGCAGGGAAACGAGGACGGGTCGCGGACCGTCACCAAGACCGACGCGAGCGGGAAGGTGATTTCCGAAGAAACCGTGATGCCCGGAGGACAGCGGGTGCCGGGCCGGGGTCCGGCGTCGGACAAGCCCTCGGGTGATGCCGGCGCGGCGAGCCATGGGCCCGCGTCCGCCGGCGAAGGGGCCTCCGCGACGCGGAACTCCGATTCCCGCGCCGAGCGTACGGCGAGCGCTCCCGACACATCGAGCTCGCAGTCATCCCAGCCTGTTGTCCGGCCGGCCGAATCCGGCCCGGCCGCTCCCGCCGACGGAACGGCCGCCCCGCAGCCCCGTCCGAATCCCGTCCCGGACGGTCCGTTGGGCGCGGACGCGCCGCCGCCCGCGGCTCCGCGCGAGAGCGTCCTTGACGAGATCGAAGAGAGCGACAGGGCCGCGGCCGCGGAACGTCCGCTCACGCCGACTCAGGCCGGCCGCAATGTCGAGCAGGCCGGCAGAGAGGGCCGTGTGGAAGCCAACCCCGCGGACTGGGAGCGCGACGCCGCCGCGGGCATGGGCGCCGCCCTCGGCGCGGATTCGCCCGAAGAGGCCGCCGCGCTCGCCGCGCGCAACCGCCAGCATCAGGACGACATGACTCAGCCGCGGCGCGACGCCGCCGCGTCCGCGGATCTCCAGCGGCGCATGGACGACGCGCGCGTCCGCGCCGAGGAATCCGCCCGCCAGGAACGCGCCGCCGCGGCGGACCGCGCTGGCCTCGAAACCCGCCGGCACAACGCCGAGGAAGAGCTGCAACGGTACGAACATTCTCTAGACGAGAAACTGAGGGCGGAGGGACGCACGAATCTCACCGAGGAGGAATTCGCCGAGCGGGAGCGCAGGGAAGCCCGCTTTCTCGAGCTCTCCACGCTGACCCCCGAAGAGCAGGCCGAAATCGACCGCAACGACACGGTCCGCCAGCAAGTCATCAACAACCTGGATTCGAACGCGCGGAATTACGGCCTCCGCTCCGACGAAGCCACCGCCGAGCGCGCCGACAACGAGCGGATGAGCGACGCCGCCACGAGGGGTTGGCGCGATTACACGTTCGCCGGACGCATGACGAGCGAGATGCGCGGGGACATGTTCAACCAGCGCGAGCAGGGCATCGTCAACAACAGCAAGGTGGAGGCCGCGCAGAATTATCTCCGCCGCCGCGACCTTACGCCCGAGCAGCGGCGCGCCGCCGAGCAGTACCTGGCGCAGCACGTCATGGCCCGAGGACACAACGCCGAGGCGATTCTTTATGACGGCGCCGTCGTGACCACCGGAGTCGCGGCCGACGTGGCCACTCTGGCGGTCGGCGGAACGGTGTCGCGGGGCGCCGCGCGCGTGTTCGGCACCGAGGCCGCCGTGGCCGGAGCCGAGGCCGGGGCGCAGGGCGGCCGCGCCGTTCCGGCCCCCCGCGCGACGGCACCCGCTCCTGCGCCGCCCGTCGTTCGTCCGCCGGCGGCCGTCGGCGAGGCCGCGGGCGAAGCCGCGAGCCGGACGCCGAGCCAAATTGCCCGCGCCGAGGCCGAAAACGCAGTGACGAACATCGAGCGCCCTCCGGCGCCGCCCGCCCCCGCGCCGCGCGTCTCCGCGCCCGAACCCGTATCACCGCCGCCGCCGGGGCACCTTCCTCCCGCCGAGGAAGCCGCGCTCCGCGCGCAGAACATGGCCCGCGAGGCGGCGATCCGGGAGAACGCGCTCGCGGCCCAGCGCGCCGCCGAGGCCGAAGGCCGAGCCGCCGTCGAGTCGGGGACCGAGCTGACGCCGCGGCAGGCGACGAGCATCAATTCCAAAATCCAAGCCGGCAATCTGCAGACCCAGCTCACCGAGGCGGCCGCCGAGGCCCGCCGCGCGGGCGTGCCCGAGCGGCAGATCCAGGAGGCCGTCGGCACGCCGGTCGGTCACGAGGTGGCGGGACGCTCGGCCGCGCATGACGCGATCGTGGAACTCCAGCGGGCGACGGCTTCGCGCCAGGGCACGCTGATGGCGCAGGAAGCCGCCCAGCGGGTCATGCAGACGGCGACCCGCGTCCAGACCGGGCAGGCCGCGGCCGCGGAAGAGCAGTTTCTCCGCGGAGAGATCCAGGCCGCGCGCGAAGCCGGAAAAGACTATTTCGAGGAACTCGCCAAGAAGGGGACCGTCGGCAACGGCGGTTTCGAGAACGTCCTGAGCGAGCAGTCGATCGAGGCGCTGCGCCGATTCGCGCGCAGCCGCGGACTCACCGAATAAAACAGCGCCCCCAGGATCCTCCCGTGGCGGCCCCCTCCAAAGACCTCGTCGTCGGCTCCAACAATCCCGACAAGCTCCGCGAGATCGCCCGCATGCTCAAGGGCTGCGGTTTCCGCGTGCGCCCCATCGGGGATTTTCCCGGCCACCCCGACCCGGAGGAGACGGGCAGGACTTTTCTCGCCAACGCGAAGCTGAAGGCGCGCGCGTTCGCGCGCCACACCGGACGCCTCGCGATCTCCGACGATTCGGGACTCATGGTCCCGGCTCTGAACGGGCGGCCGGGCGTGTTCTCGGCCCGGTTCGCGGGGCCGCGTTGCGACTACGCCGACAATTGCCGGAAAGTCCTGAGACTTCTGAAAGGAAAAAAGGGGGCGTCGCGGCGCGCGACGTTCGTTTCGGTCGTGGCTATTTACGACGGGAAGAAATACGTCGGCGCCGTGAGGGGGGAGTGCCCGGGCCGCATCACGGACTCGATGCGGGGAAAAAACGGCTTCGGATACGATCCCGTTTTCGTCCCCGCGGGACTTTCCAAAACGTTCGCCGAGCTTTCGCCCGCGGCGAAGAACCGCGTGAGCCACCGCGGCCGCGCGCTCGCCGCCGCGAAAAAGGCGCTCGTCCGCTATCGGGCCGGAGGCTACTGCACCAGGCCCTGAACGGCCCCGGCGAATTTTTTTCCGACCGACTTCGCCGGCGGAACCAGCAGCCGCTCGTTTTTCGGTTTCGCGATCGTCCCGCCGACGTGATAGTGCGAAATCATCGCGCTGGCCTGCTCGATCACGAACGGCACGATCCCGCCCGTGTCCATCGCCCCCTCGAAGATCCCCTTTGAATACGAGATGTCCATCCCCAGGTCCAGCGTCTGGTCGAATCCGACGGACCCGGAGAAGGCGAGGACGACGGTCTCGCTGAAAAGCTGCAGGTTTTCCGTCCAAACCCGCCGGTCTCCCACCCGGAACGCGCCGTTGAGCGCCGTGAACGTCACCAGGTCCAGCCCTGAAACTTTGACGAACGGGAGCTCGCCCATTTTTTTGAAGAGATCGGTCTGCCAGAGATGGCCCTGGCGGACGTCGATCGTCCCCGCGCCCGTCCAACTCTCCGGCCTCGTGACGATGCCCCTCAGGTCGAGGTCGAAAATCGTCGTGCCCGAGAACTGAGGATCCTTCAGCTCGAGGTCGCGCGCGACTCCCGCCAGCTGGATCTGGTTGGCGAAAACTTTCGCGTTGAAGACCGGCTCGGGGCGGGTCAGGTCCATGAAGACGCTCGCTCCGGCCGTGCCGCCGTAGGGAGTGGCGTGGAGATAGGGGAGGTTCAGCGCGCCGCGGTTCAGCCGGACCTGGACCTCGAAGTTGTCGAGGCGGATCCGGTTCCGGACGAAGACGACGGGCGACGATCCGTCCAGCTGGAGGTCCCAGGCGAGCGGGTTTTTGGCGGGTCCCTTCAGGATGAACGGCCCTCGGACACGCCCTTCGAGACCGGCGTCTTTCAGCGCGGGGGCCCGGGCCAGGAGCAGGGAACCCGCCCGGGACAGGTCGATCTCCGCCGTTCCGCGGACGTCGAGGCGGGGATCGGCCAATCCGTCCAGCCTGCCTTGAAACGAGGCCGCCACGCCCGGCATTTCCAGGCGGGCGTTGTTCACGCGCGCGGAGTCACCGTCGAGCGCGTAATCGGCCGAGACGGTCATGGCGGAAGCGGTGAGACGAAAGCGCCCGGGCCGCTGGGTCTTGCGCGGCAGGAAGGCGTCGAGCTCGTATTTTTTTTCGCCCAGCTGAAACCGCGCCGAACGGACGTCGAGGCCTTCGGCATCCGCGAGAATTTCGGCCGCGACTCCGGTCGCGTCGATCCCGCGCTCGGCGCTTCGCACGCGTCCTTCGCTCACGAGGAGCCGGTACCGGGAGGCGATCGCGGAGGGGTCCTTGAGCGGCCCGGACAGATGGGTCACCGCCTCGCAACGGCCCGTGATCTCGAATCCCCGCAGAGAACGTTTTTCCTCTTCCGAGAGGAGCGACAGGACGCTCGCCAGATCCGACTGCGTCCTCACGTCCGCGTCGACGGCCGGATCGTGAAAAGAACGGATCGACCCCGACGCCTCGAAGACGAGCTTTTCGTACTGCCCGCGCATCGCCGGCATCTCGAGGAGGTCCGGCTCGAAAAGAATCCGCCCGCTCATCCCGCTCAGGGACTTGATCTTGCGCGAGACGTTGACGGCGTCGACGTCCACGAAATCCAGGTTCCCTTTGTAGGCGGTGAACCGGTCGGACGCCAGGTCGAACGCGCCGGTGACCTCGAGCGACATCTCGCCCGAATAGACGGCCTCCTTGATCGCGATCTCCGCCTTCTTCAAGCCGGCTTCGGAGTGAAACCAGGCGCTCCGCGCGTCTTTCGATTTCAGCCGAGTGGTCATCGAGAGCTCGCCGCGGCGCAGGATCAGAAAATGTTTCTTCTGGTATTCCAATAGCCAGTCGGGGATCCGCGAGATCTTGGACCGCACGAGGAAGTCATAGCTTTCCCCGTCCAGATTCCAGGTGCCGTCGACCGACAGGTGCGCGTACGTGGAGCCGGGGGCGCCCGCCTTGACCGATCCGGAAAATTCGAGCACCGGGGGCTTCGCGAAGCGCACGCGCAGGTCGATCGAGTGCAGTTCGTCGAACACGGGCGCGTCCGGCGTCCGGTGCAGCCGGACCGTGCCGTCGAGGATCTCGACTTCGGTGAGGTAGACGTTTTCCGGCACGAACGCGTTCGGACCCTCCTCGATCGTCTCCAGGTCGATTTTTTTCTGGCCTTCGGCGGGAAGGACCGGCACCTCGATCTGTCCGGAAATTTTCGTCTTCGGCGGCGCGGGCGCGCGGGGCGGAGGCGGATTTTTCAGCGCCACGTCGAAGACCGGCGTGTCCAGCGTGACGCGCGGGATGACGATCTTCTTCTCGGTGAGAAAGGGGATGAGGCGGGCGTTGACGGACAGGCTCCGGGCCGAGAAAAGCGGACGCCCCGAGCGATCGGCGACGCGCACCCCGTAAAAAATGATGCCCTGAAAGGGGATGAAGACCGTTTTCTCGAAAAAGACGCGCCGTCCGGTGACGCCCTCGATCTCCTGGATCGCGTATCGCCGGAAATCGCCGGGCAGGAGTCCGAAGCGCAGGTAAGCGACGACGAGGGTGGCGGCCAAACCGCAGGCGAGGATGTATTGAATCGGTTTACGGCGCGCTTTCATGGGGCGATTATAACACAGCTCCCGGAAATCGCTTGAACCGGCGGGAGCCTTTATCTATAATCGGCTTATGAAGAAATTGAGACGGGGCGTCTACCCGGGTACATTCGATCCCGTCACGTTCGGCCACATCGATCTGATCCGTCGCGCGGTAGGGGTGTTCGACGAGGTGATCGTGGCCGTCGCCCACCACAGTGTCGATAAAAGCCCCCTTTTCTCCGTGCCCGAACGGGTCGAGCTCCTCAAGCGGGCCGTGCGCGGCATGCGCGGGGTCACCGTCGAGGATTTCGAAGGCCTGGTCGTCGATTACGCCCGCAGGAGGGGCGCGACCGCGATGGTGCGGGGGCTGCGCATGCTTTCCGACTTCGAGTACGAGTTCCAGATGGCGCTCACCAACCGCAAGCTGGCGGCCGACATCGAGACGATCTTCCTGATGCCCCACGAGTCCTATTCCTACATTTCCAGCCGCCACGTGAAGGAAGTGGCGGTGCTCAAGGGGGACATCCGGGCGTTCGCCCCGAAGTACGTCGTCGACGCGGTCCGCAAAAAGTACGGCGGCTGACGCCGGCGGCCATGAAAATAGACCTCTCCCATTTTCCGAAAAACAAGGCGCTCGTCCTGCAGGCCGAAATCCAGCCGGCGGACCTGGATCTGGACATCGGCGTGATGCATTTCCCCGAACCGCTCTCGCTGAACGCCGAGGCCTGGAAGGAGGAGGACGACCTCACGGTGAACGTCCACCTCGAGGGCGCGCGCGAATTCACGTGCTCGCTCTGCCTCGAGCCGTTTAATAATCTATTTGAAAAAGATTTCACCCTTCATTATGATATCAAGGGCCTGGATTTCGTGAACATCGACCAGGACGTCCGTGACGAGATCATTCTCGACCACCCGATCCGTGTTCTGTGCCGGCCCGATTGCCGCGGCCTCTGCAGTCAATGCGGGGCGAATCTGAACGCCGGCCCCTGCGGCTGCAAGACCGGCCGATAACCGTAAAGGAAAACAATGCCTAATCCGAAACGCCGACACTCCAATACGCGGACGCGCAAGCGCCGCACGCACGACCTCATGACGGCGGCCCAGAACCAGGACTGCCCGACGTGCGCCTCTCGTGAAGTCCATACCCCGCTCCGCCGCCATCGCGTCTGCCCGGTCTGCGGCCACTACAAAGGCCGCGCGGTTCTCCAAATCAAGGTCAAGGAAAAGAAACCGAAGGCGTGAGAATCGCGGTAGACGGCATGGGGGGTGATCGCGCCCCCCAGGAAATCGTGGCCGGATGCGTCGAGGCCGCGCGCGCTTGGGATTTCAAGATCGTGCTCGTCGGCGACCAGACCCTGCTGCGCGCCGAGCTCGAGAAGCACCCCGGGGCTCCCAAGAGCATCTCCATCCATCACGCCGGCAGCTTCATCCGCATGGACGAGTCGGCCACGCTCGGCATCCGGAAGAAGAAGGACGCCTCGATCTCGATCTGCGCCGACCTGGCGAAAGAGGGGGTCGTCGACGCGATCGTGACCGCCGGCCACACCGGCGCCGCGGTCGTCGCGTCCACCCTGAAGCTGCGCCTCCTCGAAGGCATTGAGCGCCCGGGCATCGGCATCCTCCTGCCGACGCTGGGCACGCCGACGCTCCTCATCGACGTGGGGGCGAACATCGACCCTAAGCCGATCCACCTCTACCAGTACGCGCTGATGGGTGACGTTTACTTCCGCTACATATTAAGGAAGAACCGCCCGTCGGTGGGCATCCTCAACATCGGCGAGGAAGAATCCAAGGGCACCGAGTACGTCAAGGAAGCCCATCAGATCCTCAACAAGAGCCGCCTGCATTTCATCGGCAACGTCGAGGGCCGCGACATCTTCGGCGGAACGGTCGACATCGTCGTCTGCGACGGTTTCGTCGGCAACGTCGTGCTCAAGGTCTCCGAATCCATCGCGGGCGTCATCGGCAAACTGCTGAAGGCCCAGCTCAAGCGAAACCCGATGACCATGCTCGGGGCGCTCCTGGCGAAGCCCGCGTTCGACGCGCTGAGAAAAGAAATCGACTATTCCGAATACGGCGGCGCCCCGCTCCTGGGCGTCGACGGCGTCTGTATCATCAGCCACGGGTCTTCCGACGCGCGGGCGATCAAGAACGCCATCCGCGTGGCCGGTGAATTCGTCAAGTACGAGATCAACCAGCACATCCTCGACGCCGTGCGCCACGGCGGCGACGACACGCCGTGACGGCCGCCGTTCGCGCCGGTTTCGCGGGGGTCGGGTTCCACGTGCCGAGCCGCGTCCTCACCAACGCCGAGCTCGAAAAAATGGTCGAGACCTCCGACGACTGGATCCGCTCGCGCACGGGCATCAGCGAGAGGCGGATCGCCGAAAAGGGGACCGGCGTGAGCGATCTGTCCGCCGAAGCCGCCCGCGCCGCCCTCGACCAGGCCCGCGTCCGGCCGGAAGAGATCGATCTCATCATCGCGGCGACGACGACCTCCGACATGCCGCTTCCATCGACCGCCTGCTTCGTCCAGAAAAAACTCGGCGCCACGAACGCCGCGGCGTTCGACCTCGCGGCCGCCTGCGCGGGTTTCGTTTACGCGCTCGTGACGGGCGAACAGTTCATCCGCACCGGCACCTGCAAAAAGGTCCTCGTCCTCGGGGCCGACCTCATTTCTTCGTTCATCGACTGGACCGACCGCTCGACCTGCGTGCTTTTCGGCGACGGCGCCGGGGCCGCCGTGCTCGCGCCTTGCGACCGGGGCGGCATCCTCTCGAGCGTCCTGGGTTCGGACGGCCGCTACGCGGAACTCCTGACGATCTGCGGCGGCGGTTCGAAGGAGCCGGCCTCGGCCGACTCGATCGCGCGCAAGGACCACTACCTGCGCATGAGCGGCTCCGAAGTTTTCAAGCTCGCCGTCCGCGGGATGGGCGACGCGGTCACCGAGGCCCTCGCGAAGGCGGGCGTCAAAAAAGAGGAAGTGGCCTGCCTCATTCCGCACCAGGCCAACCAGCGCATCATCGACGCGGTGGCCGAGCGGCTCGACTTTCCGAAGGAAAAAGTGTTCGTCAATCTGCAAAAATACGGCAACACCTCGGCGGCCTCCTGCGCGATCGGCCTCTGCGAGGCGGTGGCCGGGGGACGCGTCAAAAAAGGCGACAAGGTCGTCCTCGCGACGTTCGGCGCGGGGCTCGTCTGGGGCGCGATGGTGATCGAATGGTGAACGGGACCTCGACCGCCTACCTGTTTCCCGGCCAGGGCTCACAGTTCGTGGGCATGGGGAAGGACTTCTACGACGCGGATCCGGCCGCCCGCGCGCTTTTCGACCGCGCGGCGAAGCTGGCCGACTTCGACCTGCGCGCCGTGTGTTTCGAGGGGCCGGCCGAACGGCAGACCCAGACGCGTTTCAGCCAGCCGGCCATTTTCGTGACGAGCATGGCGGCCCTCGAAGTGTTCAGGCATCACCCGAACGCCGCGCGCTACGTGCCGAAATTCGCGGCGGGTCTGAGCCTCGGGGAGGCGACCGCGCTGTGCGCGGCAGGCGCCATCACGTTCGAGGACGGGATGCGGTTCGTGCTGGCGCGCGGCCAGTTCATGGACGAGGCGGCGATCGAGCGTCCGGGCCTCATGGCGGCGGTCCTCGGCGCCGAGCTGCCGCTCGTCGAGGAGATCTGCGCCGCGACCGGCGCCGAGGTGGGAAATCTGAATGCCCCGGGACAGATCGTGATCTCCGGGCGCCGCCCGAACGTCGAGCAGGCCATCGAGAAGCTCCGCGCGGCGGGCGCCCGCAAAGTCATCCCGCTCGACGTGAGCGGGGGTTTCCACTCCAGCTGCATGGAGCCCGCCTGCCAGCGGCTCGAGGCGACGCTGCGGGACGTGCCCATCGTGAAGCCGTCGATCCCGGTCGTCTCCAATCTCACGGCCGGAGTGGAGGAGGACCCGTCCGACATCCGGCAGAACCTGATCTGGCAGATGAACCACCGCACGCTGTGGGAGGACTCGATGCGTTTCATGATCCGGCAGGGGATCCGCACGTTCGTCGAGTTCGCCCCGGGCAAGGTGCTGAAGGGACTCATGAAAAAGATCGATCCGGCCGTCGAAGTGATCAGCTTGAGCGAGCTCACGGACTTCCATGTCCTCGGTTAAGCGACTGGACGGGAAGGTCGCCGTGATCACCGGCGCCAGCCGCGGCATCGGCAAGGAAATCGCCCTTCTCTTCGCGCGCGAGGGGGCCAAAACGGTCCTCACCGCGCGAAAAATCGAGTCGCTCGAGCCCGTCGCGCAGATCATCCGCGACTCCGGCCACGAGGAGCCGTTTTGTTTCGCGCTCGACGTCAAAGACGCGCAAAAAGTGGGCGAGCTTTTCGACAAAATTCTTGACAAATATAGTCGCGTTGATATACTCGTCAACAATGCGGGCGTGACGAAGGACGGACTCTTCGTCCGGATGAGCGAAGCGGATTGGGACGAGGTGCTCGACACGAATTTGAAGGGCACCTTTCTTTGCATGCGGGCCGCTTCGAAGGCGATGATGAAGCAGCGTTCCGGAAAAATCATCAATCTGTCTTCGGTCATCGGGCTCATCGGAAACGCAGGCCAGGCCAATTACGCCGCAAGCAAGGCGGGCATCATCGCCTTGACGAAATCCGTGGCCAAAGAATTGGGCTCTCGCAACGTGCTGGTGAACGCGATCGCCCCCGGTTTCATCGACACCGAAATGACGCAGACTCTCGGTGAAGACGTAAAGAACGCGATCCTCAAGACCATCCCCGTCGGCGCATTCGGAAAGCCGTCGGACGTCGCCAAGACGGCGCTTTACCTGGCGGCGGATGAGAGCAACTTCATTACAGGCCAAGTCATCACGGTTGATGGCGGCATGGTGATGTAAAAGGAGGAATCAATGGCCGAAGTCGGACAGAAGGTTAAATCAATCATCGCCGAACAGCTCGGCGTCAAGATCGAGGAAGTCACGGACGCCGCGTCCTTCGTGGACGACCTGGGCGCCGATTCCCTCGACACCGTGGAGCTGGTCATGGCGCTGGAAGAAGAATTCGGCATCGAGATCCCCGATGAAGACGCCGAAAAGATGACCTCCGTCGGCGAGGCCGTCCGTTACGTCGAAGAGAAAGCCTCCAAGAGCTCCAAGTAAGCTCCCTCCAGGCAACCCGCCTCTCTCATGTCTTATCTCCGCGTCGTCGTGACCGGCCTCGGCGCCGTCACGCCGGTCGGTAACAACAAGGACGACTACTGGGCCTCTCTCGTCGCCGGCAAGAGCGGCGTCGGCAGGATCACGTCCTTCGACCCCGCCCAGTTCGACGCCCAGATCGCCGGCGAAGTGAAGGGTTACGACCCCAAGAATTCCATCCCCCCCAAGGAATCCCGCCGGATGGAAAAGTTCTCCCAGTACGCGGTCACGGCCGCTCAGGAAGCCTTCAAGGATTCCGGCATCGACATGACCAAGGAAAATCCGTTCGAAGCCGGAGTCCTCATCGGCTCGGGCGTCGGAAGCCTGCGGATCATCGAGGAAACCCATTCGCTGTATCTCGAAAAAGGACCCGAAAAATTCTCCCCGTTCATGATCCCGCTTCTTCTCATCAACATGGCTTCCGGCTGGACTTCGATCCTGCTGGGGCTCAAGGGCCCGAACCTGTCAGTGGTCACCGCCTGCGCGACCGGCACGCACGCGATCGGAGAGGCGTTCCGCATGATCCAGCACGGCTCGGCCAAGATCATGGTCGCGGGAGGCACCGAAAGCTGCATCACGCCCCTGGGTATCGGCGGTTTCTGCGCGCTCAAGGCGCTTTCCACGCGCAACGACGACCCTCAGGGGGCTTCGCGCCCTTTTGACAGGGAGCGCGACGGCTTCGTGATGGGCGAGGGGGCCGGCGTCGTGGTGCTCGAGGAGCTCGAGCACGCGAAGGCGCGCGGCGCGCACATCTACGGCGAGGTCGCGGGTTACGCGTTGAACGGCGACGCCTTCCACATGACCGCTCCTCGGCCGGACGGCGAAGGCGCCGCCTACTGCATGACCAAGGCCCTCGAGGAGGCGCGCATGCGTCCCGAAGAGATCACCTACATCAACGCGCACGGCACCTCGACCGACCTGAACGACAAAATCGAGACGCTCGCGATCAAGAGCGCTTTCAAGGACCACGCGCGCAAAGTGCAGATCAGCTCGACCAAGTCCATGACCGGCCACACGCTCGGAGCCGCCGGAGGGCTCGAGTTCGTCGCCTGTGCCCTCTCCCTGGAGCATCAGACCCTTCACCCGACCATCAATCTGAAGAACCCCGACCCCGAATGCGACCTGGATTACATCCCGAACACGGCGAGGAAGACTCCCGTCGAGGCTTGTCTGTCCAACTCGCTGGGTTTCGGCGGCCACAACACCTGCATTCTCATCCGGAAATACCGCTAGGAGGCCGCCGTGCCGCTTTTGCTTGAAGGGAAAAAGGGAGTGATCCTCGGCGTCGCCAACAAGCGCAGCATCGCCTGGTCGGTCGCCAGGAGCTGCGCGGCGCAGGGTGCCGAACTCGCGTTCACCTACCAGGGCGATCGTTTAAAGGAGAACGTGGAGGAGCTCGCCGCGACCCTGAAGGGTTCGCTCGTCCTTCCGTGCGACGTGACGCGGGAAGACGAGGTGGAGTCCGCCTTCAAAAAGATCGACGAGGCCTGGGGCGGCGTCGATTTCGTGGCGCACTGCGTCGCGTACGCGAAGGCCGAGGACCTCGAGGGCGGATACCTCAAAACCGGCAAGGAAGGTTTCGACACGGCGCTCGGCGTCAGCGCCTATTCGCTGACGCTCGTTGCGCAGAAGGCCGTTCCGCTCATGGAAAAACGCGGCGGCGGAAGCTTCGTCACGCTGACCTATCTCGGCGGCGACCGCGTGATGCCCGGCTACAACGTGATGGGCGTCGCCAAGGCCGCCCTCCAGTCGAGCGTCCGCTACCTCGCCTACGAGCTCGGACCCAAGAACATCCGCGTGAACGCGATCTCGGCGGGACCCGTGAATACGCTCGCTGCCCGGGGCATCTCCGGTTTCACCGACATTCTCAAGCTCGCCCGCGAGAAGTCGCCGCTTCGGCGCAACACCGAGGCCGACGAGGTCGGCGACACGGCTCTTTTCCTCGTGAGCCCGTGGAGCCGGGGCATCACGGGCGAGATCGTGTACGTCGATTCCGGCTATCACATCGTCGGTATCTAGATTTTCGTCGTTTAACAAACCCGCCCTTTTTCCTTAAAAACCGCTACATATTGTATTCCGCTTGACGTCATACCCCAAGTGTGCTATCTTTTTGCCAAATAGCATTGTTTAACACGGGGCCCCTTCTTGTATTTCAAGACGATCGAGATCTGCGGCTTCAAGTCGTTCGCGAACAAGACCACGGTTCAATTCGAGCCGGGAGTCACGGCGATCGTCGGCCCCAACGGCTGCGGCAAGTCCAACATCTCCGACGCCATCCGCTGGGTACTCGGCGAGCAGAGCGCGAAATCCCTTCGCGGCTCCAGCATGGAAGACGTCATTTTCAACGGCAGCGCGGCGAAGGAAGCGGTCAATTTCGCCGAAGTCTCGCTGACGCTCTCCAACGAAGCCCGTCTCCTGCCGATCGATTACGATGAAGTCACGATCACCCGCCGCCTCCACCGCTCCGGAGAGAGCGAATACCTCCTGAATAAAAACACCGTCCGCCTGAAAGACATCAACGAGCTCCTCATGGGCACGGGGATCGGCACCGAGTCGTACGCCATTATCGAGCAGGGCAAGATGGACGTCATCCTGAACTCGAAGCCGGAAGACCGGCGCGTCATCTTCGAGGAGGCTGCCGGCATCACGAAATTCAAGTCCAAGAAAAAAGAAGCGCTGCGCAAGCTCGAGCAGACCGACCAGAATCTGCTGCGCGTGAACGACATCATCCAGGAGGTCAAGCGCCAGATCGGCTCCATCGAGCGCCAGGCGAAGAAGGCCGAGGCGTACAAGGCGGAGTTCGAGCGCATGAAGAATCTCGAGCTCGACGTGGCTTCGGCCGAATTTCTGACGTTCGAGACGCGCCGCAAGTCCAAGGAGGACGCGCTCGCCGCCCTCAAGGCGGAGGAGGAGTCATCGCTCGCCGTGGTCGCCGAAGTCGAGGGCAAGTGCCGCGAGTCGCGCGCGGAGCTCGACCGGCTCGAGCGCGAGCTCAAGTCGCTCGACCTGGAGGAGCTCGACGCCACCACCGAGATGCGCAAGTCCCAGGACCGGATCCTGCTGAACCGGGAACGGATCGGCGAGCTGCTCGAGCGGCGCGAGAACCTCGCGCGCCAGGCCGAGGTCGCCGCCCGCCGCATCGAGGAGTTCCGCGCCGAGCACGACAAGCTCGACCGCGAATTCGAGTCGATCGCCGTCGAAGAGGCGGAAGGGCTGAAGTTCCTCGAGACCGTCGAGGCGAAGTTCGCCGCGATCGAGGAAGAGATCCGCGTCCGGGCCCAGCAGGAGGAGGCGGCGCGCGCCGCGCTTTCTTCGCTTTCCGGCCGCCGGTCGTCCATGGCGACCGAGCTCGCCAAGCTCGAGGCCCAGCTGACCATGCTTCGCTCCCAGGAAGCGGCGCTTTCCGAGCGCCGCCGCGCGCTTTCCGAGGAGGAGGCGGAGCTCCTCAAGGTGCTCGACCGGCCTCTTTCGGACGCCGACATCGAAGAGCGTTCCCGCTCGCTATGGCTCGAGCCGAAGATCCGCGAATTCAAAGACCGCCTGCTGGCCGCCGCCGGCGATCCCGCCCGGCTCGACGCCGAAATCCTCGCGTACACCGACGACATTCTCAAGACGCAGGGCCAGCTCACGGAAAATCGCGTCCGCCTCCAGGAGGCCGAGGGCCGCCGGCGCCGCGTGGCGCAGGAGCTCGGATCGATCGACGCCGAGCTCGAGGCGCTGGGCCGGGGCATCGCTTCCGTGATCGAACGGCAGGGCCGCCTCGACGTCGACCTGAACGGATTGACGGGCGAGGAAGTCACGCTGGTCGAGCGGCTGGCGACGTCGCAGACCGCCCTGCGGGACGGTTCGACGGAAAAGGAAACGCTCCTCGTCCGCCTGGCCGAGACGCGCTCCCGCCAGGGGCAGTTCACCGCCAAGCGCGAAAAGATCGAGAAGGACAAGCGCTGGGTCCTCGAATCGGTTTCGAACGAAGAGGCCCAGGCCGAGATCCACCGCCGCGAGAGCGAAGAGACCGGCGGCAAGAAGGAGGCGCTCGAGCGGGAAAACGACTCGCTCGAATCCGGGCTCGGCGACCTTTCCCAAAAGCGCGACGAGATCCTGCGGCGCGTCGAGGGCGTGCGGCACGAGCGGCAGAGCGCCCAGTCCGTGCTGGCCGGGCTCGAAAACGAGCGCGAGTCGAAGGAGGCGTTCCTGCGCGAGGCGCGGGAGCGCGTGCACGCGTTCGAGCTGGAAAACGCCGAGATCCGCCACGAGATCGACCGTCTGACCGAGAGGATCTTCAACGCCTACCAGATCGACCTCCACGTGCGGCAGGAAATGGCCGCGGCGGGGGAGGCGGCCGCCTCGATGATCGCGCGTTTCGAGGATCCCGCGGATCTCGAGGCCGCCAAGACCGAGATCCAGGCGATCCGCGAAAAGCTCGCCAAGATGGGCCCGGTGAACCTCGTCGCGATCGAGGAATTCGAGGAGATGCGTCAGCGCTTCGATTTTCTGACCAAGCAGCAGGCCGACCTCAACCAGGCCAAGGACGACCTGTACAAGGCGATCGTCAAGATCAACCGGACGACGAAGGAGCTTTTCGTCGAGACGTTCGCGAAGGTCCAGAAGCATTTCAGCGAGTACTACCGGCTCCTCTTCGGCGGCGGCTCGGCGGAGCTGCTGCTCCTCGACGAATCCGACGTGCTCGAGAGCGGCATCGAAATCGTGGCCCGTCCGCCCGGCAAGAAGCTCCAGAACATCAGCCTGCTTTCGGGCGGCGAGAAGGCGCTGACGGCGGTGGCGCTCCTGTTTTCGCTGTTCAAGGTCCGGCCCAGCCCGTTCTGCATCCTGGACGAGATCGACGCGCCGCTCGACGAGACGAACGTCGACCGTTTCTGCGGCGTCCTCAAGGAGTTCATCGCGGGCTCCCAGTTCATCCTGATCACGCACAACAAGCGCACGATGAACCTCGCGGACGCGATGTACGGGATCACGATGGAGCAGACCGGTGTCAGCCGCGTGGTTTCGGTGCGTTTCTCGGACGGCCGGGCGGGGGGAAAGCGGTCGAAGGACGCGGACCGCGACGCGGACCGGAAGGAAGTGCTGGTCTAGAGCTCTTTCGCGGGCGCCGGGCGGCGGTAGGCCCGCACGCGGTTTTTGCCGGAACGCTTGGCCTCGTACAGCGCCGCGTCCGCGCAGTAAATCAGTTTTTCCTTCTCATCGGCGTCCTCGGGAAAGGCCGCCACGCCGAGCGAGACCGTGATCTTCCTCTTCGGCCCGCCGCTCCAGGCGCTGCCGGTCTCCTTCTCGATCGCTTCCCGCAGGCGCTCGGCCATCTTCAGCGCCTCCTCCTTCGACGTGCCCGGAAGCACCGCCGCGAACTCCTCGCCGCCGTAGCGCGCCAGGTGGTCCATGCGCCGCATGACGGTTTTGCCGATCTGGGAGAGGTCCTCGAGCGCCTTGTCGCCGGCCTGGTGGCCGAACGAGTCGTTGAACTTCTTGAAATCGTCCACGTCGAACACGATGAGGCTCAGCGGCTGCTTCTGCGCGCGCGCCTCCTTGATCGCATCCTGGAGCAGCTTTTGGAAGTGGCCGTGGTTCCAGAGCTTCGTCAGCGAATCCTGCTGGGCGGTGATCACGATGTCGCTGAAGGTTTTGGCGTTTTCGAGGGCCAGGCCCGCGTGGTTGGCCAGCATCATGAGGCGGCGCACGTCGCTTTCGTGAAGCTCCTTCTTCGTGCTGATGTTGTCGATGAGGAGGACGCCCACGACGTGATCCTTCCCCCTCAGCGGCACGGCCACGAACTGGCCGATGCCGAGCGCGCGCAGGCGGATGTCGCCGAGCTCGTGGTTGGCTTCCTCGGCCTGGACGAGCGTCGGCGAGTCGAGGATGACGGTCTTCGGGAGGACGCCGAACGACTTCTCGATCGGGAGGCGGATCTGCTTGACGACGTCGTTCAGCTCGATGTCGATGTTCTTCTCGGCCTTGTGGTAGACGTCCAGCAGCCCTTCCAGCGTGATCCGGTTTTCCTCGATCATCTTCCAGACGACGGGCGAGGTCTCCGGGTGCTTGGGCCCGATGCCCATCTTGCCCTCGAGCTGCGTGCCGGTCTCGTCGACCATGAAGAGGATGGCGCGGTTGTAGCCGAGGCCTTCATGACTCGTGACGGCGCTCAGGATGAGATAGATGATCTCGTCGAGAAGGAGCGTCGTGCGGATCAGGTTGCCGATTTCGTAAAGAAGCAGCAGTTCCTGCCGCGTTTTCTTGAGTTCTTCTTGTAATCTCGGTTCTTCCATAGTAAGATGGGGCGTCCTTAAATGGACTTCAAAGATTCAGCAATTTTGATCAGAATTATTGAATATACCACACCCCGGCCGCGAATACCACAGACCCATGCATTCCTGGAAGCTCGAAAATCCCGATTCGGCCACGATCCGCGACATGTTCGACCGCCTGGCGCCCCGCTATGACCTTTTCAACCATCTGACGAGCTTCGGCCGCGCGACCTCCTGGCGCCGCCACACGCTGGCGGACCTGCAGCCGGGCATGCGCGTCCTGGACCTGGGCTGCGGCACGGGAGACCTCGCGCTCGAGGCCGCCCGGCTCCTGAACGGCCGCGGCGAGGTCATCGGCCTGGATTTCTCGCCGCAGATGCTCGCGTTCGCCGAGAAACGGTCCGGCCGCATGCGTTTCCGTCCCGAGCACCGGCCCCGCTTCCTCCTGCGGCGCGCCGAGGAGCTGCCGGTGGAGCCCGAGCCGTACGACGTCGTGGTCTCGGGTTTCGTGCTGCGCAATCTCTACGAAAACATCGACGCGATTCTCGCCGGCGTGTACCGCTCGCTGAAGCCCGGCGGAAAGATCAGCTTTCTCGACATCACCGAGCCGCAGAACCCGCTCGTGCGCGTGATGTGGCAATTCTACATGAGCACGATCGTCGTCCTCTACGGCAAGGTCGTCTTCGGGAAGGACTATCCGCTTTTTTACCTCACCCAGTCGGCGCACCGCTTCCTCAACCGGCCGAAGTTCGTCCAGAAGCTGCAGGCCGTCGGTTTCCGCGGCGTGCGCGCGCGTTCTTTCATGTTCGGCGTCATCACGCTGTATCAGGCGTCGAAACCCGCCGTCGCGAATTGAGCCGGGGCTTCCGCAACCTCAGCGACTTCGTCCGGGCGCTGGAGAAATCGGGGGAGCTCGTGCGGATCGCCGAGCCCGTCGACCCCGAGCTCGAGATCACCGAGATCACCGACCGCGTTTCCAAGCGTCCCGGCGGCGGCAAGGCCCTCCTCTTCGAAAACGTCAAAGGCTCCCGGTTCCCGGTCCTCATCAATTCGTTCGGATCCTACAAGCGGATGGCGATGGCCATGGGCGGGGAGGACGTGGAGTCGGCGGCGAAGCGCATCTCCGATCTTTTCGCCGCGGCCAAAGGGGTGCCTCCGTCGATGGGGGAGAAGCTGAAGCTCCTCGGCGGTCTCGCCGAGCTCGCGCGCATCCCGCCGAAGATCGTCACGAAGGCGCCGTGCCAGGAAGTCGTGCTCGAGGGCGAGGCCGTCCGCCTCTCCGAACTCCCCATCCTGAAATGCTGGCCGCACGACGGGGGCCGGTTCATCACGCTGCCGCTGGTGATCACCAAGGACCCCGAGACGGGCGAGCGCAACGTCGGCGTCTACCGCATGCACGTCTACGACGACAGAAGCTGCGGCATGCACTGGCAGACGCAGAAGGACGGAGCCGCCCATTCCGAAAAAAGCCGCCGCCGGGGCCGCAAGCTCGAGGTCGCCGTCGTCCTGGGCGCCGACCCGGCGACCGTTTTCTCGGGCGTCGTGCCGCTGCCGTACGGCGTGGACGAGCTTCTCTT
>DATJEK010000131.1:0-52169 GCA_035496715.1 Candidatus Eiseniibacteriota bacterium | reverse complement strand
GAGCCGGCCCGGGCCGAGGACGTCTTCCGTCTCGAAGAGACGGTGAACCGCGCCGAAGTCGAGATCGAGGACTCGGTCCTGAGACTCCTGGCCCTGCGCCAGCCGATCGCGCGCGACCTGCGCCTCCTCACGGCGATCCTCAAGATCAACAACGACCTCGAGCGCGTCGCCGACCAGGCCTGCAACATCTCGGAAACCGCGCTCTACCTCCTGAAAGAGCCTCCGCTCAAACCGCTCATCGACATCCCGCACATGGCGGGCCTCGCGCAGAAGATGATCCGGAACAGCCTCGAGGCCTTCGTGAACCAGGACGCGGCGCTCGCCAAAGAGGTGTGTCTCGACGACGACGCCGTCGACCGCATCAACGAACAGGTCTTCCGGGAGCTCCTAACCTATATGATGCAGGACCCCAAGAGCATCCAGCGCGCCGTCGACCTCATCCTCATCAGCCGCAACCTCGAGCGCATCGCCGACCACGCCACGAACATCAGCGAGGACGTGATCTTCATCGTGCAGGGCAAGAACGTCAAACATCACCTCGACGAAGAGACGGGGCCGTCCGCGCATTGAGCGGCGTTTCGCGCGAATCCGTGTGCGTGCTGGTCTCCGGCGGCGTGGAGAGCGCGGCGCTCCTGGCCGGCGCGCTCGGGAGGTCCCGGCGCGTCCATCCGGTGTACGTCCGCGGGGGGCTGCGCTGGGAAACCGCCGAGCTTCACTGGCTCCGGCGATACTTGAAAGCGCTCTCAGCCGCCGCCCCGGGGCGCCGTCTCGCCCCCCTCAAGATCCTCCGCCTGGATCTGGCCGGCATCTACGGCCGGCATTGGAGCACGTCCGGCGAGGTGCCGGGGGCGCGCTCAGCCGACCGCGCCGTTTACCTGCCCGGACGCAACGTCGCGCTCTTCTCGGCCGCCGCCTGCCATGCGGCGGTCGTGGGCGCTTCCGCCGTCGAGATCGGCGTGCTCAAGGGCAATCCCTTCGCGGACAGCTCGCCGGACTTCCTTCGTAAAATGTCCGCCGCTCTCTCGGAGGGCCTCGGGCGCCGGATCCGCCTGCGGGCGCCGTTCGCCGCGCTGAAGAAGTCGGACGTCATCCGCCGGGGCGCGCGGGTGGGGGGACGGGCGATGCCGCTCGAGCTCACCTTTTCCTGCATCCGGCCCCGGGGCCTGCGCCCCTGCGGCGCCTGCAACAAGTGCGCGGAACGCCGGAAGGCGTTTCTTGCCGCCGGGCGGACCCCGTGAAGATCCTCGTCTTCGGCGCGGGCGGCGTCGGCAGCGTGTTCGGCGGCTTTCTGGCACGCACCGGCCACGAGGTGACACTGCTGGGAAGGGCGTGGCACCTCGACGCGATCCGCAAGAACGGTCTCACGATCACCGGCATCTGGGGGGACTACCGGATCAAGGCGTTCGACCTCGAAACCAACGCCGCGGAACTGGCGCGCTCGAAGGCGTCCTTCGATCTCATCCTCCTCACCGTGAAGTCCTACGACACCCGGCGTGCGGTCGAGGAACTCCTGCCGCTCATGAAGGAAGACACGGTGCTCGTGTCTCTGCAGAACGGCCTGGGAAACATCGAAACGATCCTCGAGAAAGTGAGTGCGGACCGGTTTCTCGCCGGGCGGGTGATCTTCGGCGTCGAGACGACGCCGGGCACGGCGCGCGTCACGGTGATCGCGGAGCCCGTCGCCGTCGGCGCGCTTCCCGGGGCCCGTCCGAAGCTCAGCGCCGTGCGCGCGGCCCAGACCTTCTCGACCGCGAAGATCCCATCGGTCGCCGTCGAGGACATCGAGAAGCGGATCTGGGCCAAAGTCGTCTACAACTGCGCGCTGAACGGCATCTGCACGCTGGGCGAGATGCCCTACGGCGAGATCCTGAAAAACGACGCCACCCGCGCCTGGATGCGCGAGACCGTCCGGGAATGCTATGCCGTCGCGGCGAAGAAGGGGCTCGATCTGGAGCCGCCCTCGGCCGAGGCTTACCTCGAGCTCCTGGAGGGCAGGCTCATTCCCAGCACCGCCGCGCATCTGCCGTCCATGCTCCAGGACCTGCGCCGCGGAAAGCGAACCGATATCGACGCGCTGAACGGCGCCATCGTCCGCCTGGCCGAATCGGCGGGGATTCCCGTGCCCGCCAATCGACGAATCTATGAAGAAATCCTCCGCAAATCCGCTCAGCCGGGCTTAAATACGCTTAAATAAGCTTATTCTCCCTCTCGGGGCCGCCTCGATTCCGATTTGTATTTGAGAATGGGATCAGGCATACTTCTCCAAAACGTACGTAATTGCCGATCGACAAAGCACATACCGCCAACCGGTTGAGTTTAAAAAAAATAGACACCTCTCTATTTCGTGCGGAGTTTTTTCATTTTGTCTAATAATAGTCTTTTACAAAGACACAGGAGAACGGACAGAAAATGGCTGCGGCTTCTTTCCGCGGCGCTCATCGTCACGTTCCTGGCGCAGGAAGTCGCGTTCGCGGATCCGGACCTCGACTCCGCGTTTTCGCTTTTCCGCCGGCCGCCGGTCAAGCTCGAAGTCCCTCCGTCCGTCGCGTCCATCGAGGACTTTTATTTCCCGCGCCCGGGCGGCAAGATCCTCGTCCTCGTCCAGGACGCCCACACCAACGAGTCGGCCCAGCTCAACATCGCGCGCGTCCTCGATTCGGTGCTGCGCCGGGAGCCGATCCGCTACGTTTTTCTCGAGGCCGGCACCGGCGACGATTCGCTCTCCTTCCTCCGCAAGTACGGCACGCCCCGGGACCGTGAGCGCATCGCCCGGCGTTTCCTCTCCCGCGGCCTCATCCAGGGCCCCGATTATTTCGACCTGACTTCCGAGCGGCCGTTCCGTCTCTGGGGGGTGGAAGACAAGCCGCTTTACTTCGAGGCCCTGCGTCATTACCGCGACCTCGTCGCCGCGCGCCCCCGTCTCGGATCGTATCTCGACTCCGTCGAGCGGGCCGAAAAGACGCTGAAGAAGAGGCTGTTCGGACCGGCGCTGGCGGCGATGGAGCTCAGGCGCGACGCGTTCCGCAAGGGTGACCTGGCGTTGACCGACTACTTCGACGCGCTCTTGTCCGAGGCCGCGAAGGTCGGGATCCCGCTCGAGTCGTTCCCGCAGCTCACGGCGGTGAAGGACCTGAAGCGGCGCGAGGCCGGGATCGATTTCGCGAAAGCCGAAGAGGAACAGGCCCGCGCGGTCCTCTCCCTGCCCGAGGCCGACCGGCGCGAACTCCGCGAGATCTCGGCCGCGGGCCGGGCCGCGCTGAAGCTCGACACGCAGGACCGCCAGACCGAGCGCGCGTTCTACGCGCTCCTTTCCGAGAAGGTGCAGGACCGGAACCCGTACCCGAACCTCTTCCGCTACGCCGACTACCTGAACGCCGCCAAGCGGCTCGATTCCCGGGGCGCGCTCGACGAAAAAGAAGAGCTCGAACGCATGATTTTCGCTTCGCTGGCCCACTCCGAAGACGAGAGGCGCCTGGTCGAGGCCTGCCGGGCCACCGAGGTCCTCCGGAAACTTTTCACCCTGACGCTCGACACCGACGAATTCGAATCGGTCGAAGCGCGCCCGGCGCTGTACGACGCCGCGAACCTGGCGGGTTTCCTGAACCGGAAGATCATGGAGCTCAAGTCCGGATACGAAGACGTCGTGTTTCTCGACCCGTCGTTCGCGCCGGCGTTCGAGGAGGCGAAGGCGTTCTACCGCCTGGCGCTCGAGCGCGACGAGGCGTTCGTGCGCAACGTCGTCAAAAAAATGGACGAGGAGGGCCAGGAGAAAGCGGTGCTCGTGACCGGCGGCTTTCACACGCCGCACCTTAAGAAGCTGCTGAGGCAGAAGCAGATTTCCTACGTCGCCGTGATCCCGCAGGTCCAGAAGGAGACCAACCAGAAAAAATACGAGGAGATCCTGCTCGGGCAGACGGCTCCGGTGAGCCATCCCGAATTTGCGGCGACGTCGGCCGCGCATCTCATCAACACCCGTCCCGGCCGCGAGCTCGAGCTGACGCAGCCGGGGGGACCCGCGATGAACGTGCTCACGGCTCTCAAGGCCGAGCTCGGGGCGGCGGAGGCCGTCGAGGTTCCCGCGACGGGCGCGCGCCTGGCGCTCGTCCCGGACGACGCGTTTCGTTTCATCGGTTTCGAGGACAAGACGCTCGAGGCGTCCCTCCGGACCCAGGTGGCGAAAGCGGTGAACGCGGTGCTCTCGATCCGCGCGTCGGTGTTCCCGGACGCGCTGGCCGGGCTGCGCGACGACGTGCGCCGGCGCCTCGGCGAGGGAGGCCGTCCTCCGAAGAGCGTCGACGTGTCGATCAGCCCGATGCTGCACGGCGACGCGACCGTCTATTACAACACGCAGTACGCCCGGCTCATGATCGTTTTCCGGTCCGAGGAAGCGGCCCGCAAATTCACGGCGGCGATGGGCGTGCTGCTGGTGCTCGACGCCGTCGCGTTTCCCGGCATCCGCACCTGGGAGCGCCTCAACTCGGACGGGATCGCCGCCCGCGGAGACAAGCGGATCCTCGAGATCGGGCGCCGGGCGCTGGCGGAATTCGAGGCGGGTTCCCCGTCGGCCTCGCTCCCTTCGGGGCAGATCGCGCTGGACGGGCAGGCGGCCGTCTCGCTCGCCCCCGGAGAGACGCTGGTCCTCACGCTCGGGACGTCGGGTTCGAACGCCCGCGTCGCCGTGTGGCGCGACGCGAAAGGCTTCTCGGTGGCGAAGGCCGATTTGATCGGCACCCCCTCGGGACGGCTGCGCTTCGAGCGTTCGCTGACTCTCGGCGGCGTGGACCTCGAGTCGGGCTACGTGCTGAGCGCGATCCTCGACGGTTCGAGGGAGTATCCGCTCATGGATCTTCCGATCGACGTGCGCGCGCGGCACTTGGATCTTTCGGTTCAGCCGGACGGGCGGCTCCTCGTTTCCGGCCGGCGGGCGACGATCGAGAAAATCACCGGCGAGCCGGCCGACGACGCGATCCTGCGCCAGATCCGGCACGGCAACGCGCGCCGCGCCGCGCGGACGATCAATCTCAACCTCGTCGACGAATACGGAAGCGGGACGCCGTATCTGGCTCAGATCTGGGAAGTCTACGCGGTGCCGTCTTCGGTTTCGGCTCAGGGCCGGTTCGCGATCGCCGTGAACCCGACCCAGACCGGGGAGACGGAGATCCTGCAGATCGGCGGACGCCTGCTGCACGTTTCGGTCGATCAGGCGCAGCGCGCGGTCGAAGACTGGCTCGCGCACCGGCAGACGGAACTGCAGGGCGCCCGTCTCGCGAAGCAGGCCCCCGTCAGCGAGGAGGCCGCCCGGCGGCGGACGAAGCTTTTCTACAGGAACTTTTTCGGTCCCGCCCTCTGGGGGGCGGTCTATGAACAGGTGATCGGCCGCCAGGTGAAGGTGGAGGTCGAGGGCCTGGAAAATCTGCCGCAGGCCGAGAGACAGTCTTTTCTCCTGGCCGGCAACCATCTGAACGCGCACGGCACCGACGGCCTGATCCTCACGTCCGAAGCGATCCTCCGAGACGGACGCATGCCGCATTTTATCGCCCAGCTCGATCATTCCAATTTCCTCCAGCGCTTCATGGCGCGCCTCTCCGGGGTGTTCGCGCTGAAGAGCGGCTACCGGGACGAGGTGATCGCCAGGCAGATCGGCCGCATGGGCCGCTGGCGGCTCTTCTTCGCGCGGTTGACGGGCCTGGTGCGCTCGATCCGCCAGCCCGACGCCAGCTACCGGCTGGTGATCGAGCACGAGGACCGGCTCAACAAGCTCCAGCGCCTCGCCGCCTGGACGCTCCGAGTCCGGCCCTTTTCGGCCTCGCCGAAAGAGCAGATCCGCCGCCGGCTGAGCAGGCCGGGTTCGGTGTACGCGGTCTTCCCGGCGGGACGCCCGCACATCCACCGCGGCGATCCGTTCAAAGGGCTCGAACGAAACCTCGGTCATTTCAAGCAGAGCGTCGCCGAGATCTCGGCCGAGAGCGGCAAGCCGATCGTGCCGTTCTTCATCGACACGAACATCCCGCACCAGTTCACGCTGTGGAACTTCGTCACGATGTACTTCCGCCGCCTCCTCGGGCGTCGCGGCTGGGCCACGCCGTACCGTTACACGGTCGTGTTCGGCGAACCGATCGACCCCGCCGGCAAGGAACCCAACGCGATCATGGACGAGCTCAAGCAGTCGATCCGCATCCTGGCGCGCGACTACATGAAGCTGTATCCGGACCGCACGCCGCGCGAGCCCGACGGCCGGTCGATCGACGCGGGCAAAGTGATCCGCGATTATTTCCAGAGCGAGGTCGTGCGGGACATCGTCCGCGACCGCCGCGTGCAGTTCCGGGTCGAGATGACCCAGCCGCTTCTTCTGACGGGCCTGGCCGAGTTCGAGCTCGAGTCGGTGGTCCGTGAATTCATCAAAAACGCCATCGACGCCCAGCAGACGCAGCCGGCGGGCCGGCGGGAGCTCGTGGAAGTGCTCCTGCGGCAGCAGCCCGACGGGAAGCTCCTTTACTCCGTCACGAATCCCGGTTCCGTGCCGGTCGAGGACTTGAAGAGGAAAGCCAAGGAGAAGGGCGTCTACCGCCGCGACAGGGACGGGGCGCTTTTGACCCAGGAGGAATTTTATCTGCCCGTCCCGCCGGAGGAGCTCGCGGCGTTCGAGCCGGAGCGCCTCCTGGCGATCCAGGGCCTTCGGGAAGCGGTGCCGGGGGCGGACTCGATGACAGCGCCCGCGATCCTCGAAGCCGTGTCGGCCCGCGGCATTTTCCGTCGCAACGTGGACCGCAAGCTCGTGGTCGGCGCCTACATCCCGCAGGGGCACTCCCGCGTCACGGACGGGGAGATCGACGCGTTTTCCGCCGACACGCTCCTTTCCATCTGGGGGCTGAGCACGAAAGGCGACGAGAATTACGGCCAGTTTTTCGGCGGCCGCGGCGTGGGCGTCAAACAGGTTCGTTTTCTGGTCGAGGGAAGCGGCTCCGAGAGCCGTCCCAAGGTCGGAACCTTCAGTCTCCGGACCGAGACGAGGCCCGAAGGACCCTTCACCACGGCAAGCGTTCTCCTCGACACGAAACCTGGGTCCGCGCCGAACGGCCGCGCCCCGGAGGGCGCCAGACTCTCCGCCGAAGAAAAGAAGCTCGCCGGGCGGGCGGAAGTACTGGCCGGACGCCTCCTTAAACTGAACGCGCACCGCAGGCTCGGATCCTACCTCATCCGTAACGCCGCTTCGGCGCTCCAAAACCAGGTCCGCCGCGGCGACGCCGCCACCGTGGAGGCGGTCAACCAGGTCGGTCGGGCGATCGCCGTCGTGATGCGTTGGTCGGGAATGAGCTCCTACCGTTCGCGCGGGGTGAGGACCAAGCTGACGGCGCTGACCGCGGACTTCCGCGCGCTCCGCGAAGAGATCGTGAAATTGAACTCCAAGCCGGAGCAGGGGACTCTTTTCGGGGCGCGGCTGGCTGCGGCGCCGTCGAACGACGTTCTGCGCGCCGTCGCCGAGTCGGACATCGCCGCCGGCCTCGTTCCGGACGTGACCTGGGTCGGAGAGGCGTCGCGGACGCGCCGCTTCGAAAACTCTTTCGCCGCCATCCTGAATCCCGCGCGCAAGGCCGCCGACACGAGGCTTTATCCGAAGGACCGCTGCCCGCTCTGCCTCGACACGTTCGACGACGCGCGCACGCGCGTTTCCTGGGCCGACCGTACGGTCCGGACCAACGATTTTCCGACCGTCCGGGGCACCGAGCTCGACATCGCGACCGCTCACCGGCCGCAGGTCCTCACCGACGGCGGGGCCGACACGTTCGTGGATCTTGCGGATTCGGCTTCGGCGTACGTCACCTTCCGCAACGAAGGCGTGAAGGGCGGCGCGTCCGTTCTGGGTCATGACCACAACCAGCTGTATCCCTGGAGCGAGATGAGGAAGATCTTCCCCGACGGGACGCTTCCGGTCGAGCGGGCGGCGTCGCTGCCGCTTTTCACGAGCGACGAGGTCTCGGTCCGGGAGCTGAGCGGATGGAAGGCCAGGGGTTTCGTGCTGGAGGGGCGGCCGGAGGCGTTGAAGGCCTGGCTTCGCCGGATCAACGCGGTTCTCAAATCCATGAGCATCGATTTCGACCTGGCGGCGGTCAAGCGGGACGGCGACGCGCTCAAAATCTACGTGTTCCCGCGCGCGGTCGAACGGCCGACGGGCTACATCTGGCCGCTCAACCTCATCCTCCAGCCCGTGAACGCGCTCCTGCGGCGTTTCGGCTTCGACGGATTCGGCTGGCACCAGAGTTTCGCTTCCGCGCAGATGGCGGGCCTCTTCGTGGCCGTCCATGAGGACGAATTCCGGGCGATGACCGTCGCCCGCCTCGAGCGCAGCCTCGCCGAGTCGAGCGTCGGCGCCCGCGCGTGGAAAACCATCGTCGCGCGTTCGACGGCGAACCCGCCCGGCGCCCGCCTGGCTCTGTCCGACGGCCGGCCCGAGGGGATCGCGCTCTACGAAGAGGTGTTCGGCCGCGCCGGGAAGACGAAGCTCCGGATCGGAGAGGACATCGCGCACACGGGCGCGCTCCAGGCCGCGGCGCTCCTGGGCGCCATCCAGAAAAAACGCCGGCAATACGACGAGGCGGGACAGAAGGACCGGGACGTGTTCATCCTCTTCGCCACCGGCAACACCCAGTGGCTGGGCCTGACGACGCTCGCCTCCTATCTCAACGCCTGGGGCAACTGGGACGAGCCGACACGGACGTTCCTGGCGTCCGCCGGGGTGGACCTTTCGGAAAAACCCGACATGGGACGCGTGTTCGCGTCGCATCTGGACAGCATCTTCCCGCAGTCGCGGGACGACTATTATTCGTACGCCAACGAGCTGAATCACGCGTTCGACAAGATCGGCATCCGCGGCGACAAGCGCCGGCTTTTCTACGGCGACGTCTCGAGCGGCGACATCGACCGCCCGGACGCCAACCGCCTCGACGCGGCGGCGTTCCGCGCCGTGAACGAATCCATCGACCGCGAGGGGATCCGGCTGGACGATTTCCTGAAAGGGACGCTGGAGGCGGGTCATCCGCAGCGCGCGTATCTGGAGGCCCTGGACGCCTACGCGCGGTCGATGTCGCGGCTCGTCACCGACCGCGGCGGCGCGGACGTGGTCCTCTTCAGCGCGGGGCCTTCGTACACCGGCGAGGGCCACATCGCGTTCAACGAAAAGGGCACCGCCTTCGACCAGGGCGTGACGCTGCAGCTGCTCAGCTATCACGCGGCCGCCGGCAACATCAAGGACCGCGGCGGCATGCAGCACTTCAAGACGGCCGACGGGAAAATCCGCATCGGCGGAGTGACGCTGGGGCCCCGCGAGCTCCTTCTCGGGTCGCCGACGGTGATCACGATCATCAACGGCAAGGAAAAACGCGAGTCGGTCCGCCGCTTCGTCGAGGGCGACGCGTCGCCGGATTATCCGGTCACCGCGCTGCGCGCCGGCGGGGAAGGCAGCGTCCTCATCACCGAGCCCAGCTCTTCGGGCACGCTGCGCTACCAGACGCACCCGTGGGATTTCCACGACGTGGAATGGACCGAGGCGATGCGCGCGCGGCTTTTCATCGCGCTGTCGAAGGAGACGGGGAAGCCCGTCCGCGCGCTCGAGGTCTCCGATTTTCTGGAATCCGCCGGCAAGGAAGACGCGCGGATCCTCGCCATCCGCAGGACGCACCTGGCGGCGCTCACGGCTTCCGAGTCCTGGGAGTCGCTGCGCGGGCGCACCGCGTCGGCCGTCGAAGCGAGCCTGGTGCGGCCGGAAGAAGTCACCGCCCGGCTGGGTCTGGCGCCCGGCGACACGATCGTCCACATCGGCCCGCATCTCGACGACCTTTCGCTGGCGGCCCAGTTCCAGGTGAGCCAGTGGGCGGCCCCGGCCGGCAAGGCCGGACAGCGGCTGGCTTCCTTTTATACGGCTCCGGGATATACCGCCGTGGCCGACGCCTACGCGCTCGCGGCGCTCTCGCGCGCGGCCGAATTTTCGGACACCGACACGGCGGCGGTCGCCGCCGAAGCCGCGAGCGAGGCCTCGTTCCGCGCGGCCGACGAAAAATACCTTCGCGAGCTCATCGAAGTCCTGAAGGGGAAGACGCTCACCGGGAACCCCGAGAATTTCGACACCTGGTCTTTGATGCCCGCGCGCGAACAAGAGCTGCGGGCGAAGCTCCTCCTTCTGCGCATGAATTTCCAGTCGGGCCTGAAAGGACGGCTCGCGAACCAGGCCGCCGTGCGCGCCGTCCGTGAGGCGCTCGGCGCCTATTCGGACGCCAAGCCGCGCTGGGGGTCGACGGACCTGAAGCTCATGCAGGACATCAAGGTCTTCCTGCGCTTTCCCGAGGAGCAGACCGAGCTCATGGCGCGCGGCGTCGCGCACGCCGACATCCATTACCCGATCAGCTCGAGCTGGTACGCCCAGGAGCGTCAGGGCACGGCCAAGCGCGCCGACCTGGAGCGGATGAAGAACATCCTCCGGGACGAAAAGCCGAAGATGGTCGTCGTCAACGGCGAAGGGTTCATGGACCACGGCGCCCATTCGATCACCGAGATGACCGTGAAAGTGGCGGTGAAGGAGCTCCTCGAGGAGGGGTCTCTTCCGCCCGATTTCAGGATGTTTTTTTATCGAGGCGTCTGGGACCGCGCCGAAGTGACCGGCCTTCCGGGCCAGCTCGTCATCGGCCTGTCGGGCGCCGACCTCGAGGAGAACCAGCGGAGCTTCGGGCTGAACTACCCCTCGCAGAGGCCGGCCCTCGTGCCCGACGCGAGCGTGGACGAGCCGATGTTTTTCGCCGACCAGGTGGTTTTCAACGCCCGGCAGACGCTTTCCGAGTACGCGGCGCTCAGCGGACGCCCCGAGCTGACCCGCGGTTTCGAGGGACTGCTGGCGTTCGACACCGTCGACTTTTCTTCGGCGGCGGCGCGCGAGCGGTTCCGCGTCGAAGTGGAGCGCCAGAAAGAGGAGCTCGACCGCGTGCAGGTGCCGATCGAGCGCGCGTCGATGAGCCGCATCAACGACGGTCCTCCGCCGATGTCGGACCTCTCCGGGGCGGCCGGCGAGACGGTGCGGCGCGCGCTGGAAAAGGCGGGGCTCCCCGCGTCGGCCGTCCTGACCGCGGACGAAGCGGCCCGCTCCGGATTTTCCGGGGCGCGGCTGGCCTATGAGCAGATCGATCTGGGCGGCGGCATCCGCGCCAAAAAAGTCGACATGAAAGAATTCCTGCGGATTTTCGACACGAAGGCGTTCGAGCCGCTCTTCATCGACCGCTCGTTCAAGATGTCTCGTTACGGCACGCCCCAGCCCGACAACGAGCTGCGCGACACCCTGCTCGTGCCCGAGCGCGTCACCGCCCGGGAGGCCCGCTACGTCCAGAGCCAGATCCGCGGTGTCGAGCGGGAGGCGCAGGACGCGCTTCTGCTGGAAAAGATCAACCCCCGCGTCCCGAAAGGCCGCGCCTACGTTTTCTCCGACGACAAAAACCCCTCGGTCCCGGTCGGTTTCGTCCTGGCGGTGCCGTTCACCGAGGTGAAGCGCCATGAGTTCGCCCTGAGCGAAGGGGAGAGGCCGCTGACGCCCGGATACGAGCGAGTCGGTTTCAAGGAAAACGACGTGATCATCGCGGATTTCCTGCTCCATCCCGCGTACCGCGGCGGAAAGCTCGCGGTGCCGGTCCGCAAGGCGCTCCTGGACGGCCTGGCCGCCGACGGCGTGCACGCGGTGCGCGGAGACACCTGGTATCCGCCGTTTCTCGACAGCGCGGCGATGGGCTATCCGGTCTACCTGCGAGACCGCTTCGTCCGGCGCGGATTCCTGGAGCCGTTCAGCGCCTACGCGATCGCGCTGAACCCCGACGCGGACGAGCGGGCGGCGCTCGCCGCGCTTCCTCCGCACGGCGCTCAGCCGACGTCCGGCGCGCGTCTGGCCAGTTTCGCCAACACGCTCTCGAGGCTCGACATCGTCCTCGAGAGGGCGCGCCACTCCGCCTATCCGATGAGCGCCGCCGAGCAGATTTTCATCACGCGCGCCCGGGAGAGGCTCGAAGGCGCCAAAGAATTCGCCGAGCACGGGCAAAAGCTGGCGGCGCTCCGCGTCCTCGAGGGGATCCAGAGCCTCATCCCCTCCACCGGCAACCGGTTCGCCGATTTCGACTCGGTCCTCGAGGACGCGCTGATCGCGGCCGCTTCGCCCGCCGCCGAAACGGGCAGCCACTGGTACGACCGGGAGATCGAGAAGGGCCTGGACGAGCGGCTGGTGCTGCGCCGCCTGCGCACGATGGGCCGCAGACTCCGCGAGATCAACGACAAGATCGAGGACCCGGACCAGCATTTCGACCCGGAGACGTTCAACGAACAGGCGATCCGGCAGTACGGGACGGCCATCCGGCGGTTCAACAAGCTCGTCATGAACGGGCCGATGGCGCCGCGCTGGCTGGCCACGGAGTTCAGGGATTTCCACATGGCGCTGAGCAAAAAAGGCCTGATCAGTGGCGCCGGTTTCTACGACGCCGACAAGTTCGACGAGATGCAGGCCGTCTTCGCCTATCTCTTCTCGGACGAGGTCGCGCAGCGCATCGAGGCGGACCCGGACTACGCGATCACGGTCGCCGCGCGCGTCTTCACGGGCCTCGTGAACCTGCAGGGCTTCCACGACGGCAACAAGCGCACCTCCAACCTCATCATGAATTACGTCCTCCTGAAGGCGGGATTCGAGCCCTTCGTCCTGACCGAGAAGAACGCCGCCGCCTACGCGAAGCTCGTGTATCCCGTGAACGAGTCCAACCGCATCAGCACCAAGAAGTTCAAGGCCTTCCTGGAAGAGGAGGTTTCCTACCGCGGCGCGCGCCTGGCCGCGACGGCTTTCGAGGGGAAGACGACCCTGGCGCTGGGCCCCTGGCAGCGATTGATCTTCACGATCGGCGACGGCCCGTCCAATGCCCGCGTCGTCGTCGGGCGGGACCTGAAAGGATTTTACATCGCGCGCGCCGATCTCGCGGACCGTTCGACGACGTGGCTGCGGTTTTCGAAGAGGCTCATCGTGGGCAGCGAGATCGCGCCGCACGACGGGGGTGCGACCGACCAGCTCGTGGCCGTGGTGGACGGGACCCCTTATCCGCTCATCGATCTGCCGATCAACGCCGCTCCCGGCCATCTCCGGTTCCGCGTGGCCGACGGGAGCGGGGCTCTCGAGATCGCGGCGCAGCGGTGTTACGTCGAAAAATCCGGGTCCGATCCGGCCGACGCCGCGACGCTTCGCGCGATCAAGAACCATTCGATCCTGAATCCTCCTCCGGTAAGGCTGGCCTCCCTGAAAGTGAGCCTCGAGGATCAGGAAGAGCGTCAGGTCTATCCGTACCTCACCGAGATTTGGGAAATGCCCGAAGGCACGCGCGGCTACTCCTCCGAGAGGCGCCACGTGATCACGGTCCGCCCGAAAGACAGCGAGGACCTGGTGCTCTTGAGCGTCGACGGCAGGACGGCATTCAGCGAGCACGAAGCGAGGTCCGTGTTCGGCGCGCGCCTGGCCGCTACCGAGGAAGGGCGGGAAATTGCGCGGTCGGCCCTGGCGCTGCGCGAGGCCTTCGAGGCCGCGCTGCCGGCCGAATATCGCCCGCAGGTCGTGGAGGCCGCCCTCGCGGCGGCGGGCTACCGCCGAGAGCTGCTGCCCTCCCGTTTCCGGCGTGACTCCTGGGAGCGGTTTTCGCTCGCCGTGGACCGCCTGTCCGGGTTCGACGGGGAACACGGGTGGGACATCCATACGCTCGAGGCCCTGCGGATCGCGGACCTGACGGCGATCTATCTGACCAGCTTCGGAAAAGACGGAGCCGCGGCGGGCGAGAAGCCGTACTGGACGGAACCTCTCGACCGAGCCTCGGAACAATTCCTGGACGCCTATCTGCGGATCGTCGAGTCCCAGGGCCCGTCCATCGAAGCCGCGGTGCGGAATCTCCGCGACGACGATCCCCGGCTTCTCGAGGAGATCCGGGCGTTTTTCCTGCCGGGCGGAGCGAGGCTCGCCCAGGACGTGAAGATCCTCCTGGCCGACAAGCCCGCCTCCGACGGGACCGTCGCCGAGATCGGCGCGCTGGCCGGGTCGTTCGACGGCCGGGCGTCCCTGGTCGCGACGGTCGGCATCGGAAAGGACGAGGCCGCGCTCGGGTCCCTTCTGGCCGCCGAACGGCCGGCCGTCGTCGTCGTGCGTTCGGACACCAAGGCGTTCGGGAAGCCGGAATTTCTCAAGTTCGCCGCCGCGTCGGGCGTGCGCGTCATCGTGCGCGCGGGAGCCGGCGTGGACAACATCGACACGGCCGCCGCACGCGAGGCCGGCATTTCGGTCGTCCGCACGCACGGCAACGCCAATTCGGTGGCGAACCTGTCCCTGCGCTTCCTTTTATACGCGCTCGGCTCTTCCTCGCGCGCTCCGGGCGCGGTCGACGTTTCCGCGGATCCGGCGTGGAAGGCCGTGTTCGACGTCCCGCTCGCCGAGTGGCCCGCGGCTCTCGCCAAGTCGGTGAAAGCCGGCCGCGGCGCGATGGATCCGGCCGAAGCCGCCCGCGTTTTCGGCAACGTGTCGCCGGACAACGCGCGCGCGGTCCTGTCGCCGCTCGAAGGGAAGATCGTCGGTCTGGTCGGCTTCGGCCCGGTGGCGCAGGCGTTCGCCGCCAAGCTGCGGGCGCTGAAGGCCGTTTCGGGCGTGAATTTCGAAGTGGCCGCCTGGTCGCCGTCCCTGGAGTCGGGCGCCCCGGCGCGCCTCGACGAGGCTCGACGCCTCGGCGTGACCCCGATGAAGCGCGACGACCTCCTTCGCGCTTCAAGCGTTCTTTCGATCCATCTTCCCGGCGAGGCGGGCGCGCTTCCGTCGGGACCGCTTTCTCAAAACACCGGCCTCTCGGCCGTCCTCAACACGTCCAGGCTCCAGGCGATCGCGCCTTCCGACGTGGCGGCGCTGGCGGCGCGCGGAGTCACGGTCGTGGCGGACGTGGACCTGGCTTCCAAGGGGACGGAGCTCCCCGAGGTCGCGCCGCTTCGCGCGGAGGCGCTGAAAGGGCGCGTGATCCTCGTGCCGCACATCGCGGCCTCGACGGCCGACGCGGGAGCGGGAGTGGAAAAAAACACGCTGTCGGCGCTTTCGGCGATCACCGAGAGATTGCTCGGCCTGGAACCCTCTTCGGACTTCGAACCCGAGGTCGTCAACGGCGTCCCGGTCCCGGCGCCCGGCGCGCGCCTCTCCGCCTCCGAGCGCGCGCAATTTTTCGTCGAGCGTCTTTCCGATTTCGAGCGCCTCGTCGGCGACAAGGGCCTGGACGCCGCCGCGGACGATTATGCCGATCTTACGGGCCGCTTCTGGTCGGGTCTCGCCGCGGGCTCCCAGATGATCCTCTCGACGGACCTGTCTTCGGTCCCGGGCGGTCAAAAATCCCCCGAAGGGGCCCTGCAGGCGGCGGCAGTCTACCTGCTCGAGACGCTTCCTGTCTGGGACGCGGTCCAAAGGAGCGAAGCCACGGCCGCCCTCAAACGATCGATCGCCGCCTACAACGAGCGCCTGCGCGAATCTCCCGCGGACAGGCGCGGGGCCTATCTTTCCCTCCCGGCGCTCCTTCTTTCCTCGCTCTCTCCGTATTACCCGATGGAAGGCGGTCCCGAGGCCATGTATTCCGTGATCCGCGACGCGTTTCTGACGCTTTCGAGAAACATGCTCGCGCTGCCCGACGCCGATCTCGACGGCGTCGCCGCGGCGGATCTGGCGGTGACGGGCCATCACTTCGTTTATCACGTCGACGCGGTGGACGTGGAAGCCACGACGGGAGTCCTGCGATACGCGCTCGAGCGTCTGCGCCGCGGCGGCTTGGACCGCGTGTCGCGCGACCGCCTGAAAAGGGGAGTCGTCGGGTTCCTGTACGGCGTGCGCACTCTGGATCCCGCGAAGGTCCCGGCCGGGCTGAGAGAGCTCGTCGCCGAGCACGGCGAAGCGATCCTGGGCTGGATCGAGCAATCCGCCGCGGAGGACGCGGCGAGAGGATTTTCCGTGATGGGGCTGGGATGGAGTTTCTTCCACCGGTTCCTGGAGGGCTTCCCCAGGACCGCCGGGACGCCCGTCGACGCGGTGGAGACGCTCCTTGATCCCCACGCCCACCGGGAGCTGCTGGAGCCGCTTTTCAAGACCTCGCCGGCGACCCGCACCGAGCCCTTCTCCAACCGGATCATCCTGCATCCCTTCTTCTGGGTGAGCCGGACGCCGGACGAGACGCGAAAAGGATATGAAAGTCTCGCGCGGTTCGTCCGGGAGTGGGCCGGCGCCCGGCTCGCCGGCGTGCAGGCCGGTTCCGACGAGACCGGAGAATTCATCGCCGTCGGCGAGAAAAAGATTTACGTGAAAACGTCCGCCGGCGTCCCGGCCGCGGATATCGTCCGTGAGCTGCGCGCCTGGCAGAAGGCCGGCCTCCTCACCAAACGGATCATGGCCCAGGAACACGACGGGGGCGTCTACCTGCGCGAGCGTCTTTTCGGAAACGAGATCATCATCCGCTGGACGGACGCGCCGATGGTTGATACCCGGCGTCTGGCGGATACGTTGACCCAGTACGCGGGCGCCCACTTCCACTACGACGCCGTCCAACGCCCCCAGGGCGCCCGGCTCTCGGTCCTGGACGGCGTGCGCGTCGAAGGCGCGTACGGCAAGAAACCGGTTTTCTACCGTCTCGTCGGCGGCGTCCGCCAGGAACTGCGCTCGAGCCTTCTGGGCCGCGGAGGGCAGTCCGCGGTCTATCGGGTCCAAATCGACGGCTGGGACGCGGCGTTCCGCCTTCCGCTCAAGCGGCCGTCTTTGCGGACGGAGGGGACTCTCGCTCAACGAAAACTCTCCGCCTTGCAGCTTCTCTCCGCGTTCACGGATCCGGCGGAAAAGGTCAATCGTGACGGCGCCCGTTCGGACTTTCCGGCGCCGCTCAGGCAGCCGCGCGAACTGATCACGGCGCTCCGGGCATACGCCGCGACGCTGATCGTGGAAGAGGCCTCGGGGCTGGTGCCCGGCCTGCTCGACTCCCGGCGGACCTATGAAGCGCGCATTCGCGCGGCGCTCTCCGGTGACGCCGGCGAGCTCGCCGTCGTCCAGGAGGTCTATCCTCCGGGCCGCTCGCTCGCCGACATCATCCGGGACGACACCCGCTGGGACCGGATTCCCTTTTCGAGGAAGGCCGAGCTTTTGCGCGACGTCGACGAATCGAGGCAGGCGATGCGGCGCGCGGGGCTGATCCACCGCGATCTGAAGCCCGCGAACATCTGGGTGTCCGAATCCTTCTTCCGGCTCGACCGGCCCTTCTCCGCGATGATCGTCGATCTCGGGTCCACGCTGGATACGGGAGACAAGCTCCAGACGGCGCTCGAGCGCGGGCTGAATTTCAGGACGGGGACGCCGGGATATTACCCGGCGGACGTCGACGGCTGGAACCTCGACACGGAGCACCGTTCGCCCCGCATGGACGATTTCGCCTGGGGGATCACGGTCGCGCAGGCCGCGCTGGACTTCTCTCCCGACGTCAGGCCGGGGCTGCAGGAATATCTTTTCCAGTTCTTCGAGAGCCTCAGGGAGGGACGCGCCGCCCGGATGCAGGAGAAGATCGACGAGCAGATCGACCGGTTCGCCGCGCCGGTGGGACCGCTGGCGCCTTCCCCGCGCGAGGTCAACGAACTGAAAACGTATCTCAAACGTCTCCTGCGGGTGAATTTCGCCGAACCCGCGGCCGACGCCCGCTACCCCGGAACGCCTGCCTTGGGGGCGCGCCTCTCCGAAGAGACTCTTCCGACCGAGCTCTTCCGGGAAGAGGAGCTTCGCCGGTTCCGAAAGACGGAGATCGACGAAGTGATCGCGCACCTGCGCGAGCGCGCCCGCCGGGAACCGGCGCAGGCCATCGGCGAGGAGGACGAGCGCACGATCCGGCGCACGCTCGAGCGCCAGGTCATGATCTACGACGAGCCGTTCGGGGACATCGCCAACATCGCGGTGCTCGAGGCGCTCTTCACGCGCACGGAAACGGGACGCTTTTACATCCAGGACCGCCTGGCCGCACTTCCCGGCCGGGCGACGCTCGAAAACACGACGGTGATCCGCCGGCGCACGGTGCCGGTGGAGCTCGGCCAGCTCGGCCAGGGCGCCAACCGCTTCGCCTACACGGTGATGATCCGCACCGACGAAAAGGAGGACCGGTTCTTCGCGAAGGTCGATCAGCAGCCGCTTTCGAAGCGCGGCCCTGCCTCGGGAAGCGAACAAGAATATCATCTGAGCCGCGCGCTCGAGCGTCTCCTGGGCGAGGCCGGGATCCCGATGCCGGCGTCGCACATCGACCGCCTCATCGAGGTGCCGGTGCGCGGCGAGCGCCGGCTGGTGCAGTTCGGCGAGATCATTTCGGGCGACGACCTCCTGAGAAACCTCCGGGAAATGGGCGCCCGTTACCAGCGGACGGGCGCGCTGACCCCCGAAGACGTCTCGTTCCTCGAATACGTGGCCTACGGTCTGGGCGAGATGACCGGCCGCCTGTACGCGGGAACGCGCTGCTGCCTGTTCGGGGACCTGAAACCCGCGAACGTCATCGTGCGCCCGGCCTCGACCGGCGTGCGTTCGCGTCCCGACGTCATCGACATCGATTATGAATTCGTGCACGGCCGCGCCGACAAGGTCTCGGAATTCACCGCCCGGCTCGCCGAAGGCGAGAAGCGCGACGTCGAGCGCGCGATCCGCCCGGCCGGCGCGTATTCGTTCGAGACCGAATTCGCCTCGATCCCCCACGACCTGATCCTCGCGCCGCTCTTGCGGGAAACGCAGGCGGACAGCGTCGACGATCTGGGCGTGAATTCGGCGGCCGTCGGCAACGTGTTCCTCGCGGGCTTCGCGTCGGCGTTCCGCGAACCGGACGCGGGTTTCGACGTCCTGCAGGCCGACTTCGGGATCCGGCTCGACAAATACCGCCGCACGCAGCTGGAGACCACGATCGGTTACGCCCGCTCCGACGGCGAGCGCCTCGACGCGCCGGCCGAGCCGCTCTACGCCGACACGAACGGGGGGCACTGGTTCCTCGACAAGCTCAAAGACCTCCCGATAGACGACGCGGCGGTGCGCGGCTCCGTCAAGGGCCGCCGGGGCAGCACCGAGGGAGCGCGTCTGTCCTCCGCGGAGGAGTTCGCGGACCTGGTGAAGCACAACATTTATTCCGTTTACACGCAGGACGCCGACGTCCGGACCCAGGTGCTGGCGATCCTCGAGGCCAAGGCGGTCGAGGCCGCCGTGAAGTTCCCCTCGAAGAGCTTCGCGCCCGCGCTCGAGAAACTGAAGGCCGCCGAGTGGGCGCGCTTCCCCGGCGTTGTGAAGTCCGTCCGGTTCGTGACACGGGACGACCGGGACGATTACCTCCTGAGCGCGGACGAACCCCGCAGCGGCCGCATCTTTTTCGCGAGAGAGATGCTGGAAGGCCTGCCGGCGCCGCTGGCCGCGGAGTTCGTGTTCCGGCAGCGCGCCGCGGGGACGTATCAGGAATCCGAGATCCGCTCGATCTTCGCGGAAAACTATTCCCGCGAGGCGGCGGCCGGCAAGCGCACGCTGCCCGATCTCGAGCGGCTGTTCGTGCAGTCGCGCGTCGTGCCCTCCGACCTGACGGGGCTCGTCGAGGCGCTGGCGGCCATCGAGAAAGAAAAATGGAACGCCGAGATCAACGGCCGGGCTCTCGCCCTGCCCGCGGAGCTGACGCAGGCGGTGAACCGCGCGCTCACCGATCCCTCGGTGACGTCCCGCCGTTTCCTGAAGGACAATTTTTTCCGCCGGCTGAACGAGCTGACCGGCAACAACCGCCGCCCCGTCACCGAGGAGGAGATCCAGACGGCGCTGACGCAGATGGGGGTCTGGCAGGCGCTCGCGCGGGATCTCATCATCCGCATGCGCAAAAATCTCGACGCCGATCTCGACCTCGACGCGCTTCTCGACGACTACCTCCAGCTGGTCGTCGTTTTCCGACTTTTCCGCGGAGACGCCGGTCCCTGGATCGCCGACGAGGAGCGCGAGATGGCCGAGGAGTTCGCCGCGCAGATCGGGACGCTGAAGGCGCACGTCGAGGAGAGCCAGGCCGAGTTCAAGCAGCAGATGATCATCGGCCGCAATCTGGTCGACCGCACCGACAGGAAGAACCTCGCGGAGTTCCGGCCGCTGCAGATCGCGGACCGGATCTACCGCGACCTCGAATTCATGCTGGGCTCCTTCCCCGGGTATCCCGAGCCGACCGGCGCCGAGGCGATCGACTCGCTCTCCTCGTCGATCGCGGCTTTCCTGGAGACCAACCGCGCGCCGCTGGAAGCCCTTCGCCAGCGGGTCGACAAACGCCTGGGCGCGGGCGCCCGGCTGGCCGAGACCGCCAAGCCCGAAGATCCCCGCAAGCTCCTCGGACGCGCGTTCGCCGCCGGCGACCCGGCCGCCGTCGACGAGGCGATGAAGACGCTCGGCCCCGACAGCGCGGGCCTGGAATTGACCTCCAACGCGCGCGCCCGCATCGAGCTCTTCCGTGTCGACGGCCGGCGGGTGGCGGTCACGATCCCGGACTTCCCGGACACCGCGCTTCGCGTGCGCGTGCGCCGGGACGAAAAGAAATTCCTGTGGCTTTCCGTCTTCCGCGCGGCGGGCGATCTTCTCGTCTACGAGGGCTGGTATGACCGGGAAGGCGGGCGGTTCGTGAACGGCCGCGAGCACTTCAAGCTGAAGGTCCTGCGCGGCGACGACGCGCCCGACCTGACGACGAACGTCCCGATCGAGCGCCAGGAGAACAATTCGGCCCACAACTATTTCGCGTTCGGTTACGATGACCGCACGATCAACCTGCCGCGTTCGATCGAGGCCCGCTACAAGGGAATCGCGACGGACCCCGATCTCGCGGTGATCTACGCGGACGTGCGCGTGAAGAGGGGGAAGGTCTTCGTGTACGGCTATCTCGACCCGGACGAGACGAGCACGCGCAACGCGTTCGCCCGGTGGGAATGGAAGAGGGACGACCGGACCCGCCGCTTCGAGATGAAGACGCTCTATTTCGACGTGCCCGGCACGCTGATCTGGTTCCAGCGCGTGCTCCTCGGCCGGCGCGACACGAACCGCGTGTATTTCGCGAAGCTCAAGCTGGACGACAAGGGGGCCGCGCTGATCTACAAAGGCCTGAACCTGCGCGTGGGCGATCTTTTCAAGAGCGCCGAGAGGGAGATGCCCAAGGAAGTGCTGATCGTGAATTCGCCGGTGGAACCCAACCGTCTCGACGTCTACGAGGCCCGTCCGGGCGACGCCGAGCGCGGGCCCTTCGACCCGCACGGCAGGAAGCTGATCACGACCAAGTACTACAATCCGCGGAGCCGGCTGCTCGAGCGTCCCTGGGAAGAGATCACGCGGCGTTTTTCGTCGTACCGCGCTTCGGAAACCCTCGAAACGCCCAAACCCGTCGTTTTCCGGACCCAGACGGGCGCCCGCCGCCGGGACCGCGAAGGGCATCCGACCCGCATCCTCGTGGATCCCAACGACAAGCCCGTCTATTTCCAGGGATACCGTTTCGACGACAAGCTCATGCTCGTGCGCTTCGGCGAATTCGATTTCGACGGCGAGAAACACCGGGGGATCGAAGTCGTCGAGCTCGATGAAAATCTCAACCCGGTCGAGCTGGGCAAGCGCGGGTGGTTCGACGCCGCCGCCGGCACGTTCCGCTGGTGGTCACCGAACAAGCGCCGGCCGCTCAAGGAGGACGAAAAACAGGCGTTGGAGAAAGAGATCGTCGGCCTCGGGTATTTCAATTTTCTGATCGAGCAGACCGCCCAGGCGGGGGCCGCCGACGTCGAGGCCTTCGCCAGGCGCGCGGCCGCCGAAGTCGCCAAGCCGAGAGCCGACCTCGAGGCTCTCCTGGAGGAGATGAACGCGTTCCTGGACCGCTTCGACGTCGTCAAAGAGCTGGCGCTGAAGCAGGGCTGGCAGACGGACAAGCTCGACGACGTGGTCGACCGGCTCGTCAAGGCGGGCCTGGTGATCTACGAGGCCCAACGCAAGCTTCAGGCGCCGCCGGAGCTCCAGGCCGCGTCCAAGAGGATTCCGACCGGCTCGTGGGTGCTTCTGGACGGCCGCGTGGGCCGGATCGAAGCCTACGACGCCCCCGAAAAGGATTTCTCCACGGTCACGATCCGGTTCAGCGACCTGTCCTTGAGGCCGGATCCCGAAGACCAGACGGAGCGGCGCGATTTCGCGGTCGTCGCGGAGGCGATCGAACGGCTGGCCGATCCGGGCTCGACCGTTTCCTATCAGGGCCGCCTCGGCGTGATCGCGCGCTATTTGCAGCGCCCCTTCGCGGCGCCGGCCGTCGAAATCGTGTGGCAGCCGGAAGAGAAGGGCGCCGCGGAGAGGATCGTGTTCGTTCAGTTGTCCAACGCTCTCGCCCAATACAAGGAAGTCCGTGGCGCAAGACTCGCCTCCATCGAGGCCGCGCTCTACTACGTCTCTCCGGCCGACGAGTACGGCGCCGGTCTCGCGCGCCAGATCGAGGAGAAGCGGGCGAAACTCACGCCCCGCCAGCTCGAGTTCGTCGAGAACCGCTGGCCGTGGCTGGCGGCGTCGCTGATGCGCGTGATGCAGCTCAAACAACTGAATCTCCCGGCGGCCACGATCAACGCGGAGCTCGAACGGATCTCCCGCAAGATCGACCAGGGCGTCGAGATTTTCAAGAAGGCCCGGCTCGTGCCCGGCACGCGGATCCCGGTAGTCGGCGGCAATTTCGAGCCGCGGGTGGATCGTGAAGCCCTGACGGCCCTCGGCCGCGCGTTCGACATCGTCCGGCTTCTGGGGACCGACGAGCGCTCGCGTTACCAGAGCCTCCTGCGGAACACCCATCTGATCGTGCTGTCCGAGCTGGAACACGGGGCGGCCGGAAGCGCCCACCGGGATTACCCGTTCATGACGCGCCTGGCCTCGCCGATCACGCAGTCCGACGCCGAACTGGCCTCCACGGTGATTCACGAAAACGACCATCACGAGTTCCATCAGGAGCATCCGGAACGGGCGCTCCTCGGAGACGAGGAGCCCGTCAAGGTTCCCCGGAGCCTGCAGCTGGACGTCGTGAGCGTTCCCGAACAGCTCTACCGCTATTTCGTGGAAGCCAGCGCGTTTCTCGCCGAAGCGTCGTTCCGCGACGACCTGACCGCGACCTATTATCTCCGCGACGACCTGATCCCGGCGGCGGTCGCGCACGCGGCGGCCGGCCGGAACATCCGGCACGTCAGGCGCCTGCTCGCGACGATCGACGCGATGGCGCGGCGCGGCGCGGTGACCGAGGAAGGCGAGCGGATGCTGGACGAACTGACGAACCGCTACCGGGTTTGGGATGGGCTCATCCGGGAATGGGACCGGTATCTCATCGCCCCTCCGGACGTGCGGGATGTGCGGGGAGCGCGCCTGGGCAAAAAAATCATGCGCCTTCTGCGGTCCGTCCGGGATTTTCTCCTCGCCAATTACCGGCCGCTCGGCACGGTGGCGTACGGCCTGCTCCTCGCCTCACTCCTGTACTGGCCCGGGCTCACGTCCCGCTGGATCATGCCGGAGCGGCGCGTCGCGCTTTCCGAGCTCGCGGTCGAGGTGCGCGACGAGACCGGCCGAGGGATCGCCCAGACCGAGCCGATTCAGCGGGAGCTCGGAGACGCGCTCTCGAGAATGACGGCCGACCGCGCGCGCCGCGACCAGATCGAGGCCATCCGGATCTCCCGCGGCGACCGCCCGAACGAAGCCGTGCTCGAGGTCGTGGAAAAAGACAAGCACATGGCCGCTCCGCCCTTCGCGCCCGTGCGGTTCCGGACCGATTCGCCGGAGGCGGTCGAACGCGGCGCCCAGGACGCCGCGGCGATGGTGTTCGGAGGCCGCCAGGAGCTGCGCGAGAAGCGCGAGTTCGACTCCATGATGCGCGACTTTTTCCGACGGCTCGTGACCGGCGCGGTGGGGCTCATCCCGCTTCTGGTGCTCATGGTGCGCCGGACGGAAGTCCCGTCGATCCGCGGCAGCAAGGAATTGCCGCGCACGCGTTCCAGGGAAGACATCCTGAAGGACCTCCACCAGGGACGCGGCGAGGGAGACGAGGGGGAGCGGGGCGCGCGGCTGGCCGTCGAGCGCCGCTTGATTCCCGCGTCGGATGCGCCCGCGCGTCTGGAGTGGGAGAGGAAGATGAAATCGCTCGACGAGGAGTTCGACCCGCGGCATACCGCGACTCCCCGCAGGATCGTCCTCTTCGTCAGGAAGCTCCGGTCGGCGATCGCGGCCGAATTGACCGACGAGCTCATCGACAAATTCGACGACAAGCTCACGCTTCCCGAAGGAACCGCGCTGACCCGGTTCGTCCTCGATCCGACCGCCGTGAAAGCCGTCCTGAAGCTCCTGGCCGTGACGGAATCCGAAGAGGGCCGCCGGCGGGTCGACGGCATCCTGGAAGGATTCGAGCGGGCGGGAGGCTATTCCGCCGTTCTGGCGCGTTATTCCGCGGCCGAAACCGCCGGTGTGTATTCGGTCTTCAACGTGGAAGGGTATTGGACCGAAGGAAACGGCCTGACGGAGGAGGAGAAAGTCGCGTTCACCCTCTCGAGCCTCGCGGAAACCGTGGGCGCGGAAGGGCTTCTGGGTTTCGCGCGCGAGCTCATCGCGTTCCGGCGGGGCGACCGGCGCGAACTGGCCGCCGTCCTGCGGTCGCACGCCGAAAAGGCGGAACGCGCCTCGCTGTGGCACCTGATGCGCCGTTATCCCTACACCGAATCGTTCGTCCTCTATCACGGGTCTCGGCGGCAGGGCTTCTTCCCGGGAGAGGCGATGCGGCCGGCGGATCCGCTCTACCTGTCCGCGGATCCGCGGGAATCGGCCACCTACTCCGGACACGCCGGGTCGATCTACAAGGTGCGCGTTTCGCCCGATCAGATCGATTACTTCGGCACCCACCTGAGCAACGTCGACTACGAGCCCGTCGAGGAATTCATCGTCCGAGCGGGCCTCGAGTATCCGATCCTGGACCGGATCGATCCCGGCGCCCTGGGCGCCAGGCTCGCCGAGGAGGAAAAGAAAGACGGCACCGAAATCCTCCTGCCGGGCTCTTTCCGCCTGACCCGCCCCGCCGGAGCGGTGCAGGGCCTGCTGGCCCAGCTGGCGATGGTCGATCTTCGCCTGGGACGCGACGCGCAATCGTCCGCGCTGCGTTCGCGCGCGCGGACGTTGTACGACGAGTTGAAGCGCATTCAGGCGGACCCGGCCGCTTCGGAGACTTCACCGGTGGTCCGCCAGGCGGAGCGGTTCCTGCTCGCGCGCCGCGATCTCGGCATCCAGCCCACCGATCCTTCGCCGGACGGCCGTTCGCTGTGGGCTCCCGAGGACAGCCTCGTGGTCCCGACTTCCGAGGGGCTGCAGCAGCTGGAGGCGGAGCTCGGCGCGAAGGTCCGCCGCGTGAACCGGCTGGGCGAATCGGACGTCGAGGCCTGGCAGGACTTTTTCCGCTCGATGGAGCGGGACGAATCCGGCGCGATGAGGATTTTTACGGACCTCGAGCTCTTTTACGGGCTCCTGCCCGAACCGCTCGACGCCGCGCCGCTGGTTTTCCTCCTGCAGAAGTCGCTGGCGCTCCAACGCCCGCTGTCGCCGGAGCTCCGCGCCAAGATCTACGACATCCTGCGCCGCATCCCCGGGGCACTCGACGTGCCGGTCCGGACGAACGCGCTCGTGAAGGCGATCCACGACTACGGCGACGCGCCGAGGATCAAGCCGGCCGGCGAGCTCATCGTCGCGGTCTCCCGGCAGCTGTCCGCGCTCAACCCGCACACCCTCGAGCTCTACCTGCGGGCGGCCGCCTCGCTCGACCTGTCGGCCCAGCCGCGTGAATTCCTGGAACGTCTCGTCGACGGCCCGGCCGCGAGCCTCGCGGCCCTCTCGAGCGGCGCCTACGCGGCCTACCTCGAACTCCTCTCGAAGATCGACACGAACTTTTTCTACTCGCTCTCGGGGGTGAAGGGGCTTCCCGCGGACATGACGTTCGGGTTCGAGATCGAGATCGCGGTCACCGACCCGAGCGGCGCGTACGACAATTTCGAGACCGGGCGGTTTTACACGTTCCTGCGCTCGACCCTTCTCGACGATCTCCGGTTCCCCGACGGCCTGTTCACCGAGCAGCCGGGGCGCTGGGGCTGGCTCATGAAGATCGACAGCTCCGCGTTCAACCTCGAGGACAAGTCGATCGAATTCAACACGGACATCCTGAGCAACGACGAGAAGAGCTTCCACCAGCTGAACGAGGGCCTCCTGCGCATCCAGCACGCCCTGGAGGAATGGCAGCGCACGCGTCAGCGCGGCGACACGCAGCTGCGCTCGTCCATCCACATCCACGTCGGCCACACGAAGCCGAGCACGGGCTTCGACAAGCGCCTGGTTTTCATCTTCAAGTTCATGGAAGACTACTGGTCGCGCCTGGCGCCGATCGGCAACCTCTCGCGCAGCACGATGTACGACACGGCGCTGGCCGGGGACACGGTCATGCGCAAGAACGGGACACCCTGGTATCTTTCTCCCAAGGGGACCGTCGCGTTCAACATCTTCTCGGCGAGGGTCACCGATCCGCGCTCGTTCCAGAAGTTCCAGATGATCGCGGGCGTCGCGATGAACGTCGTCCACCAGGCGGAGCGATCCCCGCTCTTCAATCCGCTGGCGGCGGGACTCCTGGCTTTTCCCGAATACCGGCGGCCCGCGTCGCCGGGCCAGGCGCCGGCCTACGGAGAGGACGAATTGTACGCGCTGCGCCGTTCCGCGGACGCCCTCTATCCGGGAGACGCGCGGGGCAAGGCCGCGTTCCTTAAGCTCGTGGTCGAATCGATGAAGGACCGCCGCCAGTCTCCGGCTCCGGCCGTCGCCGCGCACGAGCCCGCGCTCGAGATCGAGCGCCAGCAGATTTACGAATCGCTGGGCCTGGGCCTGCTCTACGACATCCATCGCGCCCGCCCCAACGGCTGGGAGGAAAAAGACGCCGTCAAACGGGACATCGAGGCCCGGGTGGAGGCCGCGTCATCCGTCCATGACCGGGAATCCCTCTTCCGCCTCTTCCACGCGCTGCTCGTGGCTTTGGACGAGCAGGTCAACGCCCGCGACGTCGCCTGGGTCGTCTCCCAGATGAGGCGCCTGGACGAGGCGCGCACCGCGCGGGAGCTCCGGTCGTTTTTCGGACAGAAGGTGATCGCGGCGGGTCATCAGGACAGTCTCGTGACGACGGCGGTGTCGCCGGACGGCCGGTGGTTCCTGACCGGCTCCGCGGACAACACGGCGCTCATCTGGGACGCCCAGACGGGAGAATTGCAGAGCAGGCTCGACCAGGGAAGCGCCATATCGGCCGCCGTCTTCTCGCCGTCCGGGCGCCTGGTCGCGACCGCGAATTCGCGGGATTACTCCGGGATCCTGATCTGGAACGCCGCCAGCGGGGCGCTGATCGCGTCGATCCCGGGCCAATCCGGCATTTCGAAACTCGCGTTCCTGGACGACTCGACGCTGATTTCGATGCACGCCCAAGGGGAAGTCCTCTTCTGGAAAATTGAAGGCGCGGAAACGCCGTCTCAGCGCCCGGGTCCCGCGGAATATTTTCGTCACCTGAGGGCCGTCACCGACGCCGCGGTCGTTCCGCGGGCGGGGAGGGTTTTCACGGCCGGAGCCGACGGCAGGGTCGTCCCCTGGGAGATTCGCGCGCACCTGCCGTTCGTCCGCGAAGAATTGGATCTGGGATCCGCGATCCGCAGCGCGCACGTCCTGCCCGGGGGGACGACCGTTTATTTCGCGACGATCGACGGAAAGATCCACATTTACGACGCCCTCCTGCGCCGGCTCGCCGGCTCGGTGACGGTCCCGAACCACGACAGCGTGGCGCTCTCGCCCGACGGACGACGGCTCGCGGCCGCCTCGCCCGCCGGGGTGACGCTGTTCGACCTGGAAGACGGCCTTCCCGTGGATCCGCAGGGCCGTCTCGCGTATCGCGAACCCGTCCGGGCCGGCGTGACGCATACCGTGCGCTTTCTCGAGGGCGGGCGTTATTTCGCCGTCAGCGACGAAAGCTGGACCGTGAAGATCGTCGACGCGGAAACCGGGGAAACCGTGAACCGGCTGCCGCACGCGGCCGTCGTCCTCTCGATCGACACGAGCGGACCGTTTTTGTCCGCCCTCCTCGGCAACAGGACGGCCGTCCTCTGGCAGTCGCTCGACGCGGTTTACGGCGCGAGGCTGGCGGAGCTGGGGCCGCGCAGCAAGGCCAACTGGGCCGAGTTGCGCCGTGCGATCGCGGATCTGAAGGAAAAATCGACCGAGGCGACGGTCGCCAACCTCGTCGCCAATTCCACGCTCAGCTCCACGCAGATCTACGACCTCGGGGACCTTCTGGGCCGAGCGACGCTCGAGGCCGAGGGGGTCTCGTTCAGGAAAACGTCGGCCGACCTCTTCGCCGCTCGCGTGACCTCGGTGAACGCGGGTCTGGCCGCGATCCTGGAAGGCAATCCATACCGCGAATTCACCGTGAACGAACTGGCCGAGCTCATGACCGCCCGCGGCATCGAGGCGGTGGCCGGCAACACGCTCTGGTCGTGGCTCAACCAGCACAAAGATGAGGAGCGGGTCCTGCCGCTGTATCGCCAGGTGTCCAGCCACAGCCCCGACAACCGCCTCGCCGGCGTGCGGCGCATCCTGGCCGCCGCGCCCGAAGGGGCGGCGTTGAATGACAGCTATCTCGTGCGCCGTCTGGCGATCAAGGCTCCGGCGTGGAGCAATTGGAAAAAGAGAAACGGTTTCACGCTCGCGTCGTATCTCAGCGAGAAGCCGATCACGACCGCGGAGAGGCAGGAGCATGCCGCTCTGGAAGCCGCCTATCTCGCGCCCGCCGCCGCGCCCGTGAAACGCGCCGCGCCTTCGTCCGCCGCGAAACCGGTGACCGCCGCCCGGCCTTCCGCCGCTGAATCCGTCGCCGTCACAAAACCCGCCGTCATTCAGCCGGCCGTCACGAAACCCTCCGCCGCGGATGCCGTCGCCGTTCAACCGGTCGTGACCCAGCCGGCCGCCGCGGAACCCGTCGTGACGACGGTGAAACCGGTTCCCGCCGTGTCCGCCGTGACGCCCACCACCGCGATCCCGCCGGCGCAGGAAGTCCCGGTCGTCGACGCGAAGGCGATCGAGCGGGAGGCGTCGCTTCTGGAGCTCCGGATCGACGCGCTGAACGCGGCGACTCTCGAAAGCTTCGATTCGGGCCTGGCCGACGCGCTCTCCGGCCGCTCGGACGCCGTCCGCGAGGCGCTCGCGCCCTACGTCGCCGAGCGCCGCGGCAGGTTCGTGGAGGCCGAGATCCGCAGGCGCTCGCCCGAGATCCAGCGGCTCGACTCGGAGTCTCCTCAGGCGTTCGAAAAGGCTCTCGAGGGTTTCCTCGCTTCGGTTCCTTCGGAAGACGTCCGCCGCGGTCTCGCGCGCGCCGTCGACGAGCGCCGCCGCCAGGTGACCCGCGAGTACGAGCAGCGGACCGACGAGGGCACGAAACTCGAGCGCGCGGCCCGGCAGATCAAGGCCGACGACGCGACCACGTTCGATCTTCGCGCCGGTCTCCTTTTGCGGAGCGCCGAGGAACACGGGGTGAAGCCCAGGATCCAAACGGTCGTCGACGAACGCCGCCGGGAGCTCGAAGCCGTCTGGTCCGGCCGCCGGGCGCTTTTGGCGCGGGTCGCGGACCTGAAGGACGCGGAGGCGATCCGGACCCAGTCGGGCGAGCTCCTCGACGAGGCGCGGCGGCTGGGCTTGGCGAACGAGGTCCGGCTGCTCCTGAAGAAGAAACAGGAAAGCGTCCCGGCGGCGGCCGCCGGGCTCACGGCCGAAGGCCTGTACCAGGAATATCGCGCGAGGGTCGACCGGTTCGCGGCCGAGGAGCGCTCGAACAGCCTGCCCGAGTACCTGGGCTTCGAAGTGGGCCTGCTGGACGAGATCGGACGGATGCCCGGCGTCGCGCGCGGAATCCGGACGAAACTCCAGCAGAGGATCGAGGAATATTCGGCCGCCATCAAGGAGAAAAAAAGGATCCTGTTCATGCGCGCCGCCGACCGGCGCGGGGCGCGGTTGTCGAAGGAGCTGGCGCTCCTGTTTGCCACCGTCGAGCGCGCCGAGCGCTTGTCCGCGCGCGCCCGCCGGCTTTCCGGAGAGAAAGCGACGCTGAGCGCGACCGAATCGCAGCGCATCCTCGCCGAAAGGGCGGTGAGGCGGTACGAAGAGGCCCTCCGTCTGGCCGTCCGCGTCCGGCCCTCCGTCGTCGAGCGTCTGCGTTCCCGCCTGTCGGCCGCCGCGATCCTGTCGGGTCACGCGCTGCTGCGCCAGGGCAATCTCCGCAGCGCCGACCGGGACAGCCAGACTCCCGTCGCCTACGAAAGGGCCCTCGCCGCGTACGCGAAGGCCCTCGAAGAGGCGCCGGCGCGCAGGAAAGGGCGGACGCTCGCCGACGCCGGTTTCGCCGAGCGCGGTCTGGGACTTTTTCACTGGAGGCTCGCCCGTTCGGCTTATGCGGATTGGAAGCGCTCCGGAGACCGCTCGCGGCTCGAGCGCTCCGCGGAGGAATTCGATCTCGCCCGCGGCTATCTGAACCGCGCCGCCTGGGTTTTCGCTTCTTCCGGCCGGGAGTACGCGCGGTTCCAGGGAGGCAACCCGACGCTCGTGCGCCTCCACGAAGCCACGAGCCGTTTCATCGACCGGGTCGACTTGCTGAGCAACGGCGCCAAGGCGGAACTCCGCGCGACCGCGGGGGCCCGCCTCGCCGAAGAGCGTCTCGTCCAGGGCGACGGCACGACTCCGGAAAAGACCGTCAGCGGACAGGTGGCGTTTTTCAGCCCGCGCAGCGCCGAGGAGATCCTTTATCCCGTGCGGCCGGAGCAGAGAGAGCGCGAAATCGCCGCGTTCGGCCTCCTCATGGACAATCTCCGCGAGTCGATCCGGACGGCGCTGGGCGACCGGGAGCAGGAGCTCGCGCTCGCCTTCGTCAACCGCGAGGCGGCGGTCATCAGCGAGTCCGACCTGAAGACCAACCCGGCTTCGCTTCTCATGCGCCGGATCATGGACGAGATCGAGCGCACCTCGATGGGCGTTGGCACGCTCGACAAGGCGATGCTGTACAAGATCCTGGATTTCCTGAGGGCCGAATCGCTCGTCCTCGCCCGGCTGTACGACTACGCGAATCCGTCCGACCGGAAGCCGGACGAAGTGCGCGAGGCCGAGCAGCTGGCGGCCGCCGAGCTGGACCGCTTCGACGTCATCATCGAGCGGCTCGTCCGCGAGTTCGAGCAGATCCTGAGGACCTCCCGGCACATGGACCAGAGCGCGTCGGCGGTGCAGGGGGCCCTCGAAGCCTACAACGAAGTGTTGAACCAGCAGATCGCCGCCGTCGGGGAGCAGGATCCCGCCTCCGGTGAGCTGCGCAGCCAGCTCGGCCACAACCTGCGGATCCTCGCGGACCTCCAGACGGGCTCCAAAAAATATTCCACGTCCGCGATCGTGACGGAGAATTTCATCAGCCTGCTCGAGGGTTTCCGCGTCCAGTACGTCGGGACGCCGCAGAAGCGCCTCGAACTGCGCGCCCGCATGCTCCGCGAAAACCGCAATCTCGCCAGCCTGATCTACGAGGACATGCTGATCAAGCGCTACTATACGCTGCGCCGCAAGGCCGTCGGGCATCTGCGGGGGACGCTGAACGACGTCGTCGATCTCTTCCGCCAGGTGATCGCGGCGCAGGTGTCCTCGGCCGAACGCGAGGCCGAGACGCATCAACTGCGCTTCGGGGCGGACCACGAGCCGGTGGTGCTCGTCGTGCGTGACAACATGGACGTCACCAGCATCAACCGGATCTGGACCCGTTACGGCACGCGCATCAAGGGCATCATCACGACGAGCGCCACGCTCTCGAGCCACTGGGTCATCGTCTCGCAGAGCTTCATCAATCCGCCCGCGGTGGTCCTTCTGACGGACCCCGCCCAGAAACGCCTCCTGGACACGCTGAAAGTCGGCGACACGGTGATCCTGAGCACGAAGAAGAGCAAGGGCGAGAGCCAGGCCTTCATCGAGCCTTCCGCCGAGCGGGTCGAGGAGCTCGAGATCCGGAAATACCGCCAGGAGAAGACGAACGAGATGGCCCGGCGGTTCGCTTCGCGGACGACGCCGTTCCCGCTGCGCGCGAACATCACCGCCGACCACGCCGAGGGTCTCGAGGAGAACTTCGCCGACGGCATCGGCCTCGTGCGGACGGAGATCTGGGGTCCGCAGATGGAAATCCTGATCGACACCCTGATCCGCCACGCGCTGAACGGGGACGAGCCCGCGGAACGCGAGCGCCGTCTGGACGAATTCCTGGCCGAGCTCATGGACCAGTACCGCGCGATCCTTTCGAGGGACTATCTGGCCGGGAAGAAAGTGACGTTCCGCCTGATGGACCTGCAGGAAGACAAGAACCAGAACATCCTCGGCGCCGCCAGAAAGCTCCAGGAACGCAGCGGCGACACGAGCCCCGTCACCGGTTTCGACTTCTACCGGACGCCGCTGGGGCGCGAGCTGCTGATCCGGCAGGTCGCGGCACTGTACTCGGCCCAGGCGGCCCTGCCGGCGGACCGCCGGCCGGAACTGCGGATCATGGTCCCGATGGTCCGCCGAACGGAAGATCTGGATTATCTCGAAAAAGAGATCCTGCCGGAGGCGATCGACGCCGCGGTCGGGGTCACGGGCGGAGACAAGCTCCTCGCCGTCCGCAAGAGCGTGCTCTTCGGCATCATGGTCGAGACCGTGGACGCGTACCGGAACCTGGACGCACTGCTCGAGCACCCGCTCTCCGGTTTCGTGAGCGTGGGGACCAACGACCTGACGGCCGAGGTCATCTCCGACGTGTTCACGCAGGCCGTCGCCCAGAAGGGCGGGGCGAAGGTGGCCATCAGCCGGGACCTCCCGGAGCTGGGCGACCTCTTCGCGAAGCTCCATCCCCAGGTCCTCCGCGCGATCGACGCGATCGTCGGTTCGGTCGCGCGCCACAACGCCGCGCACCGCGACCGGCCCGCGAAAGACGTCGGGTTCTGCGGCGAGATCGCCGGCAGCGAAAAGTTCATTCTCTTCACCGACTATCTCCGGCGCAAGTATTCGGTGCCGGTCTACGCGAGCATGTCGCCCAACAAGATCCCGATCGGCAAATTCCTGAGCCGCCTCACCGACGGCCCGCGCCTGGCGCGTCTTTTCAGGAACCCGAAGATCGACCGGACGGATCTGAGCGCCGTCAACATGGCCCGCGGGCTGATCGAGCGTTCCGCCGACTACCGGGAGTACGTCGAATCCCCGGTCAAGGCGCGCATCCAGCGGCAGCGCCGCGAGCGACAGGCGTCCCGCAAGGACGGCGAGGGCGCGCGGCTGGCGCTCGAGCCCGCCCAGACCGAGGCGCTGGGCGTCTTCGCGCTCGAGCTGTGGGCGGCCCAGAAAGAAAAGCGCGGCCTGCCGTTCGCGATGGAGCTCGAGGAGCGCTTCGCGCGCGTGCTTCGCCTGGAAGAAGGCCGCGGGACCGGCGGCGCCGAGCTGCGCCTCAAATACGTCGCCCCCGGCGGCGCCGAGGAAACGCTCCTATCGATTCCCGACCCGCAGGGCGCGTATGCCCGCCTGCGTGACCGGGCCCGCTCCGAGGGCGATGCGGAAACCGTCACCGCTCAGTTCGTGCACGGCCTCCTGCAGACGAGCGACCTCAACGCCTCGATCGCGCTGCCGGCCGTCGAGAAGGAGGCGGGCGCTCCCGTTCTCTTCCGCGTGCCGCTCGACTATTTCGCGCGCGTCGGCGATCCGCAGAAGTTCGAGGCGCAGTTCCGCCTCATGGCCGCGCAGGCCGCCGCGCACCATAATTTCTTCCGCAAGGAAGGCGTGTCCGTGCGTTTCGCGCTGACCGGAGGCGCTTCATTGACCGGCTGGCAGTCCGAGCTCCTCGAGAAGCTCAAGGCGTCGGTGCTTTCGGAGAAAGCGTTCACGGCCTCGGTCCCGGCGGACTTCGAAGGCACGCTCGTGGATCTCTTCGACGCCGAAGCCGGCCGCCCCGAGGGCGCCGACAACGGCCGCACGGTGTACGTGCCCGTCGGCGGTCTGACTTCGGAAGGGGATTCGCTGCTGGCCTGGAACAAGGCGTTCCGTCTCGGCAGCGCGGCCGCGGCTTTCTACCGCATCGACGAGGGGACCGGTAAGATCCGCTTCGAAGGCGTCGATCCCAAGATCTATGCGTACTACAATGAAAATGCCGAGAACCGCCTGCCCGACGCGGCGACGCTCGTGCGTCTTTTCAGCGGCGCGGCGCGCCGCGACGAGTACAGCCGTTTCCGCTTCCTTCTGCCCGTGGCCAAAAAAATCCCCGTCAGCGTCCTGCTCCAGGGTGCCCGCCTGGCGCTTCGCGCCGTTGGCATGTCTGCGTAGTTCTTTTTAAAAGAAATCATTTCTTTCCAAGATTTAACAATAATTTCAACCAAAAAACTTAATAAAGATCTTGAAAGAAGTTCGCTTGTCACGTAAACTTCAATCACTTAAGCTCTTTTAAAATTGGTTATTGAAAGTTTTGCTTTTGTAAAGGGCAAACGCCGCAAGGTGTGCGCAAAGCCGACGGGGTCTTTCGAGACGGGCCGGGTTGCCAAAAGCTGACGAAAAACCGCTTTTGACAAAGGATCACCAGGCCATGAGAAAAACCCGCAAAGCCGTGCGCGTCGTCGCAGCCCTACTGGTGAACGCATTTTTCCTGAACGAGGCCGCGATGGCCGGCACGATCCAGCCGCCCGCGGACCTGGCGCTTTCCGCTTCCGTTCCCACGGCCTTCCGCTTTCCGCATTCGGTCGCTCTCATCGAAGATTCCTATCGCCCGACCCGCAACGACAAGACCGTCTATCTCGTGCGCGACGCACACACCAACGATTCCTGCCAGCTGAACACGGCCGCCGCGCTCGACATCATTTTCAAGAAGGAAAAAATCAAATTCGTCTTCCTCGAAGCCGGCACCGGCGACGACTCGCTGACGTTCGCCCGCGTCCTGGGCACGCCCGCGCGGCGCGAGAAGGTGGCGTTGTCCTACCTCAAGCAGGGGCAGGTCAGCGGCAGCGAATACCTGGACCTGACTTCGGACCACGATTTCCGTCTCTGGGGCGTCGAGGACAAGGACCTGTACTGGGAATCGCTGGCCGTGTACCGGGGGATCGCCTCGGGGCGCGCCCGTTTCGAGGCCTATCTCGAGGAGATCTCCGCCGCCGTCGAGGCGCTCAAGCCGCGCGTGCTGAACCGCGCCCTCCTGACGCTCGACGCCCGCCGCGCCGCGTTCTCCCGCGAAGAGCTCTCGTCCGTCGAATACGCCGGCATCCTCTCCGGCGCCGCCTCGGAAAACGGCGTCAGCCTGGCCGCCTACCCGCACCTGCGCCAATTGAAAAATCTCAAGTCGCTCGAAGACGGCATCGATTTCAAGGCCGCAAACCTCGAGCAGGAGAAGCTCCTGGCCGGTCTCGGCGAGGCCCAGCTCAAGTCTCTCCTGGCGTCCGCGGGTTCCCGGTCGCCGTTCCGCATTTCGAGCCGCGACCGTCAGGAGGAAAAAGCGTTCTACGCCCTCCTCGAAGAGAAAGCCGGCGGCCTCGAGGGCTATCCCGAGCTCGGTAAATTTTTGCGCTACCTCCGCGCGGGGGAGGAGCTCGACCCGAAGAGCGTCGTGCGCGAGATGTCGGCTCTGGAGGAGCGCCTTTACGCCGCGCTCGCCGTGACCGCGGACGAGGCCGACCTTTGCCGCGCGGACCGGTCGGTCCGGCGCCTGCGCAGCCTGCTGGAGCTGACGATGACGCCCGAGGATTTCGCCGCCTGGCGCGCCGATTCAGCCGAGTTCGGCGTCGTGCCGCTCACCGGTTTCGTGAACCGCAAGATCATGGACCTGAAGAGCCGCTACGAGAAGGCCGTGTTCCTCGACCCGGAGTTCGACGCGTTCGTGAAACAGGCCGAGCGCTTTTACGAGCTCACCTACCGCAGGGACCGCGCGTTCGCGCGGAACATCTCGGCGAAGATGGACGCCGAGCGCCAGACGAAGGCCGTCTTCGTCGCCGGCGGCTACCATTCCCCGAACCTGACGTCGATTTTCAAGGAGAGCGGGATCTCCTACGTCCTCATCACTCCGCAGGTGCTGCACGAAACCAACCGTGCCCGTTACGAGAGAATCCTCCTCGGGCAGAAACCGCCCGCGGGCGACACGGCCGGCGCGGCCGATAAAAAGGGCATCCTGCCGCTTCGGGAACGGCCGATCCTTCAAGAGGTGGTGGCCCGTCTCCAGACGGATCACCGCCGGCCCGCCAACGAGCTCGGGGATCTGATCCAGGGGGGTCAGGGCGGCGTTCCGCCGGTCCCGCCGGCCGAGGGTGCCCGCCTGGCCTCTTTCCAGGCCCGCAGGTGGAACGCCCTCAAGGCGCTGACCGCCGCCGTTCTCCTGTCGTCTCCGCTGCCGGTGACCGGGCAGAACGAGCCCGCGCCCCAAAAGCCCGAAATCGTCGCGCCGCGCGCGGAGGATCCTCTCGCCGACTGGCAGCGCGTGATCCGCCGTTTCGATCCCGCGGCCGAATTTCCGTTCGGCCGCGTGCCGGACGGGGCGCCGGCGATCGTGAACGCTCCCGCCGCCGCCCCTTCGGCCGAAGCCGGCACGGGAACCCCGCTTCCGCGGGAAGAAAGACCGGTTCGGACCCCGGACCGTTTCGCCAGGCCCAAGGACACCGAAACCGCCCCGTTCGAGACCTCGGACGGACAGCGCCGCGTCGAGCTCTACGGCGGCGACAGCTTCGTCGCACGGCTGACGTTGCGCGCCGGCGCGCTCGACCTTTTGATCACGCGCTTCGACCGGGAGCTGGCGGTCCGCTACGTCCGCGACGAGCGCCTCTCTCTGACGGAAACCCGGGACGGCGAGGTCCTGGGCCGGGCGGAGTGGATGCGTTCGGACCGCGATTATTTCGCGGCCGTCGCGCTGGCGGCGGCGCTCCTCGAGTCCCTGGTGATCGGCCTGGTCCTGCGTCAAGGCGAGCCCCGGACGCTTCTCGACGCCCGTCGGACGCTCGCCCAGGAGCCTCCTCCGGGCGGAACGGACGGTGCCCAGGGCGCCAGGCTGTCCTCCAAGAATAATTTCACGCCGCTCGGCTTCGACACGCTCGAGAAGCGCATCGTCGCCGCCACGGTCCAGGCGCCGGTTTCGGACATCGTGCACGTGAGTTACCTGGAACAGGCTCCGATCGACGTCGAGCCGTCCTCGCCGGCACCGGCCGCGCTTCGCTCCGATTCGACCCTGCAGGCCGCGCTCAGCGCGCCTCAGACGCAGACCCATACCGAAGACCGTGTCGTCATCCGCAAGTCCAACACGCTCGACGGGCATTTCTTCCAGTCCCCGGTCGTGGTTTCACGCGAAGAGACTTTCCGCGAAAACGGCGCGTCCGTGTCCGTCCTCACGACGTTCGGCTTCGACGCGGCCGGCAACCCGACGGAGTCGGTGACCCGGACGGTCGGGGGAGAGCTGCAGAGCTCCTCGTTCAAGACCACGTTTTACACGTCCCCGTACGGCCAGCAGATCGACCGGGTCGTCACCGAGGACAAGACCTTCGGCGCGGGCCGCTTCCCGAGCTCGGACACGATCAAGACGCAGAGCTTCACGTATCGCCCGGTGTACGGCTCGGGCCGCGGCCCCTCGCTGACGCCTCCCGTCGCCGTCGAGACGACCGAGGTGAAGAGCCGCCAGGGCGTCCTCGAATCGCGCGCGGTCAAAACCTACGTTTTCGACGCCTCGGGCCGGGCCGCGGGTTATCACGTGGACGAGACGGCGAGGATCGCGCAGTCCTATAATTACGGCGCGCTCGCTTTCACGCGCGACGCCGTTTATACGCTGAACGGCCAGGGTCAGATCACCCAGAGCGCCGTCACGTCGCTCTTTCCGACCCCGATCGGCACGCTCAAGGAAGTCGACGTGGAGCGCCTGGAATACGCCACGGGCGCCTTCGCCTACGATCTCTCGAAAAAGACCGAGCTCCATCAGGCCCCGAGCGAGACGCAGCCTTCGCTTTCCAAAGAGACGCGCTACGCGTCGCAGAACGACGCCTACGGCGTGCCCCAGCGCCCCGAAATCGTGTCGGTCAAGACGTTCGATCACGGGCGTCAGACGGGCTCTTACACGGTGGGATATGTCTACACGCGCGCGCTCTCGGAGACCCGGAACACCGACCGCGCGACGCTGGATTCCCAGGGCCGCCTGTCCGAACTCTCGCGCGCGTTCCCGGACACCGGGAACGAATTCAAAGTGACCTACCGTTACGAACCGGGCGTGGTCACCCGGACGCAGTTTACCAAGACGACCTCGCCCTACGCGGGCGTCTCGACTCAGACGATCACGGCGCGGCGGGTCTTTCAGAACGGCCGCCTCGTCTCGGAGACGATCCGCACCGAAGGCACGGGATATCTCGGGACGACGGTGAACGAAACCAAGACCTATCGCTACAACGCCCAAGGGGCATTGACCGGCACCTCCTCGCGCTCCGCGATCGAAGGCGTCCTCTCGCGCGATTTGAACCACAACGGAGTGATCGAAGGAAACGAAGGGATCCCCGCGGTTTTCGTGCGGCAGACGGAGGGAAGGGTGCTCCGCTCGGACGCGCAGGGCCGTCCGCTCGAGATCGTCGAGACGCAGCGCTATTTCGCCGAAACGCCCGCCGGAAGCGTGATCGAAAACTTCACGACGCTCCAGACCGTGCGGCAATTCGGCTACGCGGACGACAAGACGACCGAGAAAACGTGGATGAGCCTCGTTGCCTCGGGCCAGGAGTCGCAGCTGCCGGCGCCCGCGCGGGTCCTCCTCACTCCTCCCGACCGCGTCACGGTCAGCCGAAAAATCGGCGGCCAGGAGGCCACGCTCTCGGAAACCCTGTTCGAGAAGGGCACCGACGTGCCGGTCGACGTCACCGTCAACGCGGTCGAGGTCTCGAATCCCGTCGTCGGCAATTTCGACACCGGATTTTTCCTCGCGGACGAGTTTTCGTACCGGGCCGCCCGCACGGGCGCCGATCTCGTCGTTTCCCGCGCCCGCCCGTCGTCCGGAGAGGTTTTCACCGTCAACCGCGCGACGCACGTCATCACCCTCCAGGCCGGTTACGGCGGGACGCACGTGTTCGACACGCGGGAGCCCGCGTACAACAACGAAATCGACAAGATCGAATTCATCGCCGGGCGCGAGCGCGAGTATTTCCTCGCCCAGGGCGCCGCCGGCGCCGCGCGCGTGCGCGAGCTCGACTCGCTGATCGCCGAGGTCGAATCGTTCCGCAGCGATTCGGGCAATTTCCTGATCAACTACGAGCTGAACGCGGCTCCGCCGATCCCTTCCTACACGTCGGGGCTGCTCGCGATCGAGCGGGGCGACGCGCGCCTCTATCTGCGCGATTCGGGCGCGAAGCGCGAGTACGAGTTCAACCGGACCACGAAGGCCCTGACCTACCGCTACGGCCAGTTTTTCCCCGACCATGAAGAGGTCCTGAATCCCGGCACGGCGGCCTACGACGCGAGGCTCGACGAGGCTCTGGCTCAGGCCCGCCAGGGACGCGCGTATTTCCTCGCCGTCCCCGACGCAGCCCGCGCCGCCCAGATCCAGACGGTGATCGCCGAGCTCGAGTCGTACCGCGCCGCGATCACCGACATCTCGGTCCGCGTCGGCGACTTCAACGTCCGCATCACGCGGGGTCTTTTCGACGCGGACAGCATCATCGTGATCCGCACGAAGGGGCGGTCGAGCTCGGGCGGCGCGGTGCCCTTCAAGCAGACCTACGTCTATCTGCCGTCGAACCGGACGATCCTCTTCACGCAGGAGGAAAGCGGCAGCGAAACCCGGCGTGTGACGTATCAGCCCGGGACGGCCGCCTACGACACGGCGATCGGCGTGCTTTCCGGCGACATCCGGCAGGCGCTGCGCACGCAGACGGGCGACCGCGAACAGGGTCAGCTCTATGCCGTCCTCGCGGACCTGACGACCCAGTACCGGACCTCGAGCGCCCGAAAGGACGCGCAGGGCAACCTCACGGAGATCCGCGAGACGGGCCTGCCGTCCCCGAACGAGAACGTCACCGCGGTCACGCGCTCCGGCCGCACCGTGACCCAGGTCCAGAGCATCGTTTCCGAAAATGCGTATGCGGGCTCGACCGTGCGCTCGACGCAGCGCACCGTCACCGTCGACGAATACGACGCCCAGGGCCGCCTCCTCCGAAAGAGCGTCAGCGTGACGGGCACCGGATTCTTGGGTTCCGAGGTCCCGGTCACCACGGTCACGGCGTACCGGTACGATGCGCAGGGACGCTTGACCGGTTCCACCGAGACGCGCACGGTTCCGGTCGGCTACCCGAGCGACCTGAACGGCGACGGCACGATCTCGATCCCGGGCGAACTCCTGCCCTCGAACGCGGTCACCGTGACCGAATCGACGGTGGTCCGGCGCGACGCCCAGGGAAGGCCGCTGGTCACGCAGGCCACGGCCCGCGAGACCTTCTATCACCGCGAAACCGGCCGCAAGCTGGCCGAAGGGGCGGTGAGCCGCATCGTCTTCACGGCGCGCTACGACGCCGACAAGACCGTGACCGAGCGCCGCTACCAGACCGTCGGCGCGGGTCAGGAAAACCGCCTCAAGTCTTTCGACGAGATCGCCGCGCAGAACCCCGTCGAGGCGATCACGACGCAGAAGGTGGGCGATCTCTCGATCGAACTCAGACGCGAATCGTTCGTCCAGCCCAACCCCGGCAGCGGGGAGGCGCTTCCTTACGTCGCGAGCCGATCCGTGCACGCGTACGAGATCACGTCCACACCGGCCTTTCCCGGCGAGACCTTCCAGGCTTCGAACGGGACGGTCGACGCCTATCTCAGGGAGCGCCGTTTCGGGTCTTCGGGCGGCGGCGTGTCGGTGCTGAACGACATTCTCGTTCTGCGCGACCACCGGACCGGCCAGGTCATCCGCGAGGTCAACCTGTACGAGTTCGTCTATTTCCCCGCGTTCGTTCAGCCCGGCGGCATTCGCTTCACGCCGGACGGCAGATTCCTGACCGCGGCGTTCGACCGGAACGAAAACGCGCCGGCTCCGCAGAGCGCGCACTTCCTCGTGCTGAACGCTCAAAACGGCGCGAAGGTCGCCGACTTCGATCTCTTCGGAATCAAGAGCCGGCAGGTGACGGAGCTCCGCAACGATTCCGTCGTCCTCTCGTACCAGGCGGCGACGATCCTCAATCCCAACGGGACCGCGCCGCGCACCGACACGTTCACGTTCGTCGGGGCGGCCGGCAAGGTGCTGGCGGTTTCCGGCTCGACCCAGGTCATCCTCGAGAAAGTCAAGGAGCCGGGCACCGCGACCTATCCCTTCATCACGGAAAACATCGCGCTCCGCGACACGGCGACCGGCGCGGTCACCCGCACGGCGCTGAACCGTTATCAGGACATCCCTCCGGCGCTGTCGGCGGCGCTCGACCGCGCGCAGGCCGCGCAGTTCGCGCCGGGCAGGAAGCACGTCCTCGTGACGAGCGCGTTCAACAGCCCGCTCGCGGCCGCCGAACGCGACAACGCGGTCGTCCTCGAGGCCGCCACCGGCCGGGTGAAAGTGGACGTCGCCGCGGCCGTCGGCTCCGACATCCAGATCGTCCGGATCGTGCGTCTGGACGCGCGCTCGCTGACGCTGACCTACCGCACCGTGACGGCCGGTTACCAGCTCGGGCCGGAAACGACGCGCACGTTCGCGTTCGAACGGGAAACCCCTCTGCCGTCGTCCTACAGCGCGGTCTTCCCGGGTTTCAAGCTCGACCGCCAGGGCAACGTGATCACGCTGATTTCCGGTTACGGCCGGACCTCGACCGGCATCGACATCTACACGCTGGATCTCGATCTCAATACGGTCCGCGGGCAGAGCCTCGGGGGGACCTACACCTACGATCCGCGCACCACGCGCGCCGAGTATTTCGAGATCATGCGCCGTCTTCCTCCGGTCGGCGAGGCGGCGCTCCCGAACGAGACGGATCCCGGCCGCCGGGCGATCCTGGAATCGTTTCTCTCGAGCGTCGGCGACATGATCCGGCGCGCCGAGGCGACGAGGCCGCTGCCTCCCGCGCCGCACGACAAACCGGCTCCCACGGAGAAACCTCAGACGCCGTCGGCCGAGAAACCGCAGACGCCCCCGGCCAAAGAGCCGGCGAAGACGCCCGCCGCAATGGGCCCCGCGCCGCTCCAGGGCGCGCTGAGCGGCTCGTTTTTCGCGTCCGGGCGGGTGATCGATTTCCCGCCGATCCAGGTTCCCGCCGCCCCCGACGCGCGAGCGCGGATTTTCGCCGAGCTCGCCGGGACGCCGCGCCCCTTGCGCGCGCCCGATGCGTTTTCCGGAGGGTCGGGCGAGATCCGTCCCGAAGCCGCTTTCGCGGCGCTCTGGCGCCAGGCTTCCCCCGAGCTCTCGGGGCTCATCGCGCGGCTCCTCGCCAGCCCCGGCGTCGAATTTTCCTCCGGAAGGACCGTCGAGGGCAACACGCAGATCGAAGCGCGCCTGAACGGCCGCCTGATCGCCTCGGTCGAGCTCGACGCGTCCGGCAACGTGGTCCGCGTGGACGGCCGTCCCGTCACCGGCCCGCGGCAGGCCCAGGAGAAGCTTTCCGAACAGATCCGCCGGATCCTCCGCGCGCTGAGGCTCGTCCCCGCGGCCGACGTTTTCGCGACGGACCGGCTTTTGGCGGCGACCGATCTTTTCAACGGCCTCGATTTCACGTCGATCGACGTCGACGCGCGCGAGGATCTCTTCGCGGGCGCTTTCCTGATCGCGGGCCTCGCGTCGGCGGAGAAAACGAGGGAAGAGAAAAAGAAGGAAGGGGAAAAGAAACCCGGGCCGGCGGGCGCCCGCCTGGCGGAGGACGCGCTCGGAAAGTTTTCGGAACCCGACACGCTGGCGCTCACGGCTTTCGTGCTGGAGGTCTTCCGCGCGCAGGAGCTGAAGACCTCGCGGAGCGAGCTCGCGCTGCGCCTGAGCCGCGAAGTCTCGGCCGTCTTCTCGATCCGGCAGGGACCGGCGGGACAGGTCGAGCTCTTCGCCCGCGGCGATGACCGCGCCCTGCTTTCCATCGCGGACGCGCGCGGCGAGCTGCAGAGGCTCCACGATCGGTTCAAGGAAGCGGACCGCGACCGCCTGACGACGCAGGGGGCGCTGGCGCTTCTGGCGGCCGCCGCCATGCGCGCGCAGGTCTCGCTCGCCGAGATCAAGGAGCCGGCCGCGCCGCTGGGGCTCGAAGTGCCGGTGGACGCGATGAACGCCATCGCCGATACCGCCGAGTTCAAGGCGCAGACGCAGCTTCTGTTCGCGCAGATCGCCAAGAAGCACGAAAATCCGCGCTACCGCAAAGGGACGACGTTCTTCCTCGTCGGCCTCGACAAGCTGACGGAAGCCCGCCGCTCGATCGTGCGCGCGACGGCCCTCCAGGCGGTTTCGGCGATCCGCGACGGCGCGTTCATCCGCGAGGGAGCCGCCGGGGCCGATTTCCAGGGGGTCGTCGTGAAGATGTTCGATCCTTCGGACGGACGGGCGGCCGCGCGGGGCGACGCGAGGACCATCCACCTGCCGGTCGGCGGGTTCGACGACGAGGCGCTGTACGGCTGGAGCGAGCTTTTCGACACGGCTTCCGCGGCCGGAAGCTTCTTCTCGGGCTACTTCGACGCGTCCCGGAACACCATCCGTTACGCGGAAGTCGAGACCGGCAAATTCCCCGAAGGTCTTTTCCAATACTACAAAACGCGCGCCGAAAATCCGCCGCAGGGACCCGAGGTCCTCGTGCGCATCTTCAGCGGCCTCGCCGGTCAGAAGGAGCTCGTCAGCTACCGGTTCCTCCTGCCGGTGATCCGGCGCATCCCGGTGAACCTGCTGATCTCGACGGCGGAGCACATGCTCAGGGCGGTGGGCGTCGCGGCATAACCGATTTCGGACGAGTGGGGGAGGAACCCCGGCGGCCACAAGCTGCCGGGGTTTCTTTTTGGGCATCGGGGTTGACCGTGTTATAATCACTTTCCTTAATGGAGAAGCGATGCCCCCCGCTCACCGCCTGAACCAGAGAAGCTCCGAGATCACCGCCGGCGACAAACGCGCCCCCGGCCGGGCGATGCTCCGCGCCGTCGGGTTCAAGGACGAGGACTTCCAGAAGCCCATTCTCGGCGTCGCGAGCGCCTGGAGCGACCTCACCCCCTGCAACATGCACATCGACCGGCTCGCCGCCGCGGCGCAGGAGGGCATCCGCCTCGCCGGCGGCGTCCCGCTCACGTTCGGCACGATCACGGTGTCCGACGGCATCTCGATGGGCACCGAAGGCATGAAATATTCGCTCGTCTCGCGCGAAGTCATCGCCGATTCGATCGAGGTCGTCACCAACGCCCAGCGATTCGACGGGATCCTCGCGATCGGCGGCTGCGACAAGAACATGCCGGGCGCCCTCATGGCGATGGCGCGGATCGACGTCCCCTCCATTTTCGTCTACGGCGGCACCATCAAGCCCGGCCGGGTCGACGGCAAGGATGTCGACATCGTGAGCATTTTCGAAGCGGTCGGCGCGTTCGGCACCGGCAAGATCACCCGCGAACAGTTCCGGGCGATCGAGTGCCACGCCTGCCCCGGCGCCGGTTCCTGCGGCGGCATGTACACCGCCAACACGATGGCCTCGGCCATCGAGGCGCTGGGCATGAGCCTGCCGTTCAGCTCGTCGCGCGACGCGGAGAGCGCAGAAAAGCGCGACGACACGCGCCTCGCCGGCCGGGCGCTCATCGAGCTCGTCAGGAAGCGGATCACGCCGCGCAAAATTCTCGTCAAAAAGGCGTTCGAGAACGCGATCGCGCTCGTCATGGCGCTCGGCGGGTCCACCAACGCCGTCCTCCACCTCATGGCGATCGCGCGCGAGGCGCGCGTTCCGCTCGAGCTCGAGGAATTCAACCGCATTTCGAAGCGCGTGCCCCATCTGGCGAACCTGAAGCCGAGCGGCCGCTACGTGATGTCCGACCTGAACCGCGGCGGCGGCATCCCGGCGGTCATGAAGCTCCTGCTCGACGCCAAGCTGCTCCACGGCGGTCTCCTGACGGTCACGGGCCGCACGGTCGCGGAGAACCTGCGCGACGTGAAGGCTTTCTCCGACGCCGACCTCGTCCGGCCGCTTTCGGACCCGATGTATCCGACGGGCCCCATGGTGGTCCTCCGCGGCAACCTCGCGCCGGAGGGGGCGGTGGCCAAGATCGGCGGGCTCAAGGTGTTCACCCATCGCGGCCCGGCGCGCGTTTTCGAGGGCGAAGTGGCCGCGCTCGACGCGATCCTCGCCAAAAAGATCAAGGCGGGCGACGTCCTCATCATCCGCTACGAGGGGCCCAAGGGCGGACCCGGCATGCGCGAGATGCTCTCGGTGACGGGCGCCCTCGTCGGCGCGGGGCTGGCGGACTCGGTCGCGCTCATCACCGACGGCCGTTTCTCCGGCGGTTCGCACGGCTTCGTCGTGGGCCACGTGGCGCCCGAAGCGGCCAGCGGCGGCCCGATCGGCGTCGTGAAAAACGGGGACCCCATTTTCATCGACGCCAAGAAGCTCACGATGACGCTCGAGATCCCGGCGGCCGAGCTGCGCCGCCGCCTCAAGTCGTTCCGGCCGCGGCTGCCGAAGTCGACGGGCGTCCTGGCCAAATATTCGAAGCTCGTCTCGTCCGCCGCCCACGGCGCGGTCACGTCGGCTGAGCCCGTCGGAAGAAGCGGATGACCGAAAATCCCGGCCGCTGGGTGGTGCTCGACGTCGAGACCCAGAAAGGATTCAACGAGGTCGACCGCAAGAAGCTCCACCTCCTCAAGGTCTCGGTCGTCTGCATCTACGACTCGAAGACCGATTCGTACCTTTCTTTCGAGGAACACCAGATGCTGAAACTCGAGGAGATCCTGAAGGCGGCGGATCTCATCATCGGTTTCAACATCCGCGACTTCGACATGGAAGTGATCGCGCCCTATCTCATCACGCCGGTGAAGAACCTGCCGGTGCTCGACCTCCTCGTCGAGTTCGAGAAGGCGCGCGGGCACCGGATCAGCCTGCAGAGCGTCGTCCAGGCGACGCTCAACTCCTCGAAGTCGGGTTCGGGCTGGGACGCGATCAAGCTTTTCAGGGAAGGGCGCATGGACGAGTTGAAGAAATACTGCATCGACGACGTCCGTCTGACGAAGGAAGTTTACGAATACGGCTTGAAAAACGGCAAGATCTCTTTCATCTCCAACCGCGACTACCAGACGCACGAAGTGCCCGTCCAGTGGGGGAACGCGATGCGCGAGCTCAAGGAGAAGAAGGAGACCAACGCCTTTCCGACGAGCCTGTTCTAGGCCGTGCCGTACATCCGCGTCTGGCAGGCGTGCGTCCCCGACGAGCTGACGAAGCACCTGCTCATCGTGGGGGACATCACGGCCGACTGCCAGAACTGCCGCGAGCTCGGCATCGACTACACGCAGGCCAAGGAATGCCCCCAGTGCCGCACGCCGTTCCGCTTCATCGCGTCGCGGCTGACCGGGAAGCTCGACGGAGCGCGCGGCTCGACGGTCAAGCGCATCAAGGAACGCCGGCCCGACCTGACGTTCATCGACTACGAGGATTACCGGGAAATCACCGGAAGGCAGCAGGCCCGGGATTTTTTCAAATAACCGCTCGAATTCATCCATAACGATCCACTAATCGGAGATCCCACATGAACAAATCCGTCACGTTCGCGATTCTCGTCAGTTTCCTGGCCGTTCCCGCTTTCGCCGCGCAGACCGCCGTCGGTCCCGACGCCGCGCGTCAGGCGCACCGCGCCCAGCTCATCGAGGAGCGCCGCGCGCGCGGCCCCGAGGCCGAGCGCACGAAGAAGCCGGCCGGAGAGGAGAGCAAGATGTCGAAATTCTGGAAGAACGAGGGTGAGCGCTCGGGGCTGGGCAACACCGGCAGCCGCGCCGGCTCGTTCCTGCGCAATTTGAACCCCGTGCCCTTCTTCGCGGAGCAGGACCGCCGCTACAAGGAACGCCAGGCCTCCGCCCAGAAATAAACTCTCCGGGATCTTGAAAAAAACCGTCCGCGGTGCCGCGGCGCTGGCCGCGGCACTCGTACTCGCCCTGCAGGGGCCGGTCGCTTCAGCCGAGGAAAACCCGTTGGTCGACATCCAGTCGGTCCACCCGCGCATCCGCATCGACGTGCGGTACGCGACGGAGAACAATTTCATGAAGGAGCGCCTCTATCCGGCGGCGCGCTGCCTGGTCCGGCGCGAAGTGGCGGCCAAGCTCGCGCGCGTCCAGGACCGTCTCGAAGCGCGCGGACTGGGCCTCAAGATCTTCGACGGATACCGCCCGCTTTCGGTGCAGAAAAAAATGTGGGCGCGATTCCCGGTCGAAGGCTACGTCGCGAACCCGGCCAAGGGCTACAACCACAACCGCGGCGCGGCCGTGGACCTGACGCTCGTCGACGGAAAGGGGAACGAGCTGCCGATGCCATCCGCCTACGACGAGTTCTCCGAGCGCGCGCACCGCGACTACGCGGGCGGAACCGAGGCCGAGCGCGAGAACCGCGCGCTCCTCCAGTCGGAGATGGAAAGGGAGGGCTTTCACGGCCTCACCACGGAATGGTGGCACTTCGACGACGCGGCCGCCAAGTCCTATCCCTTGCTCGACCTGCCGATCCCGGTCTCTTGAAGAAGATCCTGCTGTATCCGGTCGGCGTCGTCTGCATCGTCGTCGGCACGGCGCTCCTCGTCCTGCCCGGGCCGGGGATCCCGATCATTTTCATCGGCCTGACGATCGTGGCCCCGCGCCACGCGGTGCGCCTTCGGCGGTGGGCGGGGCGGACGTTCCTGCGCGACGAGACGTTTCACTGGACCGAATGGCAGCCGTTCTCCGCCCATGCGGGCTTCACGACCAAGCGATTCCCGCTGCTCCTCAAAAAAACGGACGACCTCCTGGACCTTTCGAACCAGGAAGCGTTCAAGCGTTTCCTCTGGAAGAGCCAGGTCGTCCTGGGGCGTGAAAAGGCCTCGGCCGGCCGTTTCGTGTTCCTCAACCAGGTGCACGGCTCGAACGTGGCCGTGCTCGAGGACCCGAAGCTCTACGATCGCGCCGGTTTTTATCACCAGCTCAAGTCCGACGGCGTCATCACGAACATCCGGCGCCTGACCCTTCTGGTGCTGTCCGCCGACTGCCTGCCGGTCTTTCTCTGCGCCGTCCAAAAGGACGTCAAGCGCTCCACCGCCCAATGGGTGGGCCTCCTGCACGCCGGATGGCGCGGCACGCGCGAGGGCATCGCCGGTAAAGGCGCGCGTCTTCTGGCCGAGCGTTCCGGACTTCCTCCGGGCTCGATTCACGCGGCGTTCGGGCCCTGCATCGGCCCCCAGGCTTACGAAGTGGGCGAGGAGTTCGCCGGCTATTTTCCCGCCTCGGCCCTCGTGCGCAGCGAAGGGAAGCTCTACTTCGATCTGGCGGGCGAAAACCGGCGCCAGCTCATCGAAGCCGGCGTGCCCGCCGCCCAGATCCTCGAGTCGAAGATCTGCACGCTGGCCCAGAACCGGCATTATCACTCCTACCGCGGCGAAAAAGACGACGCCGGCCGCATCATCTCCTTCCTCACGGCGCTCTAGAGGCGCCCGGCGGCCGGGTGGTATAATCCATCCATGCGAAACGCGCTGTTCCTGGCGGCTTGTTTGACAATCTTTTGCGCTCCTTCCGCTTTTTCCGAGGACGAGGCGTCGGCCCACGCCGCCCGCGGGGACGGCTACCGCCGAGAGGGACGCCTGCAGGAAGCCATCGCCGAGTACAAGGAGGCGCTCCGCCTCGGCGGCGTCCTCGAGCCGGCCTCGATTCCGTCCCCCCGGGCCGGAGACGGCTGGGCCGCCCGCCAGCACCGCGAGGCGATCCAGCTCGGCGCCGACAACCCCGAGGCGCGCTGACATGCCGCTCAAGCCCAAGCTTCTGACCACCCTGAAAGGGTACACCCGCGAGGCCTTCCTCTCCGATCTGGTCGCGGGCGTCATCGTGGGCGTGGTCGCGCTGCCGCTGGCCATCGCGTTCGGCATCGCCTCGGGCGTGTCGCCCGAAAAGGGGGTCATCACCGCCATCGTGGGCGGGTTCCTCATCTCCGCGCTGGGCGGCAGCCGGGTCCAGATCGGGGGGCCGACGGGCGCCTTCATCGTGATCGTCTACGGCGTCGTCCAGAAATTCGGGACCGAGGGCCTCCTCGTCGCGACGTTCCTGGCCGGCGCGATGCTCATCGGGTTCGGGCTGGCGAGACTCGGCAGCGTCATCAAATTCGTCCCCCGGCCCGTGATCGTGGGTTTCACGAGCGGCATCGCCGTCATCATCCTCTCTTCCCAGGTGAAGGATTTCCTCGGGCTCGACGTCGGGGCCGTGCCCGCCGATTTCGTCGGGAAGTGGGCGCTGTATTTCGGTCATTTGGATTCGGTGAACCCCTGGTCCGCCGCGATCGCGGCGGGCACGGTCCTCGTGGTCGCGTTCTGGGGCCGCCTGACGCACCGCGTGCCGGGTTCTCTCGTGGCGATCGTGGCCGCCGCGGCGCTCGTGCGCTATTTCGGCCTTCCGGCGGACACGATCGGCACCCGTTTCGGCGACCTGCCGCACACGCTTCCCGCGCCGTCCCTGCCGCCGATCCGCCTCGCGGACCTGCCGAAGCTCCTGGAGCCCGCGTTCACGATCGCGCTCCTGGGCGGCATCGAGTCGCTTCTTTCGGCCGTCGTCGCCGACGGCATGACCGGGGGGCGCCACCGGTCGAACATGGAGCTGATCGCTCAGGGGACCGCCAACATCGCGTCCTCGCTTTTCGGCGGCATCCCCGCCACCGGGGCGATCGCCCGCACGGCGACGAACGTCAAAAACGGCGGCCGCACGCCGGTCGCGGGCCTCGTGCACGCGCTGACGCTGATGGCCATCATCTTCTTTTTCGGCGCGTGGGCGCGTCTCATCCCGCTGGCCTGCCTGGCGGGCATTCTCGCGGTGGTCTCTTATCACATGAGCGAATGGCGATCGTTCGCGGGGCTCCTGCGCGGCCCCAGGAGCGACGTCGCGGTCCTCCTGGTGACGTTTCTTCTCACCGTCTTCTGCGACCTGACGCTCGCGATCGAGGTCGGGATGGTGCTCTCCGCCTTTCTTTTCATGCACAGCATGACCCAGGCGTCCGGGATCCGCCTCTTCAAGCCCGACGACGCGGCCGGTGACGAGGAGCCCCTGCCCCAGAAGTGGCCCAGCGGCGTGGAGGTGTACCACATCGACGGGCCGTTTTTCTTCGGCGTCGCGCACGAGTTCGAGGAGACGATGCGTCTCATCGAGAAAAAGCCGCACGCGAGAATTCTTGATCTCTCCGAAGTGCCGTTCATCGACGCGACAGGGCTGCACGCGCTCCGCGAATTCAACCGGAAGAGCCGCAAAAACGGCGTCCGTCTCGTCTTGAGCGGGCTGGAGGGCCAGCCGCTCGCCGCGCTGAAAGAATCCGGCCTGTATGACGAGCTGGGACCCCAAAACGTCGCCGACAGCCTCCCGACGGCGGTCCGCAAGGCCCAGAGCGCGCATGCGTAGAGAAGCGACCGCCGCGGCTTTCGTTCTGGCGGCCCTCTTCTTTGCCGCGCCGGCTTCCGCGGCCGGCTTCGCGCTCAAGGACGGAACCCGTGTCGAAGGCGAAGTCCTGAGCGAGAAAAGCACCTTTTACCGCATCCGCCGCGCCGACGGCGTCGAAGACGTGATCTTCAAGTCCGACCTCGCCGGCTCGGCCGCCGAGGCGGACGGGCGTCCGGCGGAGGACGAGCCGGCCGTACCCTTCAGCGTCGAGAGCGCCGACCGTCCCGAACCGGCCGCCGCGGCCGCGGCCGCGGACCCCGCTCCGCCGGCGCACGTTTCCCGCGAGTGGTTTTCGGGGGCGGCCGGCTACCGCGCCGCCGTTTCGGCCGCGCCGGGCCGGGCGATCGCGCTCTATTTTTCCGCGCCCTGGTGCGGGTACTGCAAGGTGTTCGACCGGCAGATCCTGAACTCGGCGAAGGTGAAGGACTACCTGAACGGCGTCCCCAAAGTGAAATTGAACGGCGACAAGGAAGCGGCCCTCATGAAGCAGTTCGAAGTCACCGGCTATCCGACCTTCCTCGTCGTGCGAAAGGACGGCGATCGCCAGCGGATCCGCACGGGCTCGAGCCCCGAGGAATTCATCCAGGACTGCAAGGGCGCGGGGCTGGGGACTTAGCCGATGCCGCGCACGAAGATCATCTGCACGCTGGGCCCCGCCTCGGCCACGCAGGACACGCTGAAGCGTCTCATCGACGCCGGCATGGACGTCGCGCGGCTCAACTGCTCCCACGGTTCCCACGCCGCGCACGCCAGGCGGATCCTGGACGTGCGGCGCGCGGCCGCCAGCCGGGGGCGGCGGGTGCGCGTCCTTCTGGACCTCGCCGGTTATCGCATCCGGGTGGGGCGGTTCGCCACCAGCGGGGGCATCGATCTGCGCCGCCGGCAGACCGTCCACCTCGTGAATCGCGACGTCACCGGCCACGAGCGGCTGATCCCGTTCGACTATCACGGGCTTCTGGACGACATCCCGGTCGGAAGCCGCGTGTTCATCGACGACGGAAACATCGCGCTCACCGTGATCGGCAAGGGCGCCGGTTACCTGAAGGCGCAGGTGCTGACCCCCGGACTTCTCAAGGAGCACAAGGGCATCAACATCCCCGGCGCGAGGCTCCGCTTCGAGGGCTTCACGGAGAAGGACGAGAAGGATCTCGCGTTCGGCCTGGCGCACGGCGTCGACGACGTCGCCCAGTCGTTCGTCCGCGACGCGCGCGACATCGAGGCGGTCCGCTCGCGGCTCGGCCGGTCGCGCTGCCGCGTGATCGCCAAGATCGAAAATCACGAAGGCATCTGCAACATCGACGGCATCCTCGCGGTGTCGGACGGGATCATGGTCGCGCGGGGCGATCTCGGCGTGGAACTCAACCCCGAAGAAGTCCCGCCGCTGCAAAAGCGCATCGTCGAAGCGGCGCGACGCCAGGGCAAGCCGGTGATTGTCGCCACCCAGATGCTCGAATCGATGATCGAGGCCCC
>DATJEK010000130.1:0-20635 GCA_035496715.1 Candidatus Eiseniibacteriota bacterium | reverse complement strand
ACCGACGCCGGCCGTTTTCCTTTCGCGGAGCTCTACACCGGCATTTGCATGCTTTTTTCGGACTGGCACGCCCGGTTCCGGTACCTGGGCCTGCCTTCCCGCTGGAGAAAAGAGCTGATCCTCCGGACCTATCCCGTGCTTTTTTGGCCGTTTCCCGAATACCGGAAGTTCGTCTCCAGGCTGAAGGACGCCCGGCTCATGTACTATTACGGAGGCACCCAGCTCTGCTGGAACTGGTACGACGTCAACCGGGCGGAGCTCTTGATCACGATGCGGATCCTGCGAAAACACGGCGTCCCGGTTTTCTTCGGCCCCCAGCAGTACGGCCCGCTGAGGAGCCGCCAGGTCGATTCCCTGAAGGGCATGTTCCGCATGGCCCGCGCGGTGCGGACGAGGAACGCCGCGTGCCGGTCCCTGCTCGGACTCCCTCCCGAGGCGCTTCTGCATGACGAGATTTTCAGCAACACCGACCTGTATCCGGTCCGCGAAACCCGCTCGCGGAAAGACGGCTGCGTGCTCCTCAACATCCGGGGGAACATGTTCGTCGACCGGGACCGCCTGGCCGCGTTTCTCGGGTTCTTGAAGGCGGTGCGCCGCCGGACGGGCGCCCCGTTCCGGTTTTTTTCGATGAGCGGCGCCTCCTTCTGCGACGACGAGGAAACCTGCCGCCGGATGAAGGAACTGGAGCCGTCGCTCGACATCGGCGTGCTGCCTCGCCTGCGGGACGAGGAGGAATTCTTCGGGATCGCGCGGGAGGCCCGGGGGACGATCTCGATGTCGTTCCACGGCTGCGTGCTGTCGCTCATCGGCGGCTGCCCGCCGGTGCCCGTCACCGAAACGGATTATTACGACCACAAATACGCCGATTTCGACCGGTACACGGGCCGCCCGGGCACGCCCGTTCTGCCCCTGCGCGTCGGCGACCCGGAGCGGGAGGCGGACCGCGTCGTCCGCTACTGGGAAGAATACGAGGTCGGGAAAACGGCCGGCGAGCGGCGCGCCGCCGGAGAGCGGATCCGGAAGTGGTATGCGGAGGTCGCCGGATGCTGACTTTCGAAAAGGCCGCCAGCCGTCTGGACGAGATCATCCGGGATTCCCCGAACGCCAAGGACAGGGATTACTATGCCGTCCACCGCGACCGGTTCCGTCGCGCGGCGCTGCGATTCACGGAGCTGAAAAAACCGCCGGCCAGGATCCTGGACGTCGGCAGCCATTACCTGCATTTCGGGGCATTCCTGGCGCTTCTCGGCTACGAGGTGCACGCGATGGACGTCCCGGTTTTTTGCGAGATGGATTTCGTCCGGAAGCGGGCCGCGGATCTCGGGATCACCCTGCTGCCGTGCGAGAGGATCGACCGGGGTGATTTCGCCCCCGGCGGCGAAGACCGTTTCGATGCCGTCAATTTCTGCGAAATCATGGAGCACATCACGTTCAACCCGGTGCTTTTTTGGAAAAGGATCTACGGGCTGCTCGCGCCGGGCGGGATCATTTATATCACCACGCCCAACAGCCTGAGAGTGATCAATCTCTTCCATGCTGTCAAAGAAGCGCTTCTTTTGAGAGGGGTCGGCACGGACCTGCGAAGCATTTTATTGGAAGTGACTTACGGCCACCACTGGAAGGAATACAGCGCCTCGGAAATCAGGCGGTATTTCGCGGCGCTCAGCCCGGATTTCAGGGTCGAGATCCGGCCCTACCGGTACCGGACGGCGGAGGCGGGCGGACCGTCGCTGAGGAAGCTTCTGAAGAAATTGGCGGCCCCCAGCGTGATTTTCTGCGAGGAATTGGAGGCCGTCGTTTCGCTTCCGTCAAAAACGGCCTGGCTCCTCTCTTCGCCGAACTATTCCTGAAAAGGGCCGAGCGCGCCAAAATGGCGGAGAGAAGAGGATTCGAACCTCTGAAGCCTTGCGGCTTACACGCTTTCGAGGCGCGCGCATTCGACCACTCTGCCATCTCTCCGGAAAATCTTTTATACCACATTTAGCCCCATTCAGAAAGCCGCATCGTCCCCTCCCGTTCCGGCCGTTTCCCAGATTAGAAAAAATTAATCTTTTTTTAATCGGGCTCTAATCTGGGTTCATGTATGGTGTAAGCCTTGTTAACAAAATGTAATAATTGTGAGGGGATTGATAAACATGCATACAAAGAATAAAGCTCTAACCTTCGCTCTGGCGCTGATTTTCGCGCTGGGCTCCTTCTCGGCCGCCCCGGCTTCCGCGGACTGGCAGTTCGCGGGATGGTGCGGAGGCGGCGCGTATCCCGCCGTCGTCCCGGACGCCAAAGTCAGCGGCAGGTTCTACCTTCTATCGGACGTCGTGGGTCTCTGGCGCAGCGACGACCGGGGCGGAAAATGGGATTTCAAGACGACGGGGTTGGCCAACCTGCACGCGGCCGTCCTGACGATCGCCCCTTCCGATAATAACGTCCTATACGTCGGGACCAAGGCCGGCGTGCACAAGTCCACGAACGCCGGCGTCTCCTGGACGCATCTGGCGTCGACCAAGGGCACGATCGCGTTCAAGCGTCCGGACAACTACCGCTCGATCGCGGTCGACCGGCTGAACTCGTCCAAGGTCTACGCGTCGGGGACGTCGGGACTCGTGTACGTCTCGACCGACGGCGGCAACGTCTGGAGCCAGGTCGGCTCGGCGCCGTTCGGCACGAACATCTACGTGACCGCGCTGTATCTGACCTCGGACGGGAAGACGCTTTTCGCGGCCTCCCTGTCCGGACTGGCCAAGTGCGACACGACGGTCAAGAGCTGGTCGAAGGTCTCCGCGTTCACCGGCGTCCAGGTCTATGACCTGCTGGGGAAGGGGACCGGCACGAGCGAAACGATGTACGCGACTTATGGAAACAAGGTGGCGATCTCGAAAGACAAGGGCGTCTCCTGGACCTATACGTCCACGATCTGGCAGGGCGTTTTCAATCGCCTCGACGTCCGCGTGACCGCCGCCGGCGCCACCGAAATCCTCGGCGCGTGGGTGAGCGGCTGGAGCGGCGGGGCGTACCTGAGCCGCAACGGCGGCGCGACCTGGACAGACGTCGAGCGCGGCCTGAACTATGACGTTCTCCGAAACCCTTCGCGCGTGTGGTCGAAAGGGTTCGGCCGCCCGCTGTCGGTGTCGTTCGATCCCTATAATTCGCAGACGCTTTTCTTCTCGGATTTCTGGGGGATCTTCCGCTCGGACGATCTGGGCCTCACCTGGTACGAAAAGATCAACGGCGCCCCGAACACGGTGGGTTCGGAAGTGGTCGAGGCGTCGGACGGCAGCCTCTACGTCGGCACGATGGACAACGGACTCATGAAGTCGACCGACGGCGGCGTCAGCTACAAGGCGCTCCTGCCCAGCGCGGCGTACAACTCGTCGAATTATCTCGGCCACGTCTGGCGCATCGCGGTGAACGGAAGCCGGGTCGTCGCGACCTCGTCCCCCTGGGACGTGGACGTGAACCAGGTCGCCGTCAGCACCGACGGGGGAAGCACGTTCAAGCTCGTGCGGACCGGCCTGCCGGCCGCCCGCCCGAAAGTGAACACGGTCTGGGACCAGGGCTATGCGCGCGCGCTCGCGGCGGACCCCTCGAACCCGAGCAAACTCTACCTGGGCATCGACGGCGACGACGGGGGCGGCCTTTACGTCTCGACCAACGGCGGCGACACCTGGGCCAAGTCCGCGGGTCAGCCCGGTTCCAAGCGCATCTACAACGGACTGGCGGTCGACCCGACCAACCCCGCGCGTCTTTATTGGGCGGCGGTGGGGACGGGCGGCGGCGTGTATCGTTCGCAGGACTCCGGTAAAACGTGGGCCAAGGTGTTTTCCGCCTCCGCCTACGTGTTCGACGTGGCCGTCGCCAAAGACGGGAAAGTGTTCGCGGCGACGGATACCGGCGGGCCGAGGCTCTATTCGTCCTCGGACAAGGGAACGACCTGGACGCTCGCGAAGACGTTTCCGGGCACCGGCGCGCTGGACGCGATCACCGTCGATCCGAACAACGCCTCCCGCGTGGCGGTGAGCACCGTGAAATGGGACGACTACGGCGACAACCGGATTTACTCGAGCGCGGACGGCGGAACGACGTGGACCGATATCACGTCGAATCTGCCCAACGGCTCGGGCGCGGGCGACATGACCTACAGCAGAAACGGCGACTACCTCTACATGACCCGCTACGCCGGGTCCGTGTACCGCTACAGCGCGGCCTCCCAGACGCCGCTTCCGGATCCGACGCCCGTCCCGGACCCCACTCCGGTCCCGACCGGCGACGTGACGGCCCCGACGGTTCCGGGCGGTCTGGTCGGTTCGGTTTCGGGCACGTCGGTGACGGTGTGGTGGAACGCCTCCACGGACAACGTGGGGGTGACGGGTTACCGCGTGTACCGGGACGGCGCGCAAATCGCGACGACCGCCACGGCGATCTATCACGACTTGAGCGTCCCCGCGGGTTCTCACGGTTACTACGTGCGGGCCTACGACGCGGCGGGAAACCTCTCCGCCGCGAGCAATACGACCGGCGCGACGGTGAGCGGCACGGCTCCGGCGCCCGCTCCGTCCGACACGCAGGCCCCGACGGCCCCGACGGGGCTGGTCGGCGCGGTGTCGGGCACGAAAGTCACGGTCTGGTGGAACGGTTCGACCGACAACGTCGGCGTGGCCGGTTACCGGATTTACCGTGACGGCACGCAGATCGCGACGAGCGCCACGGCGAAATACTACGACCTGAACGTTTCGGCGGGCGCGCACGCCTATCAGGTGCGGGCCTACGACGCGGCGGCGAACCTTTCCGTCTTCAGCAACACGACGGGAGCCACGATCGCGTAAATCCAATCGAAGACCCCGGGTCGCTCTCGCGGCCCGGGGTTTTTTGATTAAAGGTTTCTAACCGGCGATTAACCCTCCTCTAATGTCGGCGGGGATAGTCTATCCTCGGGCAGGACACATCACCGAAAAAAAGAGGCCTCCATGAAAAAAGCATCCGTTTGGGCGGTCGCGGTCGCATCCGCGGTTCAACTCGTCGCCGCGCCGGCTCACGCGCTCGGCACCTGGCAGCTGGCCGGATGGAACGGCGGCGGCGCCTATCCCGTCGTGATGGCGGACCCCAAGAACAGCGGACGCGTCTACCTGACCTCGGACGTGGCGGGCCTCTGGCGTTCGGACGACCGCGGGGCGAAATGGAACTTCCGGACCGCGGGGCTCGTGAACACGCACGTCGCGGTGCTGGCGATCGCGCCGTCGGATTCCAATGTGATCTACGTCGGAACCAAGGCGGGGGTGCACAAGTCGACGAACGCCGGCGTCAGCTGGACGCACCTGGCCTCCACGAAGAGCATCCTTGCCTTCAAGCGCCCCGACACCTACCGCTCGATCGCGATCGACCGGTTGAACGCGAACAAGGTGTACGCCGCGGCCAAATCCGGCACGGTCTACGTGACTTCCGACGGCGGAAGCACGTGGGGCTCGCTGGGCACGCCGTTCGGCTCCGGGATCTATGTCTCGGCGCTGTATCTGACGGCGGACGGCAAGACGCTCTTCGCCTCCTCGATGTCGGGCGTCGCCAAGTGCGATCCCGCGGTGAGGACGTGGTCGAAGATCTCGGCGATGACCGCCTACGACGTCTACGACATGGTCGGCAGGGGGACGGGGACGTCGGAGACGCTCTACGTCACCGCGGGCTCCCGGATCGCCTATACGAAGGACCGCGGCGCGAGCTGGAGCTACACGAGCGCGATTTCGAGCGGGGTCTTCAACCGCCTGGACGTCGTAACGACGCTCGCCGGCGTCACGCAGATCCTCGGGGGCTGGGTGAGCGGCTGGAACGGAGGCGCTTATCTGAGCCTCAACAAAGGCGTCACCTGGACCAACGTCGAGCGCGGTTTGAAATACGACCTGGTCGGCGACCCCACGCGCGGCTGGTCCAAGGGTTTCGGGCGTCCGCTGTCGGTGGCGATCGACCCGTTCAACCCGCTGACGCTGTATTTTTCGGACTTCTGGGGGATCTTCCGCTCGGACGACGCGGGCGTCACGTGGAACGAGAAGATCACGGGCGCGCCCAACACCGTCGCCACCGACGTCGCCGTTTCTTCGGGAGGCAGCATTTACGTGGCGTCGATGGACAACGGACTCATGAAGTCGACCGACGGCGGCGTCAGCTACCGGGCTCTGATCCCCTCGACCGCCTACACGTCCGCCAATTATCTCGGCCACGTCTGGAACGTGCTGCCCATCGGAACCGGCCGCGTGGTCGCGACCTCGTCCCCCTGGGACGTGGCCGTGAACCAGGTCGCCGTCAGCACCGACGGGGGAAGCACGTTCAAGCTCGTGCGGACCGGCCTGCCGGCCGCCCGCCCGAAAGTGAACACGGTCTGGGACCAGGGTTACGCGCGCTCGCTCGCGGCGGACCCGACGAACTCGAACCGCCTGTATCTGGGCATCGACGGCGACGACGGGGGCGGCCTTTACGTCTCGACCAACGGCGGCGACAGCTGGGCGAAATCACCCGGCCAACCGGCCTCCAAGCGTATTTACAACGGGCTCGCGGTCGACCCGACGCAGCCGTCGCGCCTCTACTGGGCCGCGGTGGGCACCGGCGGAGGCGTGTATCGCTCCCTCGATTACGGCAAGACGTGGTCGAAGGTCTTCTCGGGTTCCACCTACGTGTTCGACCTGAAGGTCGGGAAGACCGGCACCGTGTACGCCGGAGCCGACGCGGGGGGTCCCGCGCTCTACGTCTCGAAAGACAAGGGCGCCACCTGGCAGCTTCTCAAGAAATTTCCGGACACCAGCGGGACGTGCGAAGGCCTCGCGGTCGATCCGGCGAATTCACAGCGGATCGCGGTGAGCACCGTGAAATGGGACGATTACGCGGGCGGGAAAGTGTATCTCAGCCAGGACGGCGGCGCCAGTTGGAGCGATATCAGCGCCACGCTTCCGAACGGCTCCGGCGCGTCCGCGATGACGTTCAGCGGCGGCTATCTCTACCTGTCCCGCTACGCGGGATCGGCTTTCCGCGTCTCTCTGGCCTGAACGGCCCGATCAAGAAAAAAGACCCCGGAGAGAGTTCTCTCCGGGGTCTTTTGTTTCGAGCCGGCGTCAGGCCGAAGTCTTGATCGACGAGGCCTGTTCCATCGCGTTCATTTCCTCGGTCAGCGCCTCGCGGACCGAAGGAGCCGTCGCGGCGTCTTTGGGGATGTCGAGAGCCTGGCCCGGCGACAGCGTGAATTTCTCGGAGGTCGACTTAGCCAGCACTTCGACCGAGCCTTCGCGCACGGCGAACGTGGTCACGGGATTGTCCGCGGACGTCAGATCCACGCGCCCCCAAAACTGGGTGCCCCGCACCGCCGCGATCGCCGTCGGCGTTTCGAGCTCGAACGTGGTGCCGACGGGCAGTTTTTTTAGGTTCATGATCGCGTTGCCGCTGGTGACGCGCACCTTCATCGCGGCGCCGGTGCCGTCGAGCACGCCCTCGCTCGCCGCCAGGAGGCGGACACCCGCCTGGTCGTTCAGGTTCACGTCGACGCCGCCGCCCGCCGGCGCGATGATCGTGTCGTCTTTCTGCAGAGTCATGCCTTCGGTCGCGGGCAGGGTCTGGCCCTGCCGGACGACGGACGCCTCGCCTTCGATGCGGGTGATGACCGTCCCTTCGGCAAGCGCCGAAGAGGCGCCCGCCAGGACGAGAACGGCCGAGAAGAATGCCAACCGAATGATTCTATTCATGTTAAGCCCCCTTGGGAAATGGTGGAAATCGCCCCGATTATAGCAGATCGGACTTTCGAAACGGCGATCTTTCACATGCCATTTCTACGACCCCCGGGGATTTCCGGATTGGCCCATTAGATTTCATTAATTTCAAATTAATCCTTCTTTAATACGGGTTCGTTTACTCTGGATCCCGGGAGGACGACCGCATGCGACGCTTCACGACGAACCGATGGGCCACGGCCGCGGGGATCCTCGTTCTCCTTGGCGGGTTGATCGCCGCCCGCCCGGTGATCCCCACCCAGGAGGCCCTGCCCGGCGAGGACCGGCACATCACGCTCGATCTGCGGGACATCGACGTGGTGGACGTCCTCAAATACCTCGCCCGCAAGGGCGGATTCAACATCGTGGTCAGCCCCGAGGTGAAGGGGAGGACCGCCCTTTTCCTTCAGGACGTCCGCGTCTCCGAGGCGCTCGAGCACGTGCTGGAGTCGCAGGGCCTGGCCTACAAGCGCCGCGGCGGAATCGTCTACGTGATGACGGCGGAAGAGTTCCGCACCCGGTACGGCGAGGACTATTCCTCTCCGCGGCAATCCCGTTCGATGCGGCTTCAGTACGTCGATCCGGCGCGGCTTTTGCCGCTTCTACAGCCGCTGAAAAGCGCGCGCGGCTCGATCGTCACGGACGGTCGCACCGGCAGCCTTCTTCTCGTGGACACGCCGGACCGGCTGGAGGCGCTCTCCGACGCCGTCCGGAAATTCGACCTGCCGTCCGAGACGCGCGTGTTCGATCTGCGCTACGCCAAGGCCGCGGAGGTCCGCGACACGCTGCTCGCGCAGGCCGGCGCGCACGACCTGGTTTCGATCCAGGCGGACGTGCGGTCGAACCAGATCCTCGTGACCGCGCCGCCGGCGCGCCTGAGCGAGATTTCCCGCCTGGTGGGTTCGCTCGACCGGAAAACCCGCGAAGTCGCCATCGACGCGCGCATCCTGCGCGTCATCTTCAACGACAACTACGACAAGGGCGTCGACTGGCGGTATCTTTTCAAGCGCGGGTTTCTGGAATCGCTCGACTTCAACGTCAACCTGCCGCGCTCGCTGACCAGTTTCGGCTCCGTCGGCTTCGGCACGATCTCGAACGACAACTTCGAGGCGGTTTTCAATTTTCTCAAGTCCCTCGGGCAATCCAAGATCCTCGCCAGTCCCCGGCTCACCGTCGTGGAAGGCGGCGAGGCGAAAATCCTGATCGGCACCCGCGAGGCGTACGTCACGACGACGACCACGACGACGGGCGTTGGAGTCAGCAACACCGCCGAAAGCGTCTCGTTCATCGACGTCGGCGTGTCGCTGCGCGTCTCCCCGCAGATCAACCGCGACGGGTATGTCACGATGACCGTCCGACCGGAAGTCTCGAGCGTGGCGCGGACGCTGATCACCCCGTCCGACTCCCAGATCCCGATCCTCGACACGACCCAGGCGGAAAGCCGCGTGATGGTCAAGGACGGGGCCACGATCGTGATCGGAGGGCTGCGCAAGGACGAAAAGGTCTCCCGCGTGGACCGCGTGCCCTGGCTGTCGGACCTGCCGCTCTTGGGAGGGCTTTTCCGGAACAACAGCGAGCACCTGGAGCAGTCCGAGATCATCGTGTTCCTAACGCCGCACGTGCTGAAGAACGGCACCGATTTTCTCGAGGACCGGTTGTCCGACATGAAAGGCATTCGCGATTACGCCGCGCAGCTCGGGACGCTCGGCCTCCCGCCGGGCCCGCCGCCCGCCGCGGCGGAGACCGGAGCCTCGCCTCAGGACAGCCTTGCGTTCAAGGGGCCGGCGGGATACGGGAGGAAGGGATGAAGAACCCTCGCGCGCTTTTGTCCGTGATCGGCGTCCTCGTCCTGGCCGCGGCCGCCGGGCTCTTGTGGCACACCGCCGGCCAAAACCGGGAGCTGCGCCGGGAGCTCGGCGACCTGAAAACCCAGTTCAGCGGCGCCCAGCGCGAGCTGGAGCGGGTCGAGAGCTCCGAGAAGAGCGCGCGGCGCGTCACCGGCCGGAATCTGAGCCACCTGCGCGGCAATTTCCTGAAGCTCCTCGAGGAAAAACGGGAGGCCGAAGAGAGGGCGCGGCTCCTCCGGGAGGAGACGGAAAACACGCGGCGCGCGAAGGAGATCGCCGAACGGGATGCCGCGGCGGTCCGCCAGGAGGCCGCCAAGCAGGAGTCGCGCGCCGAACGCCTGGCGACCGCCGTCGACCGGCTCGCCGAGGACAAGCATCAGGCAGAAAAACGCGCGAGCGAGACGTCCGAGGTGGCCGGCGAAGCGCGCGACCGCCTGCGCTCGCTCGTCGACAAACTCCACCGGTACGAAGCCAAGGAAGCGGAATACGAGAAAGCCGTTTCCGAATACGACGACGCGGTGAAGCGCGCCGAAACCGCTCTCACGGGCCTCAAGACCGCCAACAGCCGCATCGAGACGCTCCGGCGCGAGACGGCCGTCGCGCACTACAACCTCGGCGTCCTGTACGCGAGGCAGGCGCAGTACGCCGAAGCCGCCAGAGAATTCCAGTTCTCGCTTTCGCTCGATCCCTCCGATCCGTTGACGCATTACAACCTCGGGCTTCTCTACGACGCCTATCTCGCCGACCCCAAGGCGGCGGTGCTCCATTATGAGGCGTACGTGCGTCTCCTGCCTTCCGCGACCGACGCCCAGAAGGTCCAGCAGCGCATCTTCCAAGTCCGCACCGAAGAAAAAGCGTCTCTCCAGCCCGATCTGGTCAAATAACCCGGTTTTTCCCCCTTTTCCCGGTTCCCCCCGCCTAGAGGATAAAATTGATCTTTATTACTTAATAATGTATATTATTGATAACTTAAAGAGGGATTTGTGAACGAACGGGAAGTCAAAGAAATTACGCGGCGCGCGGCGGGTTCGCCCACGCCCGCTTATTATTATCATTCGGGAAGCCTTCGCCGGTGCTACCGGCGTCTCGCCGCGTTCCTGCCCTCCGGATTCGAAATCCTTTTTTCGGTGAAGGCCAATCCGCACGCCTCCGTTCTCGGTTGTTTCAGAAGGCTCGGCGCGGGCGCGGACGTGGCTTCGGAGGAAGAGCTCCGCAGGGCGCTGCGGGCCGGCTTTCCCCCCGCGCGGATCAGTTTCGCCGGACCCGGCAAGAACGCGGAAGAACTGCGCCTGGCGGTCGCGAAAGGAGTCACGATCCAGGCGGAATCCGAGGAAGAGTTGATCGAGATCGACAAAATTTCGGCGCGGCTCGGCCGGCGCGCGGTCGCGGGGATCCGCGTGAATCCGGCCCTTTCCCATGAGTCGGACGGGATGCGGATGGGCGGGGGGCCCAAGCCGTTCGGGATCGACGAGGAACGGCTCCCCGCCGTCGTGTCCCGCCTGGCCGCGTGCCGGCATCTGACCGTCGGCGGCATCCACGTTTTTTCGGGCTCGCAGATTCTCGACGGGCGCGTGCTCGCCGAAAGCTTCGCCGACACCTGGCGGATCGCCGTCCAGATGCGCAGGCGGCTCGGCCGCGGGCTGGCCTTCGTGAATTTCGGAGGCGGTTTCGGTCTTCCGTATTTCGCCGGAGAGCGGCCGCTGGACCTGGCCGCTTTCGGCAGGCGCCTGCGGCGCGCGCTGGGAGGAGAGCTCGCGGCGGCGTCACGGTCCGGGACGCGGTTCTGGGTCGAGTCGGGCCGCTATCTGGCGGGCGAAGCGGGCGTCTACGTGACGAAAGTGCTGTATAAAAAAATCTCGCGCGGGCGGACGTATCTCATCACGGACGGAGGGATGAACCATCATCTGCCGGCCTCCGGCAATTTCGGGACGATCCTCAAAAAAAATTATCCCATCCGCGTTCTCGGCGCGCGCGGTCGGCGGTCGGAGACGGTGACGATCGCGGGGCCTCTTTGCACGCCGCTCGACGTGCTGGGGCGGGACGTGCGGCTGCCCGCGGCCGGCCCCGGCGATCTCGTGGGAATCTTTCAATCCGGCGCCTACGGGCTCACGGCCAGCCCGTCCGGCTTCCTGAGCCGGCGTCCGCCTCGGGAGGCGCTCCTTTGAATCCCTTCCTGGTCCATCAGTTCCTGGAACGCAGCGCGGCGCGGTTTCCCGACAAGGTCGCGCTCGTCGACGGCGAGCGGCGCATGACGTACCGCGAAGTCAACGAACGCGCCAACCGCCTGTCGCGCGCGCTGACCGAACGGGGCGTGCGCCGCGGGGACCGCGTGGCGGTTCATTTCGAGAAGTCCGCCGAGGAAGCGCTGGCGATTTTCGCGGCCGCGAAGGCGGGAGCGGTCTTCGTCGTTCTGAACGCCGCCCTTCGCGCCCCGCAGATCTCCTACGTCCTGGGAGATTGCGCCGTGAAAGCGGTCGTGACATCTTCGGCCCGGTGGAAGGCGCTGGAAGACGGCGTCCCCTCCGGCGCCGGGGCCCCGCTCGTGCTCTTCGCGGACGAAAAGGGGGCCTATTCGCGGGACCGTCGCGATCCGCAGACGGAAGTCCTCGGCGAGGATCTCGCGGCGATCGTTTACACGTCGGGCTCGACCGGAAAACCCAAGGGCGTCATGCTGACGCATCAGAATCTCGTCGTGGGTTCGGAATCCGTCTCGTCGTACCTGGGGATCACCGCCCGGGATTCGATTCTCAGCCTTCTTCCGTTCAGCTTCGATTACGGGCTCAACCAGCTCCTCACCGCGTTCGCGGCGGGCGGCACGGTGGTCCTGAAGAAGTTTCTGTTTCCGGCGGACGCGCTCGAGCTCGCGCGGCGCGAAAAAATCACGGGCCTGGCCGGCATCCCGACGATCCTGATCCCGCTGATCCAGGCCGCCTCGGAGCTCGGCGGGCGTTTCCCCCGCTTGCGGTACGTGACGAACTCGGGGGGAAGGCTCCCGGTTCCCTGGGTGCGGTCATTCGATCGCGCGTTTCCCGAAACGAAGCTTTATCTCATGTACGGCCTGACGGAGGCTTTCCGCTCGACGTATCTCGATCCCTCGGAGCTCGGGCGCCGCCCCGATTCGATCGGGAAGGCGGTGCCGCACGCGGAAATCCTCGTCCTGGGGCCCGACGGGCGGGAATGCGCGCCCGGCGAGGTGGGCGAGCTCGTTCACCGCGGCCCGCTCGTCTCGAAGGGTTATTGGGGGCGTCCCGAGGAGACGGCGCAAAAAATCCGCCAGAACCCGCTGCACCGCGATTTCCACGACCCGGTCTGTTTTTCGGGGGATTTCGTCAAGAAGGACGAAGAGGGATTTCTGTATTTTATCGGCCGCCGGGACGGCATGATCAAATGCGCGGGTTACCGGATCAGCCCCGGAGACATCGAGGAGGCGCTTTTCCGCAACGAGGCCGTCCGCGAGGCCGCGGTGGTCGGAATCGGCGACGACACCCTCGGACAGAAAATCATGGCCGTCGTGGTCCTCAAGAAAGGCTCCCGGCTGAGCGAGGCCGAGCTCCTCGCGCATTGCGCCCGCGAGCTGCCGTCCTACATGACGCCGCAGATCCTGCGCGTCGTCGAGGCCCTGCCGAAGACGCCCAACGGCAAACCCGACCGCGCGGCGCTGGCTCTGGGGGCCTGAAATGGCGGCGTCGACGGACTGGCTGAAGGCGTTCCACGGGCCGCGCGGCGCGCAATTTTCGGCGCAGGTGAAGCGCCTGCACGCGGAGCATCTGCGGAACTACCCGCGGCTCTGGTTCGCCGGCCGCACGCCGGCGGCCGAGCGCCTGCGGGAATGCGCCCGATACGCGGGGTCCGAATACGTCCTCTTGAAAGAAGCCGTGCGTTCGTCGAGCCCGCTCTTCTTCCGCAACCGGGCGGACGAACGCCTCTACCGGGCTCTCGTGCTGAACGAATCGTTTTCCGCGGACGAGTGGGGGTCCGCGATCGGCCTGCGGGAAACGCAGGAATGGCTGGAGGAAGGGCTCCTGGACCGCGAGGACGGCGGTCTCGTCTGCCGATTCCGGATCGTGGTCACGGACCGCGTCTTTCTCGTCCTGGACGCGAAGAGGCCGCTGGCTGCGTCCTCGGTCGGCCGCGCCGTCCACTTCGAACAGGACGCGCTGCACATGCTGCGCTATCTCGCGCGCGAGACGATCGTTCCGGGCGTGGATTACCTGGACGTCGGCACGGGATCCGGCGTGATCCTCCTGCATCTGGCCGGTTTCTTCCGCCGCTCCGCGGGGATGGACGTCCTCCCGCGGGCCGCGGAGATCGCCGCGTTGAACCGTGATCTGAACGGTCCGGCCGAGACGGTCCGCGTCTTTCAGGCGGACGTCTTCGACTGGGACAACGGAACGGAGAGGTTTGACCTGGTGACGTGGAACATGCCGTTCGTCTTTTTTGACGAGGAGTACGGCAGCTTTTCCCCGTCGACGAACGGCGGGCGTCTGGGGATCGAGGTGACGGTCCGGTTTCTCTCGCGCCTGCCCTCGCTCATGAGCGAACGGGGGAGGGCGTATCTGATGACGGCGACCCCGGTTCTGCCCGAGGGCCGCCCGTTGTTCGAGGAGCTGAAGAAAGCCGCCGCGCGCCGCGGCTGGGACGTCGAGGCGGACTTTCTGCATCCCTTCTGGATCCCGCGGCTCGGAGAATTTCATCGCAAGGAGCGCGTGCGCCGGTTCGAGGCGTTCATGGTGCGGATCGTCCCGGGGGCGGGGCGGTTTTCGGTCCGGAAAAAACCGGTATTCAAAATGGCTCTCGACGGCGTGCATGCCGCCATCCATTCAAGGAACGGAGGAAAAAATGATCATCGATAAGATTCTGGAATTCATGAAGTCGGACCGGGATTTCAAAATCGCCAAAGGCATGACGGAGACGACCTCGTTGATCCGCTCCGGCGCGGTCGACTCGTTTTCCATCGTGAAGCTCGTCCTGTTTCTCGAGAAAACGTTCGGCATCAAAATCCTGCAGGGGGATCTGTCGGAGCGGAATTTCGACACGCTGAAGAGCATCGAAAAGCTGGTCGAGGAAAAAATGAAAAAAAACTCTCCATGAGGGTCCTCGGGCTGAGCGGTTTCAACCGCTCGCAGGCCTTCAAGCGCTCGCTGCTGCCCGGCGCGCCCCAGAAGTGGACGCGGATCTGCCAGGGGATGGACGCCGCGGCCGCGCTTGTCGAAGACGGCCGCGTCGTGGCCGCCGTCGCGGAAGAGAGGCTGAACCGCCAGAAACACACGAACCTCCTGCCGGAGCGGGCGGCGAGGTACTGCCTCGAGCAGGCCGGCGTCGATCTCTCCCGGGTGGACTTCGTCGCGCACGGCTTCGACTACGCGGGTTATGCCGGGTATTTTTCGCCGATTCCCTCGGCGAAGCGCTGGTACGACAACGTGTTTTCCCCGGAGGTGGTCATGAGCGATCTCGAGGCCGTGTTCGGGTCGGCGTTCCGGCGCGAGCGGTTCCGGCCGGTCCGGCACCATCTGGCGCACGCGGCGAGCGCGTTCCGGCTGTCGGGCTTCCCCCGGGCGCTCGTCGTGGTCGCCGACGCCATGGGGGAGATCCACGGCGTCTCCGTTTTTGACGCCGGGCCCCGCGGGATCGAGCCGCTCGTCGAGATGCCCTACCCGTCGTCGATCGGGATCCTTTACAGCTTCATCACGATGCATCTGGGATTCGAGTTCAACGCCGACGAATACAAGACGATGGGTCTGGCCCCATACGGGAACCCGAGCCGGTACGAAGAGATCTTCGCAAGTTTTTTTGAATTCGGGGAGGGGAGCTGGCGCATGAATTTCCTCGAACCGGAGACCACGGACTTCGGGCGGGAAACGTACGAGACGACGCGCCGGAAGATGGCCGAGCTTTTCTTTCCGGCGAGGGAGGAGGGGGATCCGATCGGACAGGAGCACTGCGACCTGGCGGCCGCGCTGCAGGCCGCCACGGACCGGGCGATGACGCGTCTGGTGCCGTACTGGATGAAAAAGCTTTCCCATGAGAATCTCTGCCTCGCCGGGGGCGTGGCGCTGAACTGCACGACCAACGGCCGGATCCTGGGGCTGAAAGAGGTCCGGCATTGTTTCATCCAGCCGGCGGCCGGAGACGACGGCTCGGCGCTCGGGGCCGCGCTGCAGGTGTCGCACGAACACGGCGACGTCCCGCAAAAGATGGGCATGCCGTACTGGGGGCCCTCGTCGTCTTCCGACGAAATCGAGGCCGCTTTCGCCGGGGCTCCGGCCGGCACGCGCCGGACGCGCCATAAGGACCTGGCGGCGGCGGCCGAGGCGGCCGCGGAAGGCCTGGCGGCCGGACGGGTCACGGCCGTCTACCAGGGCCGCATGGAATTCGGTCCGCGGGCTCTGGGCAACCGGAGCATCCTCGCCGACCCGAGGGATCCGGCGATGCGCGACCGCGTGAACGCCGCCGTGAAGCTCCGCGAGGCGTTCCGCCCGTTCGCGCCGGCCGTCCTCGAGGAGCGGCTCGAGGAGGTCTTCGAGGCGAGCGGCAGCCTCCCGTACATGCTGGTCGCGGTGCCGGTCCGTCCGGCCTGGAAGGACCGCCTGCCCGCCGTCACGCACGTCGACCGCAGCGCCCGGGTGCAGACCGTGACCGCCGCGCAGAACGCCTTTCTGCACGCGGTCCTCTCGGCGTTCGACCGCCGGACGGGCGTGCCCGTGCTTCTGAACACGAGCTTCAACGTGAAGGGCCAGCCGATCGTCCACACGCCGCGCGAGGCGCTCGAGACCTTCCTCTCGACGGGGATCGATTCGCTTTTCTTCGGAAACCTCGAGCTTTCGAAAGGGGGAACCCGTGCGTCCGTTTGACGAAACGCTGGAAAAACTGAACCAGGCATCGGAGAAGAACTACCCGAACCCCTATCCCCAGCTCGAATGGCCGGAGACGCTGGACCGCGAGCAGTGGTTCGCGAGCCCCGAGTTCCTCTCGCTCTACGGCACGCCGGCCTATGAGGCCCTGCCGGAGGCCAGGCGCAAGCTCCTCAGCTTTTATGAAGCCGTCAATTTTTTCTGCCTGAACATCCTCGGGGAAAAGCAGCTCGTCGAGGGCGCGACGCGGCGGCTCTACGTCGAGTGCCACCGCCAGGTCTGGTCGTACCTCCATCACTTCATCGACGAGGAGAACAAGCACCTGGAATATTTCGGCCGGTTCTGCGTGCGTTACGCCGGGCGGGTTTATTTCACCCAGGAATCCCAGCCGATCCGCCGGGCCTACGAGCGCGGAGAAGAGGACTTCATTTTTTTCGCGCGCACGCTGATCTCGGAAGACATCATCGTGGCCTACAACGCGCGGATGGCCGGGGATGAGCGGCTCCACCCGCTGGCGCGCACGATCCACTATCTCCATCAGCGCGACGAGGCGCGGCACCGGCTCTTCGGCCGGCAGTACGTCGAGGAGCTGTTCCGGCGTCATTCGCCCGGATGGTCCGCGCGCACGCTCGAGGCGATGCGCGGCTGGACGGCGAGCACGTTTTTGAAGACGTGGGAGCTGTACTACAACCCGGAGATGTACGGGGACGCGGGCTTCCCCGACGCCGGCGAAGTCTCGAGGGCGGCCTGGGGCGCCCCCTGCGCGGCGGCGCACCGCAACCGCGTCTCGGCCGACTGCCTGAAATTTTTCAAGGGGCTCGGCGTCCTGGACGGGGAATTTTCACTGTAACATGAACGGGCTCCGGAGGGGGACGCGTGCTTTTTAATTCGCTCCATTTCGCCGTTTTTTTCGCCGTCGTTTACGCGGTCTATCTCGCGCTGGACCACAAACGCCAGAATCTCTGGCTGCTCGCGGCCAGCTACGCCTTCTGCGTCTCGTGGGACTGGCGGTTTTTCGCCGTCCTGCTCGAGATGACGCTCGTCGTCCATTTCTGCGCGCTGAAGATGGCGGACTCGCCGGACCCGAAGGTCAGGAAGCGGTTCCTGGTCCTCGCGCTGGCGGCCTGCCTCGTGAACCTCGGCGTCTTCAAATATTTCGGTTTTTTCTCGGACACCCTCGTCCCGCTCCTTCGTCTCCTGGGCGTTTCCGTCCATCCGGTGGTCCTGGGGATCGGGCTGCCCGTCGGCCTTTCCTTTTACGCCTTCCAGGCGATGGGGTACGCCGTCGACGTCCACCGGAAGGAACTGGATCCGTCGCGCCGCTTCTCCGATTTCGCGCTCTTCATGGCCTTTTTTCCGCGCCTCATCGCCGGGCCGATCGAACGGGGCCGGGACCTCCTGGGGCAGATCGCCGCCCCCCGGCGGATCACGTTTTCCGGGATCTCGGACGGCACGTATCTCCTCTTCTGGGGCTTGTTCGAAAAAATGTTCGTCGCGGACAATCTGGCCAAGCTCGTGGACGGCGTCTTCTCGCTTCCGTTCCCGCGCGTGTACTACGGGCCCAAGATCCTGATCTGGGGGTACGCCGTGTTTTTCCAGGTGTACTGCGACTTCGACGGCTATTCCAACATGGCCCGCGGGCTGGCGAAATTCCTCGGGTTCGAGCTCTCGGTCAACTTCGAGGCGCCTTTCATCGCGACGAACGTGTCGGATTACTTCCGCAGATGGCATATCACGCTCACGCGGTGGATGCGCGACTACGTCTACATGCCGCTGACCTTCCGCGGGAACGCCGGCGTGCTGCGGGCGTACCTCAACACGGTCCTGGTGATGATGCTGATCGCGATCTGGCACGAGGCGTCGCTCAAATTTTTTGTCTGGGGTCTTTACCTGTCCGCCCTGTTCGTCGTCTACCGGCTGACCAAGCCGCTCTTCGACCGGATCCCGCAGCCGTCCTCCCCGTGGCTCCGCGGGGGGATCTACTCGTTGAGGGCTCTTTTTTATTCGGTCTGGGGCCTCGTCATTCCGTCGATTCTCTTCCGGGCCAATTCCCTGCCGCAGGCCGCCTCGATGATCGCCGCCATCGCCGGCAATTTCCGCTACGTCCCGCACGCGTATTTCGAGGAGGACCTGATCCGGGTCCTCTTTTTCGTCTGGGTCGTCGTCGCCGTCGGCGTTTACCAGCACTGGAAAAAAGACGTCCTGGCCGTCCCTCACAGCGCCCCGTGGTGGATCCGGGCGCCGTTCTACCTGGCCTGCTTCTATCTGATCGTCCTGTTCGGAACCTCGGGTTATGAGTACATCTACGCGAACTTTTGACCGGACGCGCTTTCCCTGGGCGCTTTGTCTGGCGGCCGCGGCGGGCCTGATTCTGGAAGTCGGGCTGTTTTCGAAAGCCTATCTGCTGGCGGACCGCAACAACATGGCGATCGTTTACAAAAAGCACCAGGTGGAGCACGAGAGGCTGGACGCGGACGTGGTGATTTTCGGCGAAAGCGGGACGCTGTCGCTGAATCCCGCCGTCATGGAGCGCGAAATCGGAGGCGCCTATTCCATCCGCAACAGCGGCGTGCGGGACATGGGATACACGCGGGTTCTTCCGCTGATGCTGAGGCAGTACCTCAGGCATCAGCCGAAGCCCCGCCTCATCCTCTTCAACATCCGTCCGGATCATTTTTATCTCGAGAAGGAGACGCTGGACGAGCGGACCCTGCAGATGGTTCGCCGGTACGTGGATCTGGAAGATCTGTGGGAGGTCTCGGACCGGAAAATCCCGATGCTGAAAAGCTACGCCCAGAATCTCCTGCCTTCGCTCAATTACCGCGTTTTCATCGTCGCGTCGCTGCCGGAGCCGTTCCGCGACTGGCGGAACACCCGGGTCGACCTTCTGGAACCGCTTCCTTTCCGGGAAAGGCTGAGGAGGGCGCGGGGCGTCCTGAAGACGATCGAAGAGACGAAGGGTCACTATGACGTCCAGGACGACAGCGAGATCTACACGCCGGAGCGGATGAACGCCGAGAGGGGGATCGGGGAGGTCAGGCGCGACCGCGTCTACCCGTCGAGCCGGGAAGTCGAGCGCGTGATCGCGATGGCTCAGGAGCGCGGGATCCCGGTGATCTATTACCTGATCCCCGTCAACCCGTACCGCGCGAACTGGGCCCGCGAGACCCGGTATTTCGAGAACGTCGAGGCGCGGCTCGATGAGTTCGAGAAAAAGTATCCGTGTTTCACTTATTTCCGGGTCGCGGACTTCGGATACGACGCGGATCTGTTCGCGGACCGCGCGCACCTGAACGCCCGCGGGTCGGAAAAGTTCAGCCGCGATTTCATCCGCGCCGTCGACCCGGTCATCCGGCGGAAGCTGAAGGGCGAAGTCGTCCAGGGGCTGCCTCCGCGGAAGTCGTGGGAATGAACGGGTCCCCCGCCGGCGCCCGGCGGCGGCCGCCCTGGGGGCTTCTCGCGGCCGCCGCGGCCGGGATCGTCCTCGAAGTGTTCGTCTTTTCGCGCGCCTACCTCCTCGCCGACCAGACCAACCTCTGCCTTCTTTACAAAAAGAGCCTTCTGCGCGAGTCGCGGGCTTCCGACGACGTCGTGATCTTCGGGGACAGCATGCCGATGCTCCTCGACGCCGCCCAGATGGAACGCTGGGCCGGCAAGCGGTACACCATCCGCAACGAGGCGGTCCCGGAGCTCGGCCCCAGCCTGGCTTACTGGCTCGAACTCGAACAATACCTCGACTATCACGAGCGGCCGCGGCTGATCCTTTTTTCGACCTGGCCGCACGCCTTTTACAGGAGGGGAGAGGAGGTGCTGAGCCGGATGCCGGATGATTTTTTCATCCACCGCATGCGGCGGTATCTGGACATGCGCTATCTCCTCCGCGAGGCGGCGTTCGAGGAGAACGCGTTCCTGAGAGCCAAAAACAGCCTGGAGATCCTCCGCGTCTACTCCGAAAACCTGCTCCCGTCGGTCAATTACCGCATCTTTATCCGGGCGTGCGCGCCCGAGGCGATCGCCGGAACCCCGGTGGAGCAGGCCGCGGACCCGGGCGTCCAGCGCCATGCCGATCCGCGGGAGACGCTGCGGATCAGCCGCGAGCTGATGGACCGGATCCGTGAGACGAAAGGGCAGGCCGGCTTCGGGAAAAACATCGTGTCCCGCCCGGACCTCTTCCGTTACCTGCCCGGGCTGGAAGCCCGGA
>DATJEK010000129.1:0-8339 GCA_035496715.1 Candidatus Eiseniibacteriota bacterium | reverse complement strand
CCACGGCCTGGGCGCGGCGGGCGAATCCTTGTTCGGCCAGGACGACCTGGGCTTCGGTGAGACCGGCGACGGCTCCGACGCGGACGGCGCGGTCGTCGAGGGCTTTTCTGGCGGCGAGGTCTTTCTGGGCTTGCTCGAGCTTCTGGATCTGCGCGAGAGTCGCGGTGGCGGCGTTCAGACCCACGGCCTGGGCCCGGCGGGCGAATCCTTGTTCGGCCAGGACGACCTGGGCTTCGGTGAGACCGGCGACGGCTCCGACGCGGGCGGCGCGGTCGTCGAGGGATTTTCTGGCGGCGGCTTCGCGATTCTTGTTTTCGACGACGAGCTGGTTCTTGATTTTAACCCTGAGGTCGAGCTCAAGCTGTTTGGCGGCGGCCGCGCTGGCGCCGGATTTCTCCAATGCCTTGACCGCCTCGATGACTTTGAGGAGCGCCTGTTTCATTTCGTCGCTCGTGGTGGCCTTGGCGGCCTCGTCTCGGGCGGTATTGGCCAAGGCGACGGCGGCCAGCCGTTCCCGGGTTTCCTTCTCGGTTTGTTCTTTGATTTTCGCGGTAAGCTCCCCGTACAGTCCTCGGGCCGAGACGCCTTCAGCTTTCAAACCCGCCGTCTCGAGCGCGGTGATGGCGAGGGCGAGTTTCTTGAGGGCGTCCCTCATCTGTTCGCTCGTTTCAGCTTTCCCGACTTCTTTCCTGGCTTCGGTATCCTGGGTTCTGGCGGCATCCTGGAGCTGGATCCGCGCGGACTCGACTCGGGCGTCCACCTTGGCTTTGGCTTCGGCTCTGGCCTGGGCCTCGGCCGCCATCGCTTTCTCTATTTGCTGCAGACGCTGCTCGAACGTCCGCTTCAGCGCAGCGGCTTCCTCTCCGGGAACTTTGGAAGGGTCGAGATTCTCGATCTGTCTCTTCAGAAGGGCCAGATAGGAATTCAAATAGGCGACGTTCTTGGTGCGGTTGTAAGTGTCGAGCATCGTGGCGCTGTTGCCGACGGCCAGCTTCGCGACGTCCAGGACTTTCTGCTCTTCCTGTGTCAGCGCCCGCGCCGCGACCGCGACGGCCTGAGGCTGCTGGGCGGCCGTCGTCTGGATCAGGGCCTGCCCTTCCCGGCCGAGGGAGCCTTTGCCGTATTTGTTCTCGGCCAGCATCAGGAGATAGACCTGCTCCTCCTTGCTCATGGCCTCTTTTCCGACGCTGATGTCGCTGAACGCGCCGTCGGCCATGCCCGCGAAATTCGGCCTCCGGAGCCCGTCGCGGGACGCCTTGCGGGCGGCCTCGGTGGTGTTTTTTCCGTCCTGCTTGGCGTTATAAGCGTAATATTTTTCGGAGCTGCCGGTTCGGACCTTCACGATTTTCGACACGTCGAACCGGCCCTGGGCGGAGGCCACGACCTGGTCGTACAGGTGCTCGGGAACCATCACCTTTTCCACGTCCTCGAGCGACACGTTCTGACCCAGCTGAAGCTGGGGGTTGAGGCCTGCCCTGGCGAACGTGCCGAGCCCCGCGATCACGTCCTCGCCGTCGCTCATTTTTTCCAGATGCTCGCGGAAATCATAGTCTTCGGCCAGACGCCTCTTGAATTCTTCCGCCGAGAGATCCTTTCCGTAATGAAATCGCGCCTTCTGGAAAAGGTCGACGAGCTTCTTGTCCGATGTCTTTTCCACGGGCTTGCCCTTGACGTCCACGCCCTCGTAGTTTTTTTCGAAACCCTGCTTCATGACCAGGACCACCTCGCCGTAATCCGAATCCAGCCCGTAACGGAAATTGATGCCGCGATAGACGCCGTTGCCGGTCCGGGGAGGCGCCAGCATTTTTCCCGAACCGAAGATCTTGGCCAGCGTCTCGGCGGTGGTGCGGTGGGTATACAGAAGGTCGGTGAAGACGCCTTTCAGGGACGCGCCGCTCAGGATCCTTCGGACGGCTTCGTTGACGTCGATTTCACCCGCTTCCTTTCCGGCGCTCTTGACCTTGCCGTAGTACGTCATCGCCCGGGTCAAGGCGGTGCGCGCCTTGAGCGAAAGAAGGGAAATCGCCGCGGGGTCCGCGTCGTTGTAGGTGATCCCGGCGGCGTCGAGCTTGGCGAGCTCGTCGCGGATGTCCAGATCCGCCCTGACGATCCGGCCGGCCTGCGCCGTCATCCTCTGGATCCCTTCGAGGATCGCGGTCTCGTCTTTGGAGTTCGCTCTCTCCAGCGACGTCAACAGGTCGATGGTGCCCTGGAGCTCCGCGTAGTCCGCTTCCGCTTTGTTCAGCGCGCGCTCGTGCGCCTTGGCCACTTCCGCGGGGGCGAGCACGACCGCCGCGGAGCGTGCTTCCGCCAGCGTGCGGTCGGCATCGGTCTGGATGAGACCTTTGACGAGCGTTTCGGCGGCGGTGGCTTCGTCGGCAAGCTTTTGCTTGTTCACGTCCGTGTCGCTCAGAGCGTCGCTCATCGCTCTCAGTCTCTGCGCCGCCGCGCCGGCGAGACCCAGGCCGATTTTCCGTTCATTGGCGTCCCCGCTCCGCACCTTCCCCCGGCCGAGCTCCAGATTGTTCCGGACGGCTTCGAGCACTTTCACGTTCAGCGTGACCGGCTGGGGCGTCTGCGCGGCTTTGCCCGCGACGGCGGCCTGGCTCGTGCCGGTGCTCGAGCCCACCACATCCCGGGTGACCGCGAAGTTTTGACGCAAAAGAGCCCGGGCCGCGTCCTGATCCAACCCCAGCTTCGCGCCCGTGACCAGGCCGCGCATGAGAGAGCCGTTGGACTTCATCGCCGCTTCGACGAGGCGGACCACGTCCTGCTCCGTCTTCACGTTGTCGCCCTGCGCGGCCTTGTCCCCGAAGGTCTCCGTCGCGCGCTTGTGGGCGAACGCGTCGAGCGCGGCGATCAGAGCCGCGTGGCTTTCGTCGCCGCTGTTCAGGAAATTCTGCACCCAATCGCGCAAAAGCCCGTTCCGGGCGTCCTGCCGCGCCTGAACTTCGTCGATCCCCAGAAGCTGGGAGAGCGCCTCGCGCCACAGGCGAAGCTCGGTGAGCTCGTGCGCGGCCAGCTGCTTGTTGGAGGCGTAGACCGCGTTTTCGGTGCGGCCGTAGTGGTCGAACGTGAGGCGGGAATCGACGATGATGAGCTCGTCCTGCGCGGTCAGCTCGATGTAGCCGTTGGCGGTGCGGAGAATTTTGCTGCCGTTGGCGTCGCGGTCCGCGACGCGCTCTTCGACGGCCGCGCGGAAGTTGAATTTTCCGCCGGCGTCCCGGGTAAGCTTGAGCTCCGTACCGAGATCGTTGACGACCGACGCGACCTCGGCGTTGCTGTTGGTGTGATCCACGGCCGACGAGACGCCGCCCCGGGCTCTGCCGGCATTCGAGAGCGCGGTCCGCATCGAGGACGCGAATGCCTGAAGCCCGGCCCGCAGCGCCTGGGCATCCACGGTGGCCCGGTTGGCGGAAAGGCCGATCTCGAGACCCTGCAGGCCGCCCTGATCGACATAACGGCGCAGGTCGACGCCTTTCTGCAGGAGGTTCTCCGCCAGGAGGGCGGCGAGAGCGGTGTTCTCGTTGTCGGTCAGGCGCTCGGAAGCCCGGGCCAGGGCGGTCACGGCCATCGACGGGGTCACGGACCCGTCCTCGGCCATCGCTCCGGCCTTTTCGATCGCGGCGAGCAGTTCCCCCTGCTTGGACGCGTCGAGGCGGGCGACAAGATCCGCCGCCGACAGGCGTCCGCCGGCCGCCTTGGCCGCCGCTTCTTTGACGGCCGCGATCTTGGCGGCTTCGGCTCTCGCGGCTTCCAGTCGCGCGGCCTCCGCTTTGGCGGCCTCCCCGCGGGCGCTCATTTCCGCTTCGCGGGCCGTGAGCGCTCGGTCCACCGCCTCTTCGAAAATCTTTTTTACGGTGGCGCGGTTCACCGTCGCGTCGCGGCGGCCGCCCGCGGCCGTAACGGCTTCCTCGATGACCTTCGCGATCCGCTCCTGGGTGGCGATCGCCGCCTTGTCCGTCTGAACGGTTCCGAAATTCCGCTTGTACTCCTCCCACATCTGGCGCGTGATCGCGCGCAGCGCGAACATCTCCGCGATGTCCTTGGCCATGGCGTCGGCCTTGGCGCGCACGGCCTCCGACGTGGGCGCCACGACCGCCGCCCGTTCCGCGGGAGCCTCCTTTTCTTTCCTGGTCCCCTCCTCTTTCTTGGCCTCCACCGCTTGCGCGGGAGCGGCGGTAATCTGTTGGGAGATCGCCTGCGTGGTCCGGCGCACCTCGAGCACCATGTCGCGGACGGTATCGGCGTCGACGCTGATCGCCTTGCGCCGGGCCTGCTTGATGATGTCCTCGAAATCGCTGTCCGAGAGATCGCCTTTCTTCGTGTTGATCACGGCCGTCAGGACCACGCGCTGCTCGGCGGTGAATCCGTCGAACGCCGAGGCCGCCAGCGCCGCGGCCGAGCCGGTGCCCATCCTCGCCTTGGCCGCCCTGAAGAGGGCCTTCGCGCTGTCCTGGAACTTCGTGTCCTCGATGACCACGCTGCCGTCCGCCGCGCGCGAGGCCACGATCCCGTATTCGACGCCGTTCACCGTGTAGAGGGACAGGAGCCGGCCTTCGGAGAAAACGACTTCCATGCCGTCGATCACGGGATTGCCCTGCAGGTAGCTGCGGACGGCCAGCGTGTCGACGTCGTCCGGCTTCTGGGCGAGCTGCTTGTAATTCTTGAAATCGTCCCGCCGCTCCTTGACGCCCTCGCTGAGCGGGACCGACGGCCGGGGTTCGGAGACGCCCGGCTCGTGACGCACCCAGCCGTTTTCCGTCTGCTTGCGCTGGAGCGCGCGGTAGGCGTTCATGTACAGATCCTTGGTGATCGCCACTTCCTTCTGCACCTTGTCGTTTCGTTCGGCGTCGGTGCCGACGGCCACCCGCGCCGCCGCGCGGAACGCGATCTGCGCGAAAAAGTGAGCGGTCATCTCGATCTTGGTCTCGAGCACCTCGCGGGAACGGGCGAAGTCCGCGTAGGACGTCTGGCTGTTGGTGATGATCGTCAGATAGGGGCGCGTGGTCTTCTTGTCGAACCGCGGCATGATGACGATGTACGACATCTGTTCGGACTTCATCAGGTCCGCGATGCCCCGCGAGTGGAAGCCGCCGGTCACGAGGCAGGCCATCGACTGCCCGTTTTCCTTCATCCGGCGAACCGTGTTCTCGAGGAGGGCGTTGTTGCGGCGCTCGGCGCCCTCGTAGAATCTCACCCCGTCCGGCATGCTCGCGAAAATGTCCTGCACGTCGAGTCCGGGCTCGGCGAGGATGCCGTGCTTTTTGCCCGATTCGGCGATGAACTTCTCGAACGCGGCGGCGCTGAATTCGGAAGCGTGCGACTTGTAGAACGCCAGGCTGACGCTCGACAGACGCACCTCGAAAAGATCGTGCAGCGTGTCGGCCTGCTTGGAAAGCCGGAAGAGCTCGCGCTCCTCGTCGCCGCGGAAAAGCTTCTCGCGGATGCGCTCTTCGAGATCCTTGACCTCGTCCTTGAGCGCGTCGATGTCGATCGACTCGTAGAGCACCATGTAGTCCGCATAGGCCGTGAGATTCGGGTAGTCCGCCAGCTTGACGCCGTTGGACGAGGCGGTCTCGAGGAGGTAGGAGGAAAAAACGCCCTGCGAAATTTTGCCGAGCTTGTAAGCCAGGCTCTGCGAGACGAGCTGCTCGAGCTTCTCGGTGGCCATCGACTTGTTCAGGCGCTCGATGAGGCCGTCGCGCTCCAGATTCGCCTTGTTGAAATCCATGGTCTTTTCCCTCTCCATGGAGTCCATCAGGCTCTTGATGTTCGGGTACTGCCGGTACGGAATGCCGTGTTTGTCGGCCAGCGACGAGATCATCTTCCAGCGCTCGCTGAATTTAATGCCCGCGGAATTGTTGAGGATCCCGTTCTTGTTGAGATCCCTCAGCTCCTCGGAATACACGCTCTCCTCGAAACGCGCGAGCGTCTTCATCAGCTTCGCGATTTTCGCGAGATTGGCTTCCTTCTTCGCGAGCACGGCCTTGAACGCCGCGACGTTTTCCTCGTACAGCGCGTTGCTGTCCATGCCGTAGATCGCGATGTTGCCGGCGTTCATCGCGGAGAAGAACTCCCCCGCCTGCAGCTTGCCGGCGCGCATCATGTAACTGGCCGTGTTCCGGCGCATCTCTTCGTCCGGCAGCGCGCCGAGGACCGACGTGTCGATGAAGCCTTCCATGCCCTCGACCCCGATCGTGCGGACGTTGTAGTTGGCGACCAGGTTTTCGAGAAGGTGGACGATCGACTCCTGGGCGCCGTAATTGTCGTGCATGTCCTTGATGTTGAAAATGGTGTCCCGGGTCTTGCCGGCGTTGGTCTCTTTGACGATGCCGATGTCGGCCGGGAGGTTGAACGAGGAAAGGTCGACCTGCGATTTGAGCCCCAGATCGATGACCGCGCGGCCGACGTCCTGGAGCCCGAACGTAAAGGCCAGGAGCGCCGAGAGAATTCTCAGCGCCGCTCTTTTCTTCCGCCGGGGGAGATTGAGGGGGTCCATCTACTTATTCACTTCTATTTATATGTCTTATATAAGTTTAGCAAATACAGGCAATAACAGCTCTTTTTTTATACTTATCTAAGCAAATCTATCTAGGATTATGCAAAGTATAACATGAAAATCCCCCTAAGGGAAGGGATAATTATGGGAATCCCCTTATAAAGGAAGGGGGTTTTGGCGGGGTAAAAGCGGTCTAAAAGGCCCAAAAAAGAGGCCTAAATAGCGAAAATCCGACGGACCGGAGCGGCTTAGTAGTGGATGTTCTCGTCCAGGCTCGAATCGAAGAGGCTGTCGACGTGCTCGGTGGCGGACGTGGCCTTGGTGGAGAACGACACGCCGCCGTTCTTCATCTGCGACTTGAGCTCGGTGTTCATGGACTGCAGGCCGCGGGAAGTGAGCAGCGCCCCCATCAGGACGCCGACCATGCGGTTGACCCCCTCTTCGCGCGACACCACGACGACCGAGCTGCCGAAGTCGGCGCGCAGCGTGTTGGCGGTGCTGCGATCCGTGATGACCCTCATATTCTGCTTCTCGACGCCCAGCGTCTTCATCATCAAAGTGACGTCGTTCGTGTTGAGCTTGCTGTTGAGCGCGCCGACGAAGGAGACGCTGATCACGGGATAGCCGGCCAGACGGTTCACGCGCTGGGCCATCTGCGAGAGGTTCGCGTGCAGGACCTTGGGATCGACGCCGTCCTCCTTCATGCCCTCGTCGACCAGGATCGCGCGAGGCTCGATGATGTTGACGTCCGGATACTCCTGCTTGGCCAGCACGAAGCGGTCGGCGAAGTTCGCGTAGGCGTCCTTGACCTGCTGGTCGGTGGCCGCCGCGTGGAGATCGCCGACCAGCTTGCCGGTGACGTTGATGAACGAGAGGTTCGCCAGCGCCTTGTTCAGGATCACCCCCAGACCGAGCTTCTGTTCGATGGCGGAACGGTTGAGCGGCGTCAGGAGGTCGAGCAAACGCTCCACGTCGATCCCCGCCTTGTTGGCGGCGGCGATGAGGACGGCGACCGCGCGGCCGACGTTCTCCATGCGGGTGAGCTGGCTGACCGCCTCGAGGATCGTGGCCGCGTTCTCGGCGATGAACTTCTTGTCGAGCGCGAGGACGACGGGCTGGCTCAGCGTCACCGCGCCGGCGGCCGTGACGACGGCGGTGACCGTCAGCGTGTCCCGAGTCGCCGTGACCACCATGCCGTTGGCGAGGACCGCGGTGACCGACTGGCCCTCCTGACCGGTCAGTTTCTCCAGGTCACGGACGGCCTGCATGAGGCTGGCGACCGCCTGCGAAACGTCCGCCGTGGCGGCCGCGCGGCCGAGCGATTCGAGGATCTTGGCGGCTTCGCCGGTCTTCAGAACGCCGCCTTCGTTGACCAGATTGCCCAGGAGCGTGGCGTTTTCGAACTTGAAGATCATGCCCGACGCGGTCGCCTGGCCGATGAGCGACAGGGTGACCGTCTTGGCGTCGGCGGCGTCGAGATGGACCACCGAGCCGGACGCGAGCGTCAGCGTGACGGAGCGCAGGCCGTCGGCCTGGCTCGATTCGGAGCGCAGCGTTTCCGCCAGCGAGCGCAGAGCTTCGCCGGTGTTGCGGTCGGAGGCGGCCGCGCCCAGCGCCTGGGCCAGTGCGGCGATCCTCGGGTTCACGACGCCCTGCGCGTCGGCGAACCCGCCCAGGACGGTCTCCTGGGAGGCGTCGAACGCCACGGCCGTGCCCTGGGCGGTGATCTGACCGGAGATCGAAAGCTTGTTGTCGGCGAGCGTGACGACCAGGCCGTTCGCGAGGGCCGTCGTGACCGCCAGGCCCTTCTCCGAGCGGGAAAGGTCCGCCAGGCCCT
>DATJEK010000128.1:0-4613 GCA_035496715.1 Candidatus Eiseniibacteriota bacterium | reverse complement strand
TGACCTTCTCGTAGTTAGCCAGCTCCTTCGAGGCCTCTTCGACCCGCGACTCCAAAAAGCGCTTCACGCGGTCGATGGCGAGCAGCTCCTCATAGGTGCGGTAGGCGATCTTCTGCGCGGAAGCGTATTCGAGGAGCTTCTCCCTGTTCGGCACGATCAGAGCCGTCAGATACTTGCGCCCCTCACCGAAAAGCACGCATCGAAGGATGTAGGGGTCTTTCTCGAGGGTTTCCTCGACGGCCCGGGTCGGAACTTTTTTGCCGCCGGAGGTGACGATGAGCTCTTTCTTACGCCCCGTGATCGCCAGAAACCCGTCTTTGTCGATGACCCCCAGATCCCCGGTATGGAACCATCCGTCTTTGAGGACCTCCGCCGTCTCGGACGGCCTGTTCCAGTAACCTTTCATCACCGACCCGCTTCGGGTCGCGATCTCCCCTTCCGCGGTGATCCGCACCTCGACCCCGTCGAGCGGCACGCCGACGGTGCCGAACCGGAAACGGCCCTCGCGGTTGACGCTGATGACCGGCGACGTCTCCGTCAGCCCGTAGCCTTCATAGATCATCACTCCCAGATCCGCGAAAAACTCGGCGATCTCCCGGGCGAGGGGCGCCCCGCCGGACACGCAGAAGCGGACGCGGCCGCCCAGGCGGGCGCGGAATTTCCGGTACACCAGCGCGTCCGCGAGACGGTCCTGCCAGCGCATCGGCGGAAAACCGGCGAGCCGCCTTTTCTCCCCCAGCTCCTTGGCCCAGAAGAAAAGCGCCTTCTTGACCGGGCTCCCGGCCTTGACCGCCTCGAGCACGCGCGCGAGGATTTTTTCGAAGAAACGCGGCACGCCCAGGATGAACGTCGGCCGCACCTCGAGCAGGTTCTGGGGCACGGTGTCCATCGACTCCGCGTATGCGATCGTGGCCCCGATGTGCACCATGAGGTAATAACCGGCCATCCGCTCGAACACGTGGCACAGCGGCAGGAAGGACAGGTGGACGTCCGTCTCCCCCATCTCGAGGGTCTTGCCGGAGGCCAGGACGTTGTGGATGAAGTTGGCGTGGGTCAGCACGACCCCTTTGGGTATTCCGGTCGTGCCGGAAGTGTAGATGAGGCTCGCCGCCGCCGAAGAGTCGACGCGCGCGGCGGAGGCCTCGAGCGCGGCGAGGTCCTCGGGCCCCTCTCCGTCGCCCCGCAGGACGGCCACGGGAAGCCCGACGTTCTCGGTCGCGAGCGCGGTCTCGAACACCACCAGAGCCCGCAGCGCGGGCAGCGTCTTGCGCACTTCGGCGATCTTCTCGAACAGCGCGCGGTTCGAGACCGCCGCCAGCTTCGCCCCCGAGTCGTCGAGGATGTGTCTGATTTCGGAAGGAGTCAGTGAAGTGTAGATCGGGACCGTCGCCGCTCCGAGGCACTGCGCGGCCAGATCGATCAGCGCCCATTCGGGCCGGTTTTCGGAAAGGATCGCGACTCGGTCGCCGGGGCCGACGCCGTGCTCGCCGAGCAGGCGGAACGCCCGGCTCACGCCGCCGGCGAAAGCCTTCCAGGTCTGCCCTTCGTAGCGGCCGCCGGATTTCGCGAGCACGGCTTTCTTGTCCGGCAGCCGCCGGACGGTGTCGAGAAAAAGCGTCCCGAGGTTGCGGGGGTCAGGCATTTTGCTGGGAGACGAGCAGTTTGATTTTCGGGAGAAGCCGCATCGTCTCCTCCTCTCCGCGCTTGATGAACTGCTGGGGCTTGTAAAAATCCACCCAGTTGGCGTTGGAGACGACCGGGCGGATCAGCACGTCCGCCGACTCGCCCTCCATTTCCGAGATCTCGGACTCCATCGTCTGGATCGTGTTCATCAGGATGTCGAAAATGTTGTGGGCGAAACGGCGGCCGAGACCCTTGCCGACGCGGTGCATGCCGCGCAGCAGGAAATTCTTCTGGCGCATCAGCTTCTCTTCCTTTTCGGCGGCCTCTTCCTGGAGGATCCGCCGCTCGAGGGTGTCCTTGGCCGTCGGAAAGACGTTCACGGCGATCACCTTGTTGGCTCCGGCCAGATGAAGGGCGCGGACCGGCAACGGGCTCAGGATGCCGCCGTCCACGATCACCTCGTTGTTGCGGATGGTCGGCTTGAAGATCGCCGGAATCGCGATGGAGCAACGCATCGCGTCGAGCAGAAAACCCGATTCGAACACCACGATCTCCCGCGTCGACAGGTTGGCGCCGACGATCTTCAGGGGGATCACGCAGTCTTCGAAGGTTTTGGTGCCGAGGTATTTCTTGAAATAGCGCGGGAACGCGCGCCCGTCCATCAGGCCGCGAACCGGCCAGACGCTCGGGTCCAGGAGGCGGAGGAGCCGCAGACGGGTGTTGATCTCGAGCGCCGCGCGCTCGATCTCCTCCGCCGACTTGCCGACCGCCAGGAGCGACCCGACGATCGAGCCGACGCTCGAGCCGGAAATCATGTCGACCGGAATGCGCTCGCGCTCCAGCACCTTGATCACGCCCACGTGCGCCAGACCCAGCGCCGCGCCCGAACCGAGGACCAGGCCGACGAGGTTGTTCGAAATCCGGCGGGCGATGTGGCGGATCACGCGCGAATATTCGGTGTCCGGCTCCTCGACCACGAACGGCATCACCGAGTGGCCCTCCCGCTCGTGCAGCGCGGGCGTGGTGGGCAGCGAATAACAGTACTTCTTGCCGAAGATCTCCTTCTTCATGTTGGCGGTCGTCCGCACGCCGTAGAAGACCTCGTTGATGACGACCGAGATCTTGTCTTCCGAGAACGATAGGTTTTTGCGGAGGTCCTCGACGGTGTCGCGGGTCTCCGTGATGTTGTTGATGTTGCTGTCGGTGACGAAGAAGATCCCGTCGGACTGCGAAAAAGCCTTGAACACGAGCTCGTCGACGCCCGGCGGGAGGTCGATGAGGATGAAGCGGTATTCGATCGCCAGGTGGTTGAGGAGCGGGATGATGATGTTCTCCCCGACGGGGTCGCGCTCCTGATGGGCGACGCTCAGGACTTCGAAGCCGAGCGGGTGACGGGTCAGGAGATTCGCCAGCACGTCCGGCGCCTCGTTTTCGATGTTGGCGAAGCGCGTCAGAGGCACCTTTTGCGCCATCTGGAGCCGGGAGGCGATTTCATGGCCGGTGGGGCTCATGTCGAGGAGGATCGTCTTCTGGCGCGTCTCCTGCAGGAGGCTCGCGGCGAGGTTGATGGAGAACGCGGCGCGGCCGGTCTTGCGCTGGTGGCTGTAGACGGAGATGATGTCGCTCTTGAGGAGAGACCGGGAGCGCGGGTCCCCGCCTTTGAGCCGCGTGGACAGGCGCCGCGAGAGTTCGAGCGACACCGTCGCGTTGTGCTCGATCGTCTTCTCGAAATCGTCCTTCTTGAGCACGAGCGTCAGGCTGTCGGACAACGCCCGCAACGTCGCCGAATGCGGCTGCTTCGTCAGGAGCGACATCTCCCCGAAGTAGTCCCCGCGCCTCAGGTAGGCCAGCACCTTCTTCTTTTCCAGCGTCGAGACGAACGCCTCGAAGCGGCCCGAGACGACGACGTAAAACGCCTCGGCCTCTCCGCCCTCCTTGTAGACGCACTCGTCCTTCTTGTATTCGACCAGGCGCATCAGCTGGCTGATCGACTTCAGCTCCCACTGGGAGAGACCGGAAAAAAGAGGGCACTGCGCGAGCAGTGCCAGCTTGTCGATCTTCTGAAAACGGGGGTTTGTTTCCGAATTCCGCGGGGAATCCATTTATTTTTTGAGGCGGCCCTCGATGAACTCGCGGAGGACCTCGCGATCTTTGTCCTTCATGTCGGAGAAATAGATCGCCACGAGGCACTTGCCGCTGAGCGCGTCGAAGTCCTTGCGGACGACGACTCCCTTGGCCTTGACCTGCTTGGAGGTCCGGCCGGCCGGAAGCTTGAGAACGACGTCCAGCTGGGTCATCATCTTGATCTCTTTCTCGACCATGCAGAGGATGCCGTGCTGAGCGATGTTCACGGTAACCGCCTCGACCTCATAGCCTTTGTGGCCGATGCGGAACGGAAGCGATTCCGAGATGCGGATCGAGCGGCGCCTGTCGAGGATGCTCTTGGGAGTTTTCATGGTCAGCCGGGCGGCCAGGTCATGCGCCTGCCGCCCAAAAGATGCATGTGCAGGTGATCGACGGTCTGGCCGCCGTCCTCGCGGCAGTTGATGACCAGGCGATAACCGGACTCGGCGACGCCGAGATCCTTCGCCGCTTTCTTGGCGGCGCGGATGAGCTCCAGGAGAGACGCCTCGTCCGCGGGGCCGGTCTCCTGGATGTCGTGGACGTGACGCTTCGGCACGAAGAGCGCGTGAACGGGCGCCTGGGGCTTGATGTCGGTGAATCCGACCGCAAGGTCGGATTCATAGATCAGGTGGCTGGGGACTTGGCGGTCGACGATCCTGCAAAAAAGGCAGTTTTGCGCGGTCATCGACCCCGGGGTCACGCGGGTTCGCCTGCGGGCGCGGCGGGTTCCGCCGGCTTGGCCGCCGCGGCCGCCGCGGCTTCGGCCTGCTTGGCCTTTTCTTTCTCGGCCTTCTCGGCTTCCTGCGTCTGCCAGAGCTTGAACGCCTGCTTGTTGGCGAAATACTTGCCGTTGCGGAAGTACCAGT
>DATJEK010000127.1:0-2306 GCA_035496715.1 Candidatus Eiseniibacteriota bacterium | reverse complement strand
GGAACGCTCGCGCGGCTCCTCGAAGATCGCCGGAGAAATATTTTCCAAGAGCTCGGTTTACACGCTTGTCGACGGTCTGGCCCCGACGCAGTTCCTCGGCTATGAAAAAACCGAGGAAGACGGCGCGAACCTGCTCCGCTGCGTCAAAGGCGACGCCTCCGTGCCCGAGCTCCGGGAGGGGGAGGAGGGCGTCCTCCTGTTCGACAAGTCCCCGTTTTACGCGGAGTCGGGTGGCCAGGTGGGCGACACGGGCCGCATCACGTCCTCCGGCTTCGACGCGGACGTCCTCGACACCCAGAAGATGGATCACTGCATCGGTCACCGGGTCGTCGTGAAGCGCGGCGCCGCCCGTCCGGAAGCCCGCTGCCGGCTGGCCGTCGACGTCGCGCGGCGCGCGGACGTCATGAAGAATCATACTGCCACGCACATCCTGCACGCGGCGCTGCGCAGGGTCCTGGGCGACCACGTGAAGCAGTCCGGTTCGCTCGTCGCGGCCGAATACCTGCGCTTCGATTTCACGCACTTTCAGGCGGTCGGCGCCGAGAAGCTCGCCGAGATCGAGGCCCTGGTCAACGCCGAGGTAGGCAAGAACGTCCGGCTCGACAAGCGCGAGCTCCGCAAAGAGGACGCGATGCGGGAGGGGGCGATCGCTTTTTTCGGGGAAAAATACGGCGACAAGGTCCGCGTCGTCACGATCGGCGATTTTTCGAAGGAGCTCTGCGGCGGCACCCACTTGAACGCCACCGGCGAGATCGGCCTCTTCAAGATCACCTCCGAAAGCTCGATCCAGGCCGGCGTACGCCGTATCGAGGCGGTCACGGGCCGCCGGGCCGATGACCTTCTGGCCGGCGCGGGGCGGGAGCTCGAGGCGCTCGCGAAGGAATTCGGCGCCGAGAAACTTTTTTTGCCGGAAAAATTGAAGACGGCGGCCGCGAAGGTTTCGGCGCTGCGCGCGACGCTCACGGCCCGCGCCAACGACCGCGTCCGCTCGTGGGCCGTGTCCAACTGCAAGGCGGCGCCCGTTCTCGGCGGCGCCCGCGTCGACGTGAAGGAGCTGGCGGCGGCCAGCGCCGATCTGTTTCAATCCGCGTTCGAGCACCTGCGGAGCGCGAAGGTCTCCGACCTCCCGTTCGCCGTGCTCTGGCAGTGCCGCCGCGACGACAAGGTCACGTTCGTCGTCGGCGCCTCCCAGGAGCTCGTCCAGAAAGGCTTTCACTCCGGCAAGATCGTCAAGGAAGTGGCCGCGATCGTCGAGGGCAACGGCGGCGGACGCCCCGACTTCGCGATGGGCGGAGGCAAAAACGTGCAGAAGGCCGGGCAGGCCCTGAAGGCCGGCGAAGAGGCCATCCGCCAGGCGGTGTCCAAGTGAAGGTCATCAAGCCCTCGAGCAAGAAGTTTCAGAGCCTTTTCACGCGCTTCACGGTGCGCAACCCGCGCGTGGAGGAAAAGGTGCGCCGCATCCTCGGCGACGTGAAGACCGGCGGCGACGAGGCGGTTATCCGCTACACGCGGAAGTTCGACAGGGTGAAGCTGACGGCCAAAGAGCTGCGCGTCACCGAGGCGGAGATCAGCGGCGCCTACCAGAACATCAGCCCCGATTTCGTCTCCTCGCTCAAGGTCGCGGTGGAGAACGTGAGCCAGTACTACAAGCGGCAGAAGATGCGCTCCTGGAAGATGACCACCGACGACGGCGTCGTGCTCGGCGAGAAGATCCGCCCGCTCGAGTCGGTCGGCGTTTACGTGCCGTCCGGCACCGTCCCGCTGCCGTCGACCGTCTACATGACGGTGCTGCCCGCCAAGCTCGCGGGCGTCGAGAAGGTTTACCTCATCACGCCGCCGAACAAGTTCAAAAGCGTGGACCCGCATATTTTGGTGGTCGCCAACCTGCTCAAGGTCGACGGCATCTTCAAGGCGGGCGGCGCGCAGGCGATCGGAGCGTTCGCGTTCGGCACGAAGACGATCCCGCGCGTGGACAAGATCATCGGGCCCGGCAACGCCTACGTGGCGGAGGCCAAGCGGCAGGTGTTCGGGTACTGCGACATCGACATGGTCGCGGGGCCGACGGAGCTCGTGATCCTGGGCGACGACCACTCGGACCCCGAGTTCGTGGCGGCCGACCTCCTGGCGCAGAGCGAGCACCACATGGGCACGTCGATCCTCGTGACGACCTCGAAGCGCCTGGCCAAGGCGATCCGCAAGGTCCCGGCGCGCGGCCACATCGTCGTGGTGAAAAACCTGAAGCAGGGCGCCGACGTCGTGAACCAGATCGCGCCCGAGCACCTCGAGATCCTCGTGAAGAGCCCCCA
>DATJEK010000126.1:0-8587 GCA_035496715.1 Candidatus Eiseniibacteriota bacterium | reverse complement strand
GAGCGTCTTGAGAAACATCGAAGCTTCGATCAGCGAATCACAGGTGCCCGTGTCGAGCCAGGCGAATCCCCGGCCCAGAAGCTCCACGTGCAGCTTCTTCAGACGCAGGTACGCGTTGTTGACGTCCGTGATCTCGAGCTCGCCGCGGCCGGACGGGCGGATGGATTTGGCGATCCGGACGACCTGGTTGTCGTAAAAATAAAGCCCGGTGACGGCCCAGCTCGAGCGGGGATGAGCCGGCTTTTCCTGGATGTTGAGCGGAGCGCCTTTCTTGTCCAGCTCGACCACGCCGTAGCGGCGCGGGTCCTTGACCATGTATCCGAAGATCGTGGCGCCCTGCTTCTGGCGGACGGCGCGGTGCAGGTGCGCGGAAAGACCCTGGCCGTAGAAGATGTTGTCGCCGAGGACCAGGCACACGCGGTCCCGGCCGATGAAGGACTCGCCGACGAGGAAGGCGTCGGCCAGGCCGCGCGGGCGGTCCTGGGCGGCGTAGACGAGGCGCGCGCCGAATCTCGAGCCGTCGCCGAGCAGCGTGCGGAATTGCGGCAGCGCGTCCGGCGTCGAGATGATCAGGATGTCACGGATGCCGGCCAGGAGCAGAACCGACAGCGGATAATAGATCATCGGCTTGTCGTAAACCGGCAAGAGCTGTTTCGAAACGCCGATCGTGATGGGGTACAGACGCGTCGCCCTTCCGCCGGCCAGAAGAATGCCTTTCATGCGGCCTCCTCGCTTGGAAAACTTCCTCGATTATAGCGGAAATCGGCGAAAAATGAAGGGTTATCGGACGGGGCGCGCCGAGCGGATGACCGCGACGAGCCAGAGGACGTACATGTAGCCGGCGCCGAGCGCGAGATAAAGGTCCGCGCGGCCCGCGGCCGCGAGGACCCAGATGAAGAGCGTCGGGTCCCCGTCGTGGCTCAGCGCGTCGAAGAGCCCGCCGATCGCGGCCAGCGCGCCGGGACGCGGGACCCCGGGCTTTTTTTCAGGGGTCCGCGTGCGTTCCGACGTCACGCGGAGAAAATTGAGAAATGAGGCCAGCGCCGCCGCGGCCGCCAGGCCGTACACCCAGGGCCCCTGCCCCTGCGCGCGGGCGCCGACCGCCAGCCCCGCCCAGACGGCGAAATCGACCAGGAGATCGCAGACGAAGTCGTACCACATGCCGAACGCGCTCGAGAGCCCCTTCAGGCGGGCGACCGCGCCGTCGCAGTTGTCGAGGACGAACGAGAGCTGGAGAAGCCCCGCCCCGATGAGAAAATCGGCGCGCGTCGACCGCGAAAAGCAGATCGCGGCCGCGAAGCCGGCGGCCAGCGACAGCGTGGTGATCTGGTTCGGGTTGAGGTTCGTGCGGGCCAGACGGGGCGTGAGCGCGGAAGAAAGCGTCCGGTTCCAGCCGATGACCCGGTGCGCGAATTCGACGGGTTTCATCGACCCAATCTAGCAGATTTTCCCGCGGCGGGTCATTTTTTATTTGCCCGGCCTTCTGTTATAATCTCGCGTGATGAAATGGTCCCCCGAGCACGCCGCCAACGCGAAATCGTTCTCCCGCGAACTCGATAAAAGGAAGTTCGACTTCTTCACGGGCGTGCCCTGCTCGCTCCTGGGCGCGCTCCTCGAGGAGCTCTCGACGCGGAAGAAATCCTGCTACGTCCCCGCGTCGCGCGAGGACGCGGCGATCGGCATGGCCAGCGGCGCCTGGCTCGCCGGCCGCAGGTCGGCCGTCCTCATGCAGAACTCGGGCCTCGGCTACTCGCTGAACGTCCTCACCTCGCTCAATCTGATCTACAAGATCCCCGTGCTGTGCCTCGTGACCTATCGCGGCCTCGGGCCCGACGCTCCCGAGCACCTCGTGATGGGCCGCTCCTGCGAAGCCCTTCTCGGGGAGGTCGGCATCCCGAGCCGCGTCCCGGAGAAGGAAGGGATGACCGAAGCGCTCGCCTGGGCCGACGGCGAGCTCGAGCGCACGAAATGCCCGGTCGCGATCTTCGTCAAGCGGGGGATCTTCGGCGCATGACCCCCCGCGAGGCGCTCGACATCCTCTTTTCGTTCGTCGGCGACGAGCCGGTCGTGCATGCGACCGGTTATCTCGCCCGCACGGCGCAGGCGGTGAAGCACCGTCCCTCCAATTTTTACATGATCGGCTCGATGGGCATGGCTTCCTCGATCGCGCTGGGGATCGCGTACGCGAAGCCCCGCAGGAAGGTCATCGCGCTGGACGGCGACGGGGCGGTCCTGATGAATCTGGGCGCGCTGCCCACGGCGGGCGCGCTCGGACTCCCCAATTTCCTCCACATCGTCATCGACAACGAAAGCTACGAATCCACCGGCGGCCAGCCCTCCTACTCGTCGGCGGTGAAGCTCGAGCGCATCGCCGAGTCGAGCGGCTACCGCCACGCCGCGCGGGTCTCCACGCCGGCGGCGCTGAAAAAGGCGGTCCCTCTTTTCCTGAAACGCAAAGGGCCGTCGTTTCTCCTGGTGCGCGTGCAAAACGACCCGGCGCCCGCGGCGCCGCGCGTCGCCGACGAACCGGAGGTCATCACGCGCCTTTTCGCGGAGAGCCTGCGGTGAGGGACGCCCGGCGCTGGATCCTCCTCAATCCCGGGCCGGTGAACGTCACCGCGCGCGTCCGCAAGGCGCTCCTCGGGCCCGACCTCTGCCACCGCGAGCCCGAATTTTCCTCGCTCCTTTCCGGCATCCGCCGGAAACTGCTCTCGATCTTCGGCGTCTCGAAAACCCATACCGCCGCGGTGCTGACCGGCTCCGGCACGCTCGCGGTCGAAGCCATGCTGTCTTCGTACGGCTCGGCCGATCGCAAGGTCCTCGTCCTCTCGAACGGCGTCTACGGAGAGCGCCTGGCCGCCGTGCTCGCGGCGCACGCCCTGCCCCACTCGGTGCTTTCGGCGCCGCTCGGAAGCTTCCCCGCGCCGGCGGAGATCGGCGCCGCGCTCGACCGCGACCCGGCGATCCGCGCGGTCGCGCTCGTCCACCACGAGACCTCCAGCGGCATGCTGAACCCGCTCGAAGAAGTCGCCCGGCTGGCCAAGGCCCGGGGCAAGACGGTGCTCGTCGACGCGGTGAGCTCGCTCGGCGCCGAGCGCGTCCCGCTCGGGGACGTCGACCTGTGCGCCGGCTCTTCCGGCAAGTGCCTCCACGCCTACCCGGGCGCGGCGTTCGTCCTGGTTTCCAGGAGGATCCGCCCGGCGCTGCGCAAAAGCCGCCGCCTGAGCGTCTACATGGACCTCGACTCGATCCTCGAATCCGAGGACGCCGGCAGCCCGCCCTTCACGCCGGCCGTGCAGCTTTTCTACGCGTTCGACGCGGCGCTGGACGAGCTGAAGAATGAGGGGCTCGCGCGGCGCGTCGCCTCGTACGCCGCGAAAAGCGCGCGCCTGCAGGCCGGGCTCGAGAAGCTCGGCATCCGTTTCCTCGTGGAAAAATCGCGCCGCTCGCACGTCCTGACCGCGGCCTGGCTTCCCGCCGGAGTGAGTTACGACAAACTCCACTCGGCTCTCAAAAAAAACCGCTTCGTGATTTACGCGGGCCAGTCTTCCCTGAAAGACAAAATTTTCCGCCTCTCAAACCTCGGCGACGTGAGAGCGGCCGACCTGGACCGTCTCGTCCGTCTGATCGGCCGCGTCGCGGGAAAGCCGGCGCCGGCGCCGAAAGCGGTGGTCCTGGCGGCGGGCGTCGGGCGCCGCTTCGGCGAGCGCACGCGCGCGATCCCCAAATGCCTCCTCCCTCTCGGCGGGGGGCGGACGCTTCTGTCGCGCTACCTCGACTCGTTCCGCCGCTGCGGCATCCGCGACGTCGTGATCGTGGTGGGCCACCTGGAGCGCCTCATCCGCGAGGCCTGCCGCCGCCACGGCGCGGGCCTCCGCATCCGGTTCGTGCGAAACCCCGATTTCCGCCGCGGCAGCGTGCTGTCGCTCCACCGCGCGGGGCGCGAGCTGGACCGCGACGTCCTCGTGATGGACGCCGACGTCTTCTTCCCGCCCGAGGCGCTCGAGCGGCTGCTCTCCGCGAAAGGGAGCGCCTTCCTGCTCGACCCCCGTTCGAAGAGCGGCGGCGAGGAGATGATGCTGATGGCCCGGAACGGGCGGCCGGTGCGCATCTCGAAAAAAACCGACCCCTCCCTCTCGATCCTCGGCGAGGCCACGGGCATCGTCAAGCTCGAGCGGGCCGACGCGCGCGAGCTCAAAAAAATCCTCGCGGACTTTTACCGCGAGGGCATCCTGGACGTGGAATACGAAGAGGCCTACTGCCGTCTCTTGGAGCGCCGGAAAATCGGCACGGTGGGGATGGAGGGTCTTTTCTGGAGCGAGATCGACTTCGAAGAAGACCTGGAGAAGGTCCTCTCCGTTTCCTAAGCTTTGACTTCCTGCCAGGCCTTCCGGTAATCCTCGAAAGTCTCGATGTCCAGCCACCCGCCCGAAAGGCAGACTGCGTGCACCTTGTGCTTGCGGGCCAGCATCTCCTGGATCATGTCGGTGAACTGGGCGCTCCTCAGGTTCGGCGCGTTGTGAAAACGGGAATGGCCGTTCTTGCGGGAGAGGCTCTCATAGATCTCCCGGAGCGACTGCGCGCCGCGCTTTGAGAAAAGCGCCAGCCCCATGAACTCGCCGTTCGCCTCGGAGTGGCCGAGCTGGTGCCCGATCGCGGCGATCTCTTCCTGGCCGGCCGGGCCGCGCAGGACGACGAGGTCGCGCTCCGGCTTCGAACCGTCGGATCCGAGCGGGCGCTTCACCGCGAGCGTCACGTCGGCCTTCGACTTGAGAAGCTTCTCCAGCACGTGCTCTTCGAAGAGCACGTCGCCGTAGAGAAACACGAACTTGCCGCGCGCCTCTTCCTCGGCGCAGAAAAGCGAGTGCAGGCTGCCGGTGGTGCGGTAGTTCGCGTTGGGATAGATCTGGACCTGGGGCAGGCTCACCTTCTCGCGCTTGTAGCCCGTGACGACCGCGATCCGCTCGATCCCCGCCCGGCGCAGGAGGTCGCGCTGGCGCTCGAGGATCGACTTCCCGCGGATCTCGAGCATCGCCTTCGGCCTCTCCGAGTTGAGCGGCCAGAGGTTCTCCTCGAAACCGGCCGCGACGATCACCGCCGACGGCGCCTTCTTGAAATTTTTCACGAAACGCTTCTCGTTCTCCTCCATCATGGGCTGCCCCACGAGCCGGAAGATCTCGGAAAGCGGCGCGACCTTCTTGTCGACGGGCCCGATGCGGTCGAGCCGCTTCATCTCCGACAGCGTCTCCTTCATCGCGACGACCGAGGCGCGCAGGGCCTGGTTGGCGAAAATCACGATCGGGATCCCGATTTTCGCGAGCTCCTTCGAGCTGATGCCGGGATATTTCGTCGGTACCGCGACCAGCGGCACGGCGCGTCCGTCGCGGCGGGCCTTCCAGCGCGCGGCGAACGCGCGGATTTCGTCCGGAACGGGCTGGCGGGAATGGATGAGGATCGCGTCGGCGCCGGCCTCTTCGTAGGCGCGGGCGCGCGCGAACGCCTCGTCGAGCCCGAGGCCCGCGATCAGCGCCTCCGTGCGCGCGATCACGAAAAAGTCCTTCGTGCGCTGGGTGGACTTCGCGGCGTGGATGCGTCCGGCCATCTCGTCGATGTCGACGAGCTCCTGCCGCTCGCCGGGATAGAGGCTGCACTTCTTGGGGAAAGGGTTGTCCTCGATCGAGATGCCCGCGACGCCGGCGCGCTCGTACTCGCGCGTCATACGGATCACGTTGATCGCGTTGCCGTAGCCGTTGTCGCAGTCGGCGATGAGCGGGATCGAGATCGCCTCGTTCATCCCCTTCACCGCCTCGAGCGCCTCGGTCATCGTCAGCACGTTCGCGTCGGGAAGGCACTTCGAGGAGGCCGAGATGCCGAAGCTCGACGCCCACACGGCGTCGAAACCGGCCTCTTCGATGAGCTTGGCCGAAAGGGCGTCGTGCGCCCCGGCAAGGAGCACGCGGCCCTTGGTCTTCAGGATCTTCCTAAATTGTTCCGAGCGCGTCAAGAGAGGTTCTCCGTTTGAGCCGACATTATATCACGGCACCGCCCGCGCCGTATCCGCCGGGCCGCGGCCGCGCTGGCCGCCGCGAGCGCGTAACAGCCGCCGACGAGGACGGCCAGGAGCGCCCCGGGGAACACGCCCCCCAGGCCGAACGCGGCGATCGTCGCCAGGACGAGGAAATAAAAGGGGTCGCGGCCCGTCCACCGGTCGAGCGCGCGGTGAAAACGCCTGAATTCCGCGTCCTCTCTCCCGTTCGCCGCCGCCTCGCGCCTCGCCGCGCGCTTGGCGCCGAGGATGAGCGCCCCGCAGGCCGCGTTCAGGACGAGCCCCGCCCCGAACGCCGCCGTCCAGGCCGGCCGCGCTCCCGGAGGCGCGCCTCTGAGCGCGCCGAGAAAAATCCCCGCGAGCAGGACCGCCGACGCCGCGCTGTCGCAGCAGTCGTCGAGGCGCCTGCCGAACGCGCTCTCGCGCCCGGTCAGGCGGGCGAGCTCCCCGTCCGCGTGGTCGAGCACGGCCCAGAGATAAAAAAGCGGCGCCGCGGCGATCGCGGACGCGGCGGTCCCGCGGGCGAAACCGGATGCCGCCGCCGCGGCCGGGACGAGCGAAAGCAGGGACAGCTGGTTCGGCGTCAACGGCGTCAGCGAGAAAAATCGCGCCAGGAAACGCGCCGGAGGCCGGTGGATGCGGCGGTCGAGCTCGGTGTCCAGCGAAAGAAGGTCCGGCCCGCGGCTCACGCGCTCTCCGGGGCGGGCTTCAGCGCCGCCCACACGGCGAAACCCACCGCCGTCCAGACGAGCTGGCGCAACCGTTTGAGGAGGCTCACGGCGACGCCCGCCGAGAAATCGTGCCCGGTCCACCGCGCCATGACGGCCAGACCCGCCTCCTGCGCGCCCAGGTTCCCGGGGATGAAGAAGCTCGCCGTGCGCAGGAGCTGGAAAAACGATTCGAACAGCACCGCGTCGCCGAGCGCGATCGGCGCGCCCGCCAGGCGGAAGAGGACGTACATCTCGAGCCCCCCCGCCACCCAGCCCACGAAATGCAGGACGAGCGAGACGGAGAGCCTGCCGCGCGCCGCCTCGCCCGAATAAAACGCCGCGATCTCGGCGTCGATCTCACGCATCGAAAGGTGGAGCTTCTCCGGCAGCTTGGGTTCGAGGCCGAGCGAGCGCAGGGCGCCCATGACGCTGAGGAAAAAACCCTTCCGCTGCGCCGCCCAGAGCGCCGCCCCGAGCGCCGCGCAGACCGCGAGCGTCGCGAAAAGCGCGCCGTCCCAGACCTTCGCCGCGGGAAACACGAACCGCACGAGCGCCGCTCCCAGCGCCCAGAAAAGGATTTCGGAGAAAAAAAGAAGGCTCCGCTCGACGACCACGCTGGCGAGCGCCGATTTCTTCCGCACGCCGAACCGTCCGGCCGTGAGCGTGACTTTCAGGAATTCGCCGCCGACGTCGACGAACGGCGTGATGTTGTTGAACGCTTCGCCCGCGAGGCGGATGAGGTACAGCCCCCCGAACGAGGGGCGCGGCGTCTCGGGCGGGAAAAGAACCTGCCATCCCGCGACGTCCCAGGCGCACATGAACGCGTAGACGAGGAGAAACGAGAGTCCGGGTCCGGCCAGCGCGGGGCCCAGCGCCGAGAGGCGCTCGAGGCCGGCCGCCCGGACCGTCCAGGCGAACGCGGCGAGGCCCGCCGCCAGAAGCAGGAGCTGGAGCGAACGCTTCATACGCGGAAGACGTATTCCCGGCCGGGCTCCCGTTCGAAGTCCGGCGGAAAGCTCTTCCGCTTGTCCGCGAAATACCGTTCCCGGTGGTCGCCGTCGCTCTGGCGGTTGTAGGTCAGGTAGAGGTTGCGCCGCGGCCGGTCGGTGAGGTTCGGCTTCGACTGGTGCGGCACGAAGCAGTCGAAGAAAGCGACGTCGCCGGGCGACATCGGATAGGGCCGGAACTCCAGCCCTTCGAGCGAGCGCCCGGTCAGCGGCTTCCACTTTTCGCCGAGCATCCCGCGCGTGTGCTGTCCGGCCGCCAGCTCCAGGCAGCCGTTCTCGATCGTGCTCTCGTCGACGGTCACGAGCACCGAGAGGAAGTAGGGCGCGTACGCGTCCCATCCGGGCTGGATGTCCTGATGCGGTTCGAATCCCCCTCCGCCGGGGAGCTTGAAGTTCACCTTCTCTTTGAAAAGGACGCCGGGCTCGCCCAAGAGCGCGTTCACTCGGTCCATCATCTTCGCGCCGTAGAGGAACGCGCGCAGCCCGTCGTCGTATTCGGAGAATTTTTCGATGCGGGAGAGGATTTTCTTTCCGGGCTCGAGGAGGCTTTTCTCGTAATAGGCCATCTGCCGGCCGAACGACGGCGGAAGCGCCGCGAAACGGTCGATGCGGTCCGAAAGCCCGCGCATCTCGGCGGGACCGTAGAGTCCCCTCACGACGAGAAAACCGTCGCGGCGGAAATCGGCGAGCTGTTGGGGGGTGAGCGCGTCCTGCATGCTAAAAATATACGACTTTTCGCCGGCGAAATCGATGATAAAATGAGCTTCCATGAGCGCCGACACCCCCGGCTCGCGGCCGGACATCGAACGGATCCTCGCGACGGA
>DATJEK010000125.1:0-5140 GCA_035496715.1 Candidatus Eiseniibacteriota bacterium | reverse complement strand
CAGGAATCCGCATCCTGTAAAAAGATTTCCAGACGAAGAAGAGCCCGGCAAGGAAAAAGAAGGCGCCGAAGACGCGCGTCGTCGCGGGGTTCATCTTGATCGCGATCTCGACGGCGAGCATGCCGAAGAGCGTGGAGAACTTGATGATCGGGTTGAGCGAAACCGACGTCGTGTCCTTGAACGGGTCGCCCACCGTGTCGCCGACGATCGTCGCCGCGTGGACGGGGGTGTTCTTCTCCCCCAGGTCCACTTCGACGAGCTTCTTCGCGTTGTCCCACGATCCGCCGGCGTTGGCCATGTACATCGCCTGGAAGAGTCCGAAGACCGCGATGGCCATGAGGTAGGCGATGAAGAAGTACGGGTCGAAGAGCGCGAAGGCGAGCGTGAACGACAGGAGGCCGAGGAAGATGTTCCACATGCCTTTCTGGGCGTACTCGGTGCAGATCTGGACGACGACGATCGAATCCTCGCGCTTGGCTTCTTTCTTGTCGAGGTTCATGTTCTTCTTGATGTATTCGACGGCGGAGTACGCGCCGGTCGTGACGGCCTGGATCGAGGCCCCGCAGAACCAGTAGATCACCGCGCCGCCGCAGAGGAAGCCGAGCAGGATCGGCGACGCCGTCAGCGAGAGCTTCTCGTGCAGCAGGATCTCCCCGAGGTTGTCGGGGACCAGCCCGCCCGCCGCCGCCGCGATGGCGCCGGCCCGCAGGTGCTCCTGGAGAAGGAGGATGATGGAAAAGATCATCGTCGTCGCCCCCGCGACCGCCGTCGCGATGAGGACGGGCTTCGCCGTGGCTTTGAAGGTGTTGCCGGCGGAGTCGTTGGCCTCGAGGTAGTGCTTGCCCCGCTTGAAGTCGGGTTTGAAGCCGAACGCGTCCTCGACTTCCTTGCCGATCCCGGGGATCGACTCCATCTGGGACAGCTCGAAGATCGACTGCGCGTTGTCCGTCACCGGTCCGTAGGAGTCCACCGCGATGTTCACCGGGCCCATGCAGAGGAAGCCGTAGGCGACCAGGCCGAACGCGAAGACCGAGGCGTGGGGCATGATGTTCTGGAGCCCCATCCCCGAGAGGAGGTACGCCACGAACATGAGCCCCGCGATGAGGATGCCCTTCCAGAACGCGGAGAACGACCCCGCGACGATGCCCGAGAGGATGGTCAGCGACGCCCCGCCCTCGCGGGAGGCCGTCACGATCTCGTGGACGTGCTTGGAGTGGGACGAGGTGAAGATCTTGGTGAACTCGGGGATCAGGAACGCTCCCAGGGTGCCGCAGGTGATGATCGAGGCGAGCTTCCACCAGAGCGTCGGGTCGGGCAGGTCGCCGATCAGGAGATACGACATCCCGAACGAGGTCGAGATGCAGAGCCCCGTCGCGATCATGATGAGCCGGGTCAGCGGTTCCTCGAAATCGAATTCCTTGAGGCCCCTGTACTTGCTCTCGGAGATCGCCTTGTTGATGAAGTAGGAGACGCCCGACATGAAGTCCATCAGGAAGCGCATGGCGAAGATCCAGACGATCAGCTTGGCCTGGAGCGCCGGGTCCTTCACCGCGAGCGTGATGAAGGAGATGAGCGCGACGCCGGTGACGCCGTAGGTCTCGAAGCCGTCGGCCGTCGGCCCGACCGAGTCGCCGGCGTTGTCGCCCGCGCAGTCGGCGATGACGCCGGGGTTTCGCGGATCGTCCTCTTTCACCTTGAAGACGATCTTCATGAGGTCGGAGCCGATGTCGGCGATCTTCGTGAAGATGCCGCCCGCGATGCGAAGCGCGCTCGCGCCGAGCGACTCGCCGATGGCGAAGCCGAGGAAGCAGTAGCCGACGATCTCGCGCGGCACGAAAAGGAGGATGGTCACCATCATGACGAGCTCGACCGAGATGAGGAAGAGGCCCACGGACATGCCCGCGCGCAGCGGGATGTTCACGACGTCCCAGGGCACGCCGCGCAGGGACGCGAACGCGGTCCGGGCGTTGGCGTAGGTGTTCACGCGGATCCCGTACCACGCGACGAGAGTCGCCCCCGCCATGCCGACGATCGAGAAGAAGAGGACGAAGCCCAGGGTCGCCACCGGCTCGTGCTTCAGGCCGATGAAGTAGTAGGCCATCGCCAGCGCGATGATCCCGAAGAGCATGCCCAGGAACTTCGCCTGCTGCTTCAGGTAGGTCGTGCAGGTCTGAAAGATCGTCTCCGCCACCTCGAGCATCGAGCGGTGGGAAGGAAGGGCCTTGATCGCGAAGAACTGGTAGAGCGACAGCCCCACCGTCCCCACGATCACGATCGCCCCGTAAAAGAGGATCTGGTAGCCCGTGAATCCTCCGAAAAGATTGAAGCGCCCCTCATGCAGGTCCGGGATCTTGAGGTCCGCGTCGCTCGCCCAAGCCGACGCCTGCACCGAAAGAAGCGAGGCGGTGACAAAGAGCCTGCGGAAAAAGGACTTCAGTGAACCTTGAATCATAGGACGGGGCTCCGTTGGGTTAATAAAGTTGATGTATGCTAATGAAATTTGATTAAATCTGGCATATTTTAGCTTAATCAAAGGCAAAATGCCAGCGTTCTCTCAGGAAAAAATCTCAGCCGGCCGTCTTGAGCGCGTTTCTGACGATTTGCGTCGCCCGGACGCTCACCCAGACCGTGACGAGGAGCCCCAGTGCTGAGAGCGCCCACTCGGCCCACAACTTCTCGGGCCGTCCGGCGCCGGCCAGATGACCCGCCAGCGATCCGAGATACACGTACAGAAGCGTCCCCGGCATCATGCCCAGCCACGACGCCAGGAGATAGGGCCGGAAGCGGATCCGGCTCAGGCCCAGCCCGTAGTTCATCGCGGAAAACGGCACGATCGACGTCAGGCGCAGGAGCGCCACCATCTTCCACCCTTCCTGGCTCACCGCGTCGTCCACCGCCCGGATTTTCTCGTTCAGGGCGATTTTCTCCAGCATCCATCCCCTGGACAGGTAGCGCCCCGCCAGGAACGAGCCGCCCGCGCTGAGGACGGACGAGATCGAGGCCAGAACGAACCCCATGGGCACGCCGTAAAGCGCCCCCGCCGCGAGGGTGAGAACGGGACACGGCACGAAGACGAGCGTCGCCAGGACATAAAGAGGGATGTACGCGAGAGGCCCGAAAGGCCCCAGGCCTTCGAGGAAGATTAAGACGTGCTGGTAGAAAGCCTGCGGGCCGCTCAGTATTTCGCCTTCACCGCGACGGCGCCGGTCTCGTCTTTCTCGTCCGCCTGCCCGTTGTCCGAGGTCGTCGCGTCCACGGTCGTGATCTGGACGTCCTTGTTCACCTGCCGGAGGACGTTGGGGTCCTGCGGAGTCACCGGGGTTTCCTTCGACGAGGAATCGATTTTGAGGCTGGGACTCTTTTCCCGGCCGCAGCCGGCCGTCATGAAAACGAGAATAACCGCGAGAATCGTCAGGATGCGGGGCATGTCGGTCTCCCTTGGGTTGGGATCGGAGGGTGCGATAGGCGTATTATATCACAGCGGGCGGCCCGGCCTTACGCCTGCCGGACGATATCGACCGAGATCTCCACCGCCGGAATCGTTCCTCGGTTCTCGAGCCAGTGTAGGGTGTTCCTGTCCTCGGGCCAGCCCACTCCCGGGCCGTAGTCCGTGGCGACCCCGTTTCGATGGTCGGTGATCGTCCCCTGCAGGACGTAGACGATGCCGGGCCTGTCTTTGTGGTCGTGGACCGGACCGAAGACGCCTCCGGGCTCGATCGTCACCAGGCGCATGCGAAATTGGCGGCCTTCCAGGCCCGCGATCTCGTGGCCCAGATCGACGCTGGCAAGCAGCTGCACGCGGACGCCCTTCGTCTCCGGCGTCCCCTCTCCGCGGGTCATGGCGCCTTCCTTTATTTTTTCAAAACGAAATGGGTCGCTTCATCGGTCACGACGCGTTCCACCGGCTTGAAACCCAAACCCGGCAGATCCATGCCGGCCAGCAGATTCTCGCCCTGGCCCAGAAACACCGGCGAAAAAGCCAGGTGCATCTCGTCGATCAGGCCCGCCCGGAGGTACTGGCGCACCGTGGAGACGCCGCCGCCTATCCGGACGTCCCTGTCCTTGGCGGCCTCTTTCGCCTTTTTCAGGGCCGATTCGATGCCGTCCGTGACGAAATAAAAAGTCGTGCCGCCCTTCATGGGGATCGGGTCCCGCGCGTGATGCGTCAGAACGAAAACGGGCACGTGATACGGCGGCTCGTCGCCCCACCAGCCCTTCCACTCATCGTTCGGCCAGGGACCGCGCACGGGCCCGAACATGTTGCGGCCCAGGATCCACGCGCCCACGTTTTGCTGCGACCGTTCCGCGAAATCGTTGTCGGCGCCGGTCGAGCCGCCATCCTGCCCGAACATTTTCCGGAACATCCGGGTCTTGAGGAGCCACGGATGAAGCTGCATCCCCCCTCTGCCCATCGGGTTCTGCAGGTCCTGGCCCGGGCCCGCGCCGAAACCGTCCATCGAGACCGAGAATCCGGCGACTTTGACTTTGCCCACGGATAAAATCCTTATTTGCGGATCGAAGCCGCTTTGAGCTTCTCGGCGAAGTCGGGTCCGAAGTCTTCGAGACCGGCGATCTTCCGGATCTCGAGCGTCGCACCGTCTTCCATCGGCGCCTTCTTCGCCCACTCGACCGCCTCTTCCTTGGATTTCACGTTCCAGATCCAGAACCCGTCGATCCACGAGTCCTCTGCGAACGGCGGCTCGAGGCGCGAGGGGGCCTTTCCCCCGCCCGGGAAAAAGAGCCGCGTCGCCTTGTTGAACGGCACGAGGCCCTCGCCCGTCTGCATGACGCCGGCTTTTGCGAGCTGGTCGTTGAATTTGCCCATTTCGATCATGGCCTTCGGGTCGGGCGTCTGTCCGTCGGCGAGGGACTTGCGGAGACCGGAGTGGACGATGATGAGGAAGCGCATGGGGGTCTCCTTTTAAAGGTGCGCCGAGAACGCCGGCGCTTCTTTGAAGTTGTCGTGAATGCCGTCGACGAGACGAACAGGTGCTTTCGCGAGCTCCTCAGCCGGAAGGTCGTCGAGGACGGCGACCGAGATCGCCATCCGCGTGCCGTCGGCGGCGCGGCCGAAGAGCTGGGTGCCGCAATGCTTGCAGAAGTGGTGGATGATTTTTCGGCCGTACTTTAGAAAGTCAGC
>DATJEK010000124.1:0-3250 GCA_035496715.1 Candidatus Eiseniibacteriota bacterium | reverse complement strand
TCGTGATTTCTCCGGCGCATGCTATCATGGATCGGGGCGAATAGCTCAGCTGGTTAGAGCACCTCCTTTACACGGAGGGGGTCGTAGGTTCGAATCCTACTTCGCCCATGGATTCTGGTTTGTAACCACCACAAAGAAAGGGAGTTATGTCATTTGACGAGTTAGGGCTTCACCCGAATATTTTGAAAGGAATCCATGACCTGGGTTACCTGCATCCCACGCCGGTCCAGGAACAGGCGATCCCTCCCATCCTCCAGGGCGGCGATCTGATCGTCTGCGCCCAGACGGGCTCCGGCAAGACGGCCGCGTTCGTCCTGCCGATCCTGCACCGCCTCATGGAGAACCCGGCGAAAAAGCCGGGCGTGCGCGCGCTCATCGTGGCGCCGACGCGTGAGCTCGCGGTCCAGTCGACCGAGCACCTGGGCAACCTCTCGCGCTTCGTTCCGCTGCGCGGCCTGGCGATCTACGGCGGCGTGCCGATGTACCCGCAGACCAAGGCGTTGAAAGAGGGGGTCGAGATCATTTCCGCCACGCCGGGGCGCCTGCTCGACCACGTGTACGAGGGGCGCATCGATTTCGGCGCGCTCGAAGTGCTCGTGCTCGACGAAGCCGACCGCATGATGGACATGGGCTTCCTGCCCGACGTCGAGCGCATCATCTCGCTTCTGCCGCCCAAGCGGCAGACGCTCATCGTGTCGGCGACGATGCCCGAGGACATCCTGCGCCTGGTAAAGAAAATCACGCACAACCCGAAGATGGTCCAGGTGGGCCTGCGCACCTCGACGGCCGCCGGCATCCGCCACGCGGTCTACCTGGTGTCGCACGAGCAGAAGACCGACCTTCTCCTGCGTCTCCTGAACCAGCAGGGCGAGACGATGTCGTCGGTGATCGTCTTCACGCGGACCAAAGTCGCCGCCGAGAAGCTCGGCCGCACGCTCGAGCGCGCCGGCATCCGCACGGCGACGATCCACGGCGACCGCAGCCAGCAGCAGCGCACGTACGCGCTCGACCACTTCAAGCAGGGCCGCAGCCAGGTGCTCGTCGCCACCGACGTCGCCGCGCGCGGCATCGACGTGAAGGACATCTCGCACGTGATCAATTTTCACATGCCGCAGACGGCCGAGGACTACATCCACCGCGCGGGCCGCACCGCGCGCGCGGGCGCCGAAGGAGACGCCTTCAGCCTCGTCGCGCCCGACGAGGAGGAGATGCTGAACGAGATCGAGAAGATCATCAACCAGAAGCTCCCCCGCGTGACGCTTCCGGATTTCCCCTACGGCAAGGGCGCCGCGCCGCAGGGCCGGCCGCAGCACCGTCAGGGCCAGGGCGGCCACGGCCGGCCGCAACACGGCGGACAGGGCGGAGGCGGGCCCCGCCGGCATTTCCGCGGCGGCCAGGGCGGACAGCGTCCCGGCGGACGTCCCTCCCACTAGAGGCCGGCGTTGGGAAAGTTTTCCGGCAAAACGGCTCTCGTCACCGGCGGCTCGAGCGGCATCGGCCTGGAGTTGGCGGGCCTGCTCGCCGCCGAAGGCGCCGCGCTCGTCCTCGTCGCCTCGGACGCCGCGAAGCTCGAGCGGGCCCGCGCCTCGCTCGAGGTCCCCGGAGGGCCGAAAGTTCACGCGATCGCCCGCGACCTCGCCCAGCCCGACGCCCCCGCCGAGATCCACGCGGAAGTCGCCCGTCTCGGTCTCCCCGTCGACATCCTCGTCAACAGCGCCGGCTTCGGCATGCGCGTCGAGTTCGCGCACGCGGATCTGGGAAAAACGCTGCGCATGATCGACGTGAACGTGAAGGCGCTGGTCGCGCTGACCCACTTTTTCCTGCCCCGCATGATCGCCGGCGGCTGGGGCCGCGTGATGAACGTCGCCTCGACCGCGGGATTTCAGGCGATCCCCGTCGAGGCCTGTTACGCGGCTTCGAAATCGTTCGTCCTTCTTTTCTCCGAAGCGCTCCACGACGAGCTGGAGGGCACGGGCGTCTCGGTCACCTGCCTCTGCCCCGGCGCCACGGACACGGCGTTCTTCCGCGGCGGCGACATCGCGGCCTCGAAGGCGATCACGGCCGTCATGATGGACAGCCGGTCCGTCGCACGCGCCGGCCTGTCGGCTCTCGAACGCGGCCGTCCGCTCGTCGTCGCGGGCCTGCGCAACGCCTCGCTTGTGTTCCTCGAGCGCCTGTTCCCCCGGCGCTGGGTCCTCAAAATGGCCCGGCGGGTGGTAGAATAATCCCATGCAGAAGACCAAAGCCATCCAGCACATCGAAGAGCGGATGCAGGGCCTCGAGCCCGAGTCCCTGCGCTACCGCATTCTCGACTCCGCGAAGGACTTCAAGAGCTCCTGGATCGAGCTCGGCCGCTATCTCTTCACCGTCTACAAGGACAAGACTTTCAAGGACTGGGGCTACCTCACGTTCGAGGCCTACTGCGCGAAAGAAATCGGCATCCGCCAGGCGACGGCCGTGAAGATGCTCAAGTCCTACTCGTTCCTCGAGCGCGAGGAGCCCTCGTTCGTGCGCGAGGACGCGTGGGAGGAAAAGAAGCCGCGCGAGATCCCCGGCTACGAGTCGGTCAACGCGCTGCGCCTGGCGAAAGAGAGCGAGTCGATCACCGAGCGGCAGTACAAGGACCTGCGCGAGGAAGTGTTCGAGGGAGGCAAGGAAGACGCCGAGGTCAAAAAAAAGATCCGCTACGTCCTGAAGAACGCGCGCCCCGCCCAGGCCAAAGACCCCGTCGAAGAAAAGGGGGAGGCGCTGACCCGCCTGCACTCCCAGCTGCGGCAGGCGAAGCTCCGGCTGAACGAGCTGGAGATCCCCGCGAAAATCCTGAAGCACCTCGACGCGCTGATCGAGGTGCTCGACGATTTCGCCAAATGACCAGCGGGACCCGGTATTTCACGCCGCGCGAGGCCGAGCAGACGCTGCCTCTGGTGCGGCGCATCGTGGAGGACATCCTCGAGGCCGGCCGCGTGATCCGCGAGCGCTCGCTCGCCGTCGGCTCCGGCGCCGAGAACGACCCCGAGATCGTGCGCTCGATCGAGCGCCTCGAGGAGCTCTTCGGCGAGCTCGAGGAGCTGGGCTGCTCGTACCGCGACTGGAATTTCACCGTGGGGCTCGTGGATTTTCCCGCGCGCATCGACGGCGAGGAAGTCAGCCTCTGCTGGAAGAGCGACGAGGCCCGCATCGGGTTCTACCACGGCGAGGAGGACGGCTTCGCGGGGCGCAAGCCGATCCCGCCGGATCTGCTCGGATCACG
>DATJEK010000123.1:0-2197 GCA_035496715.1 Candidatus Eiseniibacteriota bacterium | reverse complement strand
CGCGTTCACGGAGCGCGTCGACAAAGCCGGCAAACCCTCCGTCGCGCCGCAGACCGCGGCGCTCCTCCGGAAGATCAAGCAGCTGGGCGCCGACCGCGCGCTCGACGGAGGCCTGGCCCCGGTCGAGCTCATCGCGTTCCGCTCCGAGTACAACACGATCCGGCAGAACAGCCGGGACGCGCAGGAAAAGGCTTATCAGGCGGCCCGTTACGCCGTCCTCGATTCGAAGATCCAGCAGGCGCTGCGGATCGCCCGGCGCCAGAAGCTGACGGAGCAGATCGACCGTCTTCTGGCGATGCGCCGCGAGCTGTACCGGCACAGCGGAAGCGGTTCCGCCTATCTGACGATCACCAACCGTCCGTTGAACGACGCCGAGCTCGCGCAGCAGATCTTCGAGAACGTCGTCAATCAGTCCAAAAAAATCTACGACCAGTTCGTCGGCACCCAGCAGAACGTTTTCGATCCGGCGATCGAGAGGATCTTCGCCCCCGCGCGGGAAGAGCTCGAGAAGGCCGGCGGCCGCCGGCTGGAAGAGATCCGGGGCCCGCCCCAGGAGGCGGAGGGCCTGAGCGCCGGCAACGCGACGACGCTGCGGGACGTGGCAAACCTGCTTTCGTACAAATTTCAGCCGGCGTTCGCCCCGTCGCGCAAATCCAGCTCGGCGACCATGAAGGGCCTGGCCGCGGCGGTGCAGAAAAAGGAGGCCGTGCTCGGCGCGCGTCTGGGGGTGGCCCCCTCGTTCGCCGCCAAGGGCGAGGCCGAGAAGATCGAGTACGTGATCGGGGAGCTCCTGCCGCTGGCCCAGGGGCTCTATCTCTACGGCGCGCGCTACGACCGGCAGGATCGCGCGGTCCGCGAGCACGCCGGACTCGTGAGCCCGGAGTTCGCGTCGCTCCTGGACCGGGTCCTGGCGCTCCGGGACACCGCCGACGCGGACGCGCTCTTCCGCGCGACCGAAGCGCTGAACGGCTACCTGCACAAGAAGGGATTCCATCTGATCACGCGGGTGACCGGCCGCGGTCCGATCCTCCTCAGCACCTATCGGGAGCGGCGCTCGACCACCCAGGCCATCCGCACGGCCGACGGACGCACCGTGGAAGTGGCGGGGATCGTTTACGAGCGGATCGACGGGCTGCCGGAAGACGCGGAAGCGCCGATCAACATCGCCGAAAGCCTCGGCAACGGGGAGTACGTCCGCATTTTTGAGGACAAGATCCGCCGGATCGTCCAGGAATACGTGTTCACCGCCGACGGCCGCGAAGAAAAGATCCTGGACCAGTTCCTTTCCGACGTCGACCGGATCCTCGCCGGGCGTCCGGGCGAATCGAAGTATCTCACGGGAACCCGGGAAGGTACTTTCGGTTTCAACCCCAGAACGCATGAGGCGGAGTTCGCCCGCGAGGCCGCGGCCCTGGCGGGCCGAGCCGAGCCGAACGAGGAGGACCGTGCGGCCGGAGAGAAAACGGCGTTCCGCCTGCAGGGGACGGTGAACCGGCTGAACCTGCTTCTCATGCAGGCGTACAGCACCGGACGGCTGAAGAAAGACGACTCCAAAGCGCTCCGGACGCTCGTCTCCGAGAACCTCGCGGCGATGAAGGACCAGGCCGCGCTCCAGCGGCGCATCTACGAAAACGAGTTCGGAAAAAACCCCGACTACGGCACGGACAAGCTGCGCGTGATCACGGACGGGCAGATCGACATGAACCTCTCGCACGAGTTCGGCCATGAGAGCCACCGTCTCCTGATCGGCGAGGAGGCCTACGCGAAAGCGACCGGCGCCGAGAAGGAATACATCGCGCACCTCTGGCCGGTCGCCAACGGACGGCGCGGAAAGCTCGTGTTCGACCAGCTTTTCGGGTATCTGTCGAAAGCGCCCGATTCCGACGGCTGGAAAAAAGATTACAAGCAGCCGGCGCTCCGCATCCTGAACGATCTGGCGCGCCTGGCCGGCCTCGAAGGGATCGAGCCGAACATCGACGTTTTCAACGCCAACAAGCAGGCGGAGCTCGTCAAGGTCCGGCGGTTGATCGAGCAGCTCATGGCTCTTCCGGAAGCGGCGCTGCAGGGTTACGCGACGCAGCTCCTCGCCGCGGCAGGCGTGTCGGTGCCCGCGCAAGCCCGTGTGGAGGCCGTCCCGGTCACCGCCAAGGCCGCTCCGGGACCGTCGGATCAGCTGCCGATCCCTCTGCCGCCCAAG
>DATJEK010000122.1:0-24714 GCA_035496715.1 Candidatus Eiseniibacteriota bacterium | reverse complement strand
GGCCGGCGTGCCCGCGGGGCTCGAAAAGTCGATGAGGACCCCTTTGCCCTTCAGCTTGGACGCCGAAAGGGCGTCTTTTTTGAGGTCGAAGGCGCCCGCGATCTCGAACTCCTTCGGGGAGGCCTCGGCGATCGCGAGGATGCGGGATCCCATGCGGCCGAGCGCGCCGTTGACGGCGATCTTGACGGGCACGTCAGCGTCCCGGCTTGAGGCCGTAATCTTTCAGGGCCTGGACGAGTTTTTTTTCGTTCTCCGGGCTCATCGGGCACAGCGGCAGACGCAGCTCGTCCGAGCAGAAGCCCAGGAGTTTCATCCCGCGCTTCACGGGGATGGGATTGGTCTCGATGAATACCGCGCGGCAGAGCGGGAACATCTTGTAATGAAGCGCCTGCGCGTCCTTGTGGCGGCCCATCGCGTACGCGTCGACCATCTCGGCGACCGCCTCGGGGATCAGGTTCGAGATGACGGAGATCACGCCCTTGGCGCCGAGCGCCATGAGCGGCAGCGTCAGCGAATCGTCGCCGGAAAGCACGGTGATGTCGCAGAGCGACAGGATGTGCGAGGTCTGATCCATGCTGCCCGTCGCCTCCTTGATCGCGACGATCGTCGGGATCTTCGAAAGGCGCGCGACGGTCTCGGGCGAGATCGTCACGGCGGTGCGGCCGGGGACGTTGTAGAGCACGATCGGGATGTCGACCTTGGCGGCGATCGCCTGGTAATGGCGGAAGAGACCTTCCTGAGTGGGCTTGTTGTAGTACGGCGTGACCAAAAGCGCGCCGTCCGCCCCCGCCTTCTTGGCGAAGCGCGTGAGGACGATGGCCTCCTCGGTGCTGTTGGCGCCCGTTCCGGCGATCACCGGCACTTCGCCGGCGGCCGCGTCGACGACGATCTGGATCACGCGCTCGTGCTCCTTCACCGAAAGCGTCGGACACTCGCCCGTGGTTCCGACCGGGACCAGGCCGTCGGTGCCGGACTTGATCTGATGGCGGACGTTCTTCACGAGCGCTTTCTCGTCGAGCCGGCCGTTCTTGAACGGCGTGACGAGCGCCGTGATCGAGCCCCGGAAACTCACAGGCCCACCGTCCCTTCGAATGTCTTTTTCACTTTACCCTCCAGGTAAACATCATAGAACTTCTGGCCTTCTTTCGAGAAATAAATTTTGAGAGTCTCGCCGCCGTGAGTCCGCACGCGCACCGGGGAACGCAGCCCCTTGAGCCTCGCGGCGACCAGTGCCGAGGCGGTCGAACCCGTGCCGCAGGCCAGCGTCTCGCCCTCGACCCCGCGCTCGTAGGTGCGCACGTCCAGCGTACCGTCGCCGCGGAAGGCGATGAAATTGGCGTTCGTCCCGCGCGGTGCGAAATCGGCGTGGCAGCGGATCAGCCGGCCGAAGCGCTCGACGTCGACCCCTTCCACGGTATCCAGCACCTTCACGACGTGCGGCACGCCGGTGTTCACGAAATGCACGTTCTCGGAGCGCCCGTCGACCCTGAGCGTGAGATCCATCCGCAGGTCCGACGGGTCGATCATGCGCGCCTTCACGACGTCGCCTTTGACGTCCGCCCGGATCAAGCCGGCCAGCGTCTCGATCGTGAGGCTCTTCCCGGCGAACCGCTTGTCCAGCGCGAACTTGGCGAAGCACCGCACGCCGTTTCCGCACATCTCGGCCTCGCTGCCGTCGGGGTTCAGGATCCGCATCCGCAGGTCCGCCTTCTTCGAGCGTTCGGCGAGCAGGAGCCCGTCCCCTCCGATCGACAGCTTCCGGTCGCACAGGCGGCGGGCCGCGTCGGGCGCCTTGACGATCGCGCCGCGGCGGTTGTCGACGAGGACGAAGTCGTTTCCGGTGCCGACCATCTTGACGAAATTCAGGGTCTTCATTTCACGGCCCCGGAGACGATGACCTCGTTGCGCGTCAGATCCTCCAGCGTCTCCCGCCGGCGCGCGACGAAGAAACGCCGTCCGCGGACCACGATCTCGGGGACGCGCGGACGCGAATTGTAGTTGGACGACATCACGAACCCGTAGGCTCCGCACGACATGACGGCCAGAAGATCGCCCACCCCGGCGGCCTCGAGCTTGCGGTCCTTGGCCAGGAAGTCCCCGCTCTCGCAAACCGGTCCGACGACGTCGGCGTGCGCGATCGCCCGGCGGCCCGGCCGCTTCACGACCGGAAGGATTTCGTGGTGGGCGCCGTAGAGCGAGGGGCGGATCAGGTCGTTCATGCCGCCGTCGACGATGACGAACGATTTGGCGGGCGTGACCTTTTCGTAAATCACTTTCGTGACCAGGATCCCGCTGTTGCCCGAGATGAACCGCCCGGGTTCGAGGATGATCTTGAGACCCCGCCCGAGGTCGTGTTTCTTGAAAAGCGGCAGGACGGCCGCCGCGAACTCCTTGGCGGTCTGCGGCTTTTCTTTCGAATAGACGATGCCCAGGCCCCCGCCGATGTTGAGATACTGGATCGGATTGCCGGCCGCACGCACGCGGTCGATGAAGTCGAGCGCCTTCTTGATGGCCTTCACGAACGGCGCCGACTCGGTGATCTGCGAGCCGATGTGGATGTGCACCCCGGCGAAACGCAGAGACGGATATCGCATCGAGTCGGTGTAGAGCCGGTAAGCGGTGACCATGTCGATGCCGAACTTGCTGTGCTTCACCCCGGTCGAAATGTAGTGATGCGTGTCGGGCGCGACGTCGGGGTTCAGACGGATGGCGACTTTCTGGATCTTTTTGAGCTTCGTCGCGACGGAGTTGATCACGTCGAGCTCCTGGATCGTCTCGACGTTGAACATGAGGATGCCCGCGCGCACGGCCTGCTCGATCTCGGAAGCGGTCTTCCCGACCGACGCGAAAACGATCTTCTCCGGTTTCACGCCGACCTTCTTGGCTCGGTAGAGCTCTCCGCCCGACACGACGTCGAGTCCCGAGCCGTGGGAGACGAGCGCTTTCAGCACCGTCAGGTTGGAGTTGGCCTTCACCGAGAAACAGATCAGGGGATTCGCGGGGGCGAAAGCGTCCCGGAGCTTGTGGAAATGGTCCAGAAACGTGCCGATGCTGTAGAGGTAGAAGGGCGTCCCGACTTTCTTGGCGATCTCGGAGACGCGCGCGTCTTCGCAGTAGAATTCGTTGCCGCGGTATTCGAAACGGTGCATGTCAGTCCGCCCTGAGCCGCTTTTTCCAGTCCGAGAGGGCGGCTTTGATCCGGTCCGGATGGGTGCTGCCGATCGTCTTCTTCATGCGCACCGAGCGGTCGGCGTCGAACGAGCCGCGGGCGTCCTTCATGAGATCGGAAAGCGGCGCACCCGTCGATTCGGACTCGGTCACGTACCGGCCGACCAGCGCATGGGCCTCGGCGAACGGTCTGCCCTTCCGGACCATGAGGTCGGCCACATCCGTGGCGTACAGGAAGGGGTCGCTGACCTGCCGCGCGGCCGCGCGCCTGTCGACGGAAATCGTGGAGACCGTCCGGCGGAAGACTTCCAGGAGCTCCTCGACGGTGTCGACCGAATCGACCAGGAATTTCTTGTCCCACTGATAGTCGCGGTTGTAGGACATCGCCGTCCCCTTCATCAGCGTCGAAAGACCCGCGAAGTTCGCCGCGAAGACCGCCGAGGCGCCGCGGGTCAGCTCCAGCATGTCGGCGTTGACCTTCTGCGGCATCATCGACGACCCGGTGCAGAACTCCCGGCCGATCTCGTAGGCGGTGTCCGGCGCGAGTTTTTCGAGCATGATCTGCTCGGCGATGCGGGAAAGCTGGATCCCCAGCATTTGAAGCGCGCCGAGGAGCGCGAAGATGAACCCGCGGTCCCCCACGGCGTCGTAGCTGTTCGAAACGATCCGCCGGAGCCCGAGCTCGCGCGCCATCCGTTTTTGATCGAGCGCGAAGGTGCTTCCCGCGAGCGCGCCGCTGCCGAGGACGCAGACGTCGGCCGACTCCCCCGCGAAGACGACGGCCCGCTTCGATCGTTCCAGCATCTCGACGTAAGCGAGAAAGACGTGCGACAGCACGACGGGCTGGGCCTTTTCCCAGTGCGTCCGCCCGGCGATGCGCACGTCCTGGTTGCGGTCGGCCAGGCGCAGCCATTCGCGCTGGATCGCCGAAAGAGAGGCCGCGATGCGACGGGCGTGGTCGAGGCAGTAAAGCCGCATGCCCTGACAGACCAGCTCGTTCCGGGAACGTCCGGTATGCAGTTTCTCCGCCAGGGGGCCCGCGATCTTCGCGACGGCCGAATGGACCGCCGAATGGACGTCCTCGGCGTTGCGATCAAGCTTGAGACGGCCTGTCTTGTACCCGCGCTCCAGAGACCTCAGCGCGGAAGAAAGGCGGCCGGCCTCCTTCGCGGTGAGAACACGCGCGCCTTTGAGGGCCCGCACGTGGGCGAGGTCGATCCTGAGTTCGTAAGGCAGCAAATGGCTGTCCCACTGAAGCGACCGGCTGAAGCGTTCGAATTGCGGATCGGCGCGCTTTTTGAAGCGGCCGCCCCAGAGCTTGGCCATGCGGTTACTTTCCCCCGCGGTTCCGGTAAGGAAGCGCCCAGAGGTCGATGAAACCTTTGGCGAGCTTCTGGTCGAACTTGTCCTTCGAGCCGTACGTCGCGAGGCTCTCGTTGTAGAGCGAGTGCGGCGAGCGGCGGCCGACGACGTGCGAGGAGTACTTGCGCAGCTTCACGCGCACGGTGCCGGTGACCTTCCGCTGGGTGTCGTCGACAAACGCGTCGAGCGCCCGCTTCAGCGGCGTGAACCAGAGACCGTAATAGACGAGGTCGGCGTATTTCTGAGCGACGCCTTCTTTATAGTGAAGGAGTTCGCGGTCGAGCACGAGGCTCTCGAGGTCCTTATGGGCCTGGATGAGGATCGTGGCGGCCGGGGCCTCGTACGTCTCGCGGGACTTGATGCCCACGAGGCGGTTCTCGATCATGTCCATGCGGCCGATGCCGTACTCGGCGCCGAGCGTGTTGAGCTCCGCGATGAGCGAAAGCGGGTCGCGCTTCCTGCCGTTGAGCCCGACCGGCACGCCCTGCTGGAAATCCACCTCGATCACGCGCTCTTTGGGGCTGCGCTTCTCGGCGCCGCGCGTCCACTGGAAGGAATCGACCGGCGGTTCGGCATTGGGGTCCTCGAGGATGCCGGACTCCACCGAAACGCCCCACACGTTCTTGTCGATCGAGTACGAGCTCTTCTTCGTGATGTCGATCGGGATGCGGTGCTTGAGGGCGTAGTCGATCTCCTCGTCGCGCGAGCGGAATTCCCACTCCCTCACGGGCGCGAGGATCTCGAGCGAGGCGTCGAGCGCCTGGATCGTGACCTCGAAGCGGACCTGGTCGTTGCCCTTGCCGGTGCAGCCGTGGCCGACCGCGGTCGCCTTCTCGGCGTGCGCGACGGCGACCTGTTCGGCCGCGATCACAGGCCGCGAAAGCGCGGTCGCGAGCGTGTAGCGTCCCTCGTACACGGCGCCGGCGCGGAGCGCGGGCCACACGTAGTCGGTGACGAACTTTTTCTTCAGGTCCTTCACGACGACCTTGGAGGCTCCGGCGACCTTCGCGCGCTTGATCGCGGCGGTCGTGGTTTTTTCCTGACCGACGTCCGCCATGTAGGCGACGACTTCGTAGCCGCGGGCCTTCAGCCAATGGATGGCGACCGACGTGTCGAGGCCGCCCGAATACGCCAAAACGACTTTCTTCATTTAGGATTTCTTCCTTATGGGTTTGCGGGTTAAGAGCATGTGGAGGAGCGCCTTCTGCGTGTGCAGCCGGTTCTCGGCCTGGTCGAAGATCGCCGAGCGCGAATTCTCGATCACCTCGTCGGTGATCTCTTCGCCGCGGTGCGCGGGCAGGCAGTGCATGACCACCGCGTCCTTGGGCGCCTTGCTGATGATCGCGCCGTTCACCTGGAACGGCTGGAAATCTCGCAGGCGCTGGTCGCGCTGTTTCTCCTGGCCCATGCTGACCCAGACGTCGGTGTAGATCGCGTGGGCGTTCTTGATCGCGGTGAACGGGTTGTTCGAGAGCGTGATCTTCGATCCGGTCTCGCGCGCGATCAGCTTGATGTCCTTCAGCACCTCTTCGCTCGGCTCGTAGCCGCGGGGCGTGGCGATCGCCAGGTGGGCGCCCACTTTCGCCGCGCCGTAGAGGAGCGAGTTCAGCACGTTGTTGCCGTCGCCGATGTAGGCGATGTTCATCTTCTCGAGCGAGCGGAACCGCTCCCGGATCGTGAAGAGGTCGGCGAGGGTCTGGCACGGGTGAAACGTGTCGCTCAGGCCGTTGATCACGGGCACCGTCGCGTGGCGCGCCAGCTCTTCGACGTCCGAATGCAGGAACGTCCTGACCACGATCGCGTCGCAGTACCGCGACAGCACGCGGGCCACGTCCTTGATCGACTCGCGCTCGCCCAGCGGATTCTCTTGGGGGTCCATGTAGACGGTCTGCCCGCCCAGCTCCCCCATGCCGATCTGGAACGACACGCGCGTGCGCACCGAGGGCTTCTGGAAGAGCAGCGCGACCGACTTCCCTTTCAACTTCGAGAGGAAAGCCTCCGGGGATTTCTTCATGCGGTCGGCCAGGCGGAACAGGGCCTCGAGATCCGCCTGCTGCGTCTCCTTGAGGCTCAGAAAATCCTTCGCCGCGAAAAGCGCGGCGGACTTGCGGCTCGGCCGGGCGGATTTCGCCGTATTCGGCCTATGGCCGGTCTTCTGTTTCTTCTTTTTCATGCCACGCGACTCCCTTCTTTGTTCGACGCTGGTGCGCCATGACTTTCCCTTTCCGCGGCGAGCACTTCGTCCAGAATCTGGACCGCGCGGTCTATTTCCTTTTCCTTCACCACGAGCGGCGGCATCAGTCTCAGCACGTTGCCCTGGGTGCAATTGATGAGGAGCCTGCGCTTCAGGCATTCCTCGTAAACGCCCTTGCCGTCGATGTCGAGCTCGACGCCCGCCATCAGCGCCATGCCGCGCACGTCGCGGACGACCGGGTTCCTCTTCTTCAACTCGTTCAGCCTCTTGAAAAGGTGCGAGCCCATGATCACCGCGTTCGAGAGGAGCTTTTCCTTCTCGATCGCCTCGAACACGGCCAGCGCGGCCGCGCAGGCCAGCGGGCTGCCGCCGAACGTCGTCGCGTGCGTGCCCGGCTGGAGGACGTCGGCGATCTCCCGGCGGGCGACCATCGCCCCGACCGGAAAGCCGCCGCCGAACGACTTGGCGAGCGTCATCACGTCGGGCTCGACGCCGTAATTCTTGTAGCAGAACATCCGGCCCGTGCGGCCCATGCCGGTCTGCACCTCGTCGAAGATGAGGTAGAGTTTCTTGTCGTGGCAAAGCCGCTTGACCTGCGAAAGATACGAGGCGTCGGCGACGCGGATGCCGCCCTCGCCCTGGATCGGCTCGAGCATCACCGCGATCGTCTTCGGCGTGACCGCGCGCTCGAGGGCGCCGAAATCGTTGAACGGCACCGACGCGAACCCGGGCACGTCCGGCTCGAAGCCCTCGCGGAACTTCTTCTGGCCCGTCGCGGCGATCGTCCCCAGCGTGCGGCCGTGAAACGAGCGGTCCATCGTGATGATCTCGTTGCGCGCGGGGTTGCCGAGCTTCCGCACGAGCTTGAACGCGGCCTCGTTCGCCTCCGCGCCCGAGTTGCAGAAGAACACCTTGCCCGGGAATGAGTGGCGGATCACTTCTTCGGCGAGGAGGCCCTGCTGTTCGTGGTAGTAGTTGTTCGAGACGTGCATCAGGAGCTCCGCCTGGCGCTTGACCGCCTCGACGACGCGCCGGTGGCAGTGCCCCAGGCCGCTGACGGCCCAGCCGGGGAAGAAATCGAGGTATTCCTCGCCGCGCGAGTCCCAGACGCGCGTGCCCCGCCCGCGCTCCAGGACGAGGGGCGTCTTCGAATACGACGGGATCACGTAGTCGTAGTAGAGCCGGATGGTTTTTCGATAGTCCATGGTTACCGTTTCACGATTTCGGTGCCGACGCCCTTGTCGGTGAAGATCTCGAGCAGGATCCCGTGCGGGATCCGGCCGTCGATGATGTGCGTCTTCTTCACGCCGCGCTCGAGCGCGCGCGTGCAGGCCTTGACCTTGGGGATCATGCCGCCGGCGATGACCTTTTTCTCGATCAGGTCCTCGATGTCGGCCAGCGTGATGTGCGAGATCACCGACTCCGGCTTCGTGAGATCTTTCAGGATCCCGCGCACGTTCGTCAGGAGCACGAGCTTCAGCGCCCCGAGCGAGCGCGCGATCTCCGCCGACACATTGTCGGCGTTCACGTTGTAGGCGAAACCGTCCTTGCCGATGCCGACCGGCGAGATCACGGGGATGATGTCGCTGGTGATCATGCGCTGGATCACGTCCCCGTTGACCTTCGTGACGTCGCCGACGAACCCGACGTCCTCCCCCTCGATGTCCGCGTGCTTCTTGACCTCGACGAGATGGTCCTCCTTGCCCGAGAGCGAGATGGCGCTTCCGCCGAGCGAGATGATCTCGCGCACGATGTCGCGGTTGACCTTCGAGAGCTCCTCTTCGACGATCTCCATCGTCTCCTCGTCGGTGACGCGGTAGCCGCGGACGAACCGGGTCTCCTTGCCGAGCTCCTCGATCCGCTTCGAGATGTAGGGCCCGCCGCCGTGCACCAGGACCGGACGCATCCCGACGTAGCTCATGAACACGATGTCTTCCAGCACGTTGCGCCGGATCACGGTGTCCGTGAGAACGGCGCCGCCGTATTTGATGACGACGGTCTTGTCGTAGAAACTCTGGATGTACGGCAGCGCCTCGATGAGGACGTCGGCCTTTTTGATCATCTCCAGCATGTCGTCCCCGCTCAGGTTCGGTAGGCGGAATTGATCCGCACGTAGTTGGTTGAGAAGTCACAGGTGTAGGCGGTCGACGCGTAACGGCCGACGCCCAGATCCACCGTGATCTTGATGTTCTTCTGGGCGAACACGCGGTTGAGGATCGCCGCCTTCTTTTTCACCCGTCCGCCGTTTTTCAGCACCAGCTCGGAGCCGAGATAGATCTGCATCTTCCACGGGTCGACGTGAGCGCCCGAGCGGCCGACGGCGGCGGCGATGCGGCCCCAGTTGGGGTCGCAGCCGAAAAGCGCGCATTTGACGAGCGCGGAGCTGGCGACGGTCTTGGCCGCGAGGCGGGCGTCTTCGCGGGACTGCCCGCCGCGGACGACGACCTCGACGAACTTCGTCGCGCCCTCGGCGTCGCGGATCATCTGCTTGGCCAGCGCGAGGAAAATCGTTTCGAGCGCGCGGCCGAACTCGCGGAACTCATCGGTCTTCTCCGCGATCGTCTTGTTGAGGGCCATGCCGTTGGCCAGGATCAGCACCATGTCGTTCGTCGACATGTCGCCGTCGATCGTGATCGTGTTGAAGGTTCTCTGGGCGGCCCGGTCGAGCGCGGCCCGGAGAGCGGCGGGCGTGATGTCGGCGTCCGTCGTGACGAAGCACAGCATCGTCGCGTGCTTCGGCGCGTGGACAGCCATCTGGGGATGGATCATGCCCGCCCCCTTGGCGATCGCGCCGATGCGGACGCGGCGGCCGGCCACGGGAATCTCGACCGCGATCTCCTTGATCAGGCGGTCCGTCGTGAGGATGCCCGCCGCCGCGTGCTCGCTCCCCTCGCGCGACAGCAGCGTCACCAGCTCGGGCATCGCTTCGACCATTTTCTTGATCGGCAGCGGCTTCCCGATCACGCCGGTCGAGGCGACCAGCACGTCTTTTTTGCGGATGCGCAGGAGGCGCGCCACCTGGGCCGCCATCGTGCGCGAGTTCTCGAACCCGCTCTCGCCCGTCATGCAGTTGGCGTTCCCGGAGTTGGCGACGATCGCCTGCGCCTTCGAATCCCGCAGGTGCTCCTTGTCGATGACGACGCAGGAGGCCTGGACCTTGTTGGTCGTGAACACGCCCGCCGCGTCGCAGATGCGTTCGGACACGATGAGCGCCAGGTCCCGCTTCTTGGACTTCTTGATGCCGCAGTACATCCCGCTGGCCTTGAAGCCGAGCGGGGCCGTGACGCCGCCCTGGATCATCTTCATGGCAGGCCCGCCGTCTCGTCGAAGCCGCACATCAGGTTCATGTTCTGGACCGCCTGGCCCGCCGCGCCCTTGCCGAGGTTGTCGATCGCCGCGACGATCACGGCGAGCTTCTTCTCCTCGTTGACGCGCAGGCCGATGTCGCAGAAATTGGTCATCGCGACGCTCTTGAGCTCGGGCAGGCGGCCGGAGGCGTAGACATTCACGAACGGCTCGCCTTCATAGAATTTCTGGTACGCCGCCGTCAGCGACGCCGTGTCGGCCTTCTTTTTGAGCTTCACGTAGATCGTGCTCAGGATCCCGCGGTTCACCGGCAAAAGATGCGGCACGAACACGACGCTCAGGTCCTGCCGCGCCGCGCGGCCGAGCTCCTGGTCGATCTCCGGCACGTGCTGGTGCTCGAACAGCTTGTAGGCCTTGAACGATTCGTTCACTTCGGAGAAGTTGAGGGATTTGTCCGCCTTGCGTCCCGCGCCCGTGACGCCGCTCTTGGCGTCGATCACGATCGTCGAGGCGTCGAAAAACCCGCGACGCAGTCCCGGCAGCGCGCCGAGGATCGAGCCCGTCGGATAGCAGCCGGGGTTGGCCACCAGCGTGGCGGAGCGGATCTTCTCGCGGTTGACTTCGGGCAGCCCGTAGACGGCGTGACGGAGATTAGCCGTGTCCTTGTGCGAAACTTTGTAGAATTTCTCGTACACCTTTTCGTCGCGCAGCCGGTAATCGGCGCTGACGTCGACGACCTTCTTCTTCGCCTTGAGAAAAAGGGGCGCGACCTGCATGGAGACCGTGTGAGGCAGCGAAAGAAACGCGAAGTCGCATTTCTCGATCGCCTCTTCGGCAGAGAACGCGCGGCAGTCCAGGGTCAGAGAGTTGCGCAGGTAGGGAAAAATTTCATGGATCTTCACGTCGCGGTCTTCCTTGCCCGAGACGTAGACGATTTCCGCGCCGGGATGCTTCACGAGGAGACGCACGAGTTCTTCACCGGTGTATCCGGTCGCGCCGACGACGGCGACTTTAAGTTTTTTCATGCCAATCAGTTACCGCCTTATTTAGAAAAGGCTCATTATAGAGACCTTTTATCCGTGTGTCAAAAATAAAAAAAGAAAGCCGAGCGTAACGCTCGGCTTTCATTGGACTTACAACTTTTCTGGAATCTTCGTCTCGATGCGAAAGCCGGGCTGTTTAGCGCTTGGAGAACTGGAAGCGGCGTCGCGCTCCCTTGCGCCCGTATTTCTTGCGCTCCTTCATGCGCGGATCGCGCGTGAGGTAATCTCCCTTGCGCAGCAGCGGCTTCAGCGTCTCGTCGAAATGCACGAGCGCCCGCGAAATCGCGTGACGAACCGCGCCCGCCTGTCCGGCGAGCCCGCCGCCGCGGACGTTCGCGATGACGTCGATCTTGTCGTTCAACTGCATCGCTTCGAGCGGCTGGCGCACGAGCATCTGCAGGGTCGGGCGGCCGAAATAATCGGCGACCGGCCGCTTGTTGACCTGGATCTGACCGGTGCCCTTGTAAAGGAGGACGCGCGCCGTCGCTTCCTTGCGGCGGCCCGTGGCCGTTTCACGCTCGAACGGGGCCTTCATGAGCGGCTTCTTGGCGGGGCGGGTCGGATTCGTGGAAGTGCTCATTTATCGGATTTCCTTTGTGGGCATTTTCTTCGGTTTCTGCGCCGCGTGCGGATGTTCGGCGCCCGCGTACACGAGAAGGCGCGTGATCATGCGCTTGCCGAGCCGCGACTTGGGCAGCATGCCTTTCACGGCGTGCTTGATGGCGAACGTCGGGTCTTTCTTCATCATGGTCTCGAACGAACGGCGGTAAATGCCGCCCGGATAACCCGAGAACGACGTATAAATTTTCGTTTTGGCCTTGCTCTTGGTTTTCGTGCCGGTGACCCGGACGTGCTCGGCGTTGATGACGATCACGCCGCTGCCCGTTTCGACATGCCACGTGTAATCGGTTTCGCTCTTGCCGTTCAGGATGCGGGCGATCCGCGCCGCGAGGCGGCCGACCACCTGGCCGCGGGCGTCGACGACCTGCCATTTCTTCGCCGTATAATCTTTCTTATTCGCTAAAAAAGTAGACATGCGTCTCCTAGGGTTGTATCAAGAGACAATTAAGATAACATCCGGAAAGAGGATTGACAAGCACATTTTGGATGGAAAAAAAGATTATCTAGAAATTAAGTCTACTAATGCCGGTTGGACCGTCTCATAACGAAAACGAAACCCCTGCCGCTGGAGAGCGCCGGGCCTGACGTTCTGGCCGGTCAGAAGCAGTTCCGACATTTCACCGAGGAGAATCTGCAGCGCCTTGGCCGGCGCGCGAAACGCGGCGGGCCGGCCCAGCGCCCGGGCGAGAGCCCGCGTGAACTCCTCGTTCGTGACCGGGTTCGGAGCGGTCAGATTCACGGGCCCGCGGACCGAGTCGTTTTCGAGCGCAAACTCGATCGCCGCGACCTCGTCGTCGAGATGGATCCAGCTGAAATACTGCCGGCCGCTGCCGAGCGGGCCGCCCAGCCCCAGGCGGAACGCGGGCAGCATTTTCGCCAACGCTCCCCCCTCTTTAGCCAGGACGACGCCCGTCCGAAGAAGCACCGTGCGCACTCCCATCGATTCGGCGCGGCGCGCCTGCCGCTCCCATTCCGCGCAGAGATCGGCGAGAAAACCCGCGCCCTTCGGCGACTCTTCTCCGAGCGGCTCGTCCCCTCGCGGGCCGTAAAAACCGGTCGCCGACGCGTTGAGGAGGATCCGCGGCTTCACGCGGGCGCGCTCGATCGCGTCGACGACCGCGCGCGTGGTCTTGAGGCGGCTCTGAATCAGTTCCATTTTCTGCGCGGGGGTCCAGCGGCGTCCGGCGATGTTTTCTCCGGCGAGATTGATGACCGCGTCCGCGCCGTCGATCGCCGCGTCCCATTCGGGGGACACGGGACGGCGCAGGCGGACGAAGGTGTGGCGGGAAACCAGCCGGGCGGTCAGAGACGACCCGATAAGCCCGCTCGTCCCGGCGCCGGCGATCTTCACGGTTTGGCGGTCTTGGGCGCTTTGGCTTTTTTCGCGGCGGCCTTCTCCACATCCGTCGCGTCGACCGCGTAGCCCTCGATGTCCTCGAGGCCGTACCGCTCGTTCATCGTGTCGATCAGCCGGTCGAGACGGTCTTTCGTGCTCGCCCCTCCGCCCCCGCCCGCCGCGGCCGGCTTGGGCTTGTCGGGGTCTTTTTCCGCGTGCTTGGGGTCCATCGGTTCCCCGATTTTCTTTTTCGGGTCTTTGTTGCCTTTTTCCCGGTAAAGATCGATCTTCCCGTCGTAGTCGCTGTCCTCCTCGCGCATGACGTTTCGGTATCCCGGCGTCTTCGGGGTGCCGGGAGAATAGCGGATCATCGTCCATTCGACGATTTTCCGGTGGTCGATCCGGCCGTCGAAATTCATGTCGTATTCCTTGAGGAGGAGCTGCGGGCCCTTGAGCATCTTCTGGAACTTGTCGGGCTTGCCGTCCGCGTTCGAATCCTTGGCCAGGAGCGCCATCTTCCCCGCGCTGTCGTAAGTGACCCAGCTTTCGACGACGCCGTTGAAATCGGTGTCGGCCTCCGAGCGGACCTTCATGCCCTTCTCGAAATAAAACTTCTTGTCGAACTTGCCGTCCTTGTTCTTGTCGAGCTCGACCGTCGCCAGGGCGCCGTTCTCGTAGGTCTCGCGCGTCTCCTTGAATCCGTCCTGATCGACGTCCTTCAGCTCGACCCGCTGGGCCGCCCAGGCCGGCGCCGAAAGAAAGACGGCCGCCAGGAGGAGGGCCTGCCGGAGAGCTCGGAAGGTCCTCATGGCTGGAGGAACGACTGCGGGTTGAGCTTGGCCATGAGCTGAGCGACTTCGGGATCCCGCGCGAGCGCCGCGAACTTGGGATGCCCGGAGATCTTCGCGAAGTCCCGGGACTTCGCGACCTCCTTGAACTCGGGATCGCGGAAGAGCTCCTGGACTTTCGGGTGCGCGAGGAACGCGCGGAAATTCTCGTCCTTCATCAGTCGCTGCATCATCTGGAACTGGTCCATCATCCCCTTCATCTTGTCGAACATGGGTGCCCTTTCTATTCTTCCATGGTGCTGACGTCGCCGACCGGGAGGCCCTGGTCCCAGGCGCGCAGCACGCGGCGCATGATCTTGCCCGAACGCGTCTTGGGCACGCGCTCGCAGAACTGGATCTCTCTCGGAGCGGTATGCGCGGCCATGTTCTTTTTCACGAACTCCGCGATCTCCTCTTTCAGCGCGTCGGACGGCGAGAAACCCGTCCGCAGCGAAATGAACGCCTTGATGATCTGCCCGCGGACCGCGTCCGGCTTGCCGATGACCCCCGCCTCCGCGACCGCGGGGTGCTGCACGAGCGCGCTCTCCACTTCGAACGGCCCGACGCGCTCCCCCGACGTCTTGATCACGTCGTCGGCCCGCCCGGCGAACCAGATCACGCCGTCCTTGTCGCGATAGGCGGTGTCTCCCGAGAGGTACCACCCCTTGAGGCGGAAATACTCGTCGTACTTGGCCTTGTTCCGCCAGATCGCCGTCATCATCGAGGGCCATCCCACGCGGACCACGAGGTTGCCCAGCGTGTTCGGCGGCAGCTCCTTCCCCGCGTCGTCCACGACGGTGGCGTACGTGCCGGGAAACGGCCGGCCCGTCGCGCCGATCGGAAAATCGAGGCTCCGGTAGTTGCAGACGATGTGCATGCCCGTCTCGGTCATCCACCACGTCTCGTGCGGCGCGATGCCCGTGCGGTCGCGGATCCAGCGCAGCGCCTCCGGGTTGAGCGGCTCGCCCACCGAGCAGATGTGGCGCAGGCTCTTGAAGCTGAATTTTTTCGCGAGCGGCGCTCCCTGCGACATCAGCATCCGGAACGCCGTCGGCGCGCTGTACCAGACGCTCACCTGAAATTTTTCGATCGCCCGGTACCAGCGCTCCGCCGAGAAACGTCCGCCGAGGACGAGGCTCGAGACGCCGAGCGTCCAGGGTCCATAGATGCCGTAGGAGGTGCCGGTGACCCAGCCCGGATCCGCCGTGCACCAGTAGACGTCGTCCTCCCGCAGATCCAGCGTCCACTTCGACGTCTGGTAATGACCGACCATCGCGTACTGCCGGTGAAGGACGCCCTTCGATTTTCCCGTGGAACCCGAGGTGTAATGGATCACGAGCCCGTCGTCGACGGTCAGCCAGCGCGGCTCGAGCTCGGGAGACGCCGCGGCGGTCTCGTCCTCGTACGACGAGACGTCCTTCCCTGTGGTCCGGCGCGCGTCTTCAAGCGCGGCCGCGTCGGCCCCGCACAGGATCACGCGCTTCAGGTCCGGCAGCTTCGGGAACGGGATCCGCGACAGGAGCTCCGGCGCCGTCACGATAGCCGCGGCCCCGCTGTCCTCGAGGCGGTCGAGAAGCGCCGCCTCCATGAAGGCCTCGAAAAGAGGGACCGGGATCGCGCCCACCCGGTGGATCCCCAGGATCGCCAGATAAAGCTCGGGCGTGCGGGGCAGAAAAACGGCCACTCGCTCGCCGCGGCCCAGCCTGAATTTCTTGAGGACGTTGCCGAAACGCGAGGATTCCCGCTTCAGGTCCAGGAACGTGTATTTTTCCTCGCGGCCTTTCGGAAAACCGGGGGACGGCGTCGGATCCCAGAAATAGAGCGCGACTTTGTTCTTTCGCGGGCCCGCCGCGTGGCGGTCGACCGCCTCGTGGACGATGTTGACCTTCTTCGTGCGGTGCCAGTCGAACTCTTTCTCGACGGCCTTCCAGCGGAAGGTCTTCACCGCCTTGAAATAATCGGGCAGGCCGGCGTCCGTCTTCCCGGGCTTGCGGACCCAGCCCGAGGACTTCTGGACGAAACTCGCGTTCCCGCCCGCCGCCTTCCCCGCCATCGTCACATGTCCACGAATTCGATTTTGTGGATCTGCTTGAGAAGGCCCGCCTCGAGCGCCTCGCGCTGAAGCGTCAGGAGTCCCTCTTTGACCTTTTTGCCCATGTCGACGGTGTAGTCGTTGACGTACATGCCGACAAAGCGGTCGGCCGTGTCCGTCGGGATGCCGCGCCCGAACTTCATCGCGTACTCGAGCGCCTCCGTCCGGTGCTTCAGGCCGTATTCGATGCTGGTCTTCAGGAGCTTGGTGACTTTGCGCATCACGTCGCGGCCGAGGTTTTTGCGGATCACGTCGACGCCCAGCGGGAGCGGCAGCTTCGTCATCTCGTAAAACCACTCGCCGAGGTCGGCCACTTTCTTGAACCCGAGCTTTTCGTAGGTGAGCTGGCCCTCGTGGATGATCAGGCCCGCGTCCACCTCGCCCTTCTGGACGGCGTCGAGGATCTTGTCGAACGGCACCACGACGGCCTCGAAATCGCGCAGGAAAAGCTTCAGCGCCAGATACGCGGTCGTGTGCAGCCCCGGCACGGCGATCTTCTTGCCCGTGAGCTCCTTGGCGTAGGTCGACTTCATCGTGACGAGCACCGGGCCGTAGTTGTCCCCGATCGAGGCCCCGCAGGGCATCAGCGCGTACTTGTCGGCCACGTCGAAAAAAGCGAACGCCGACACGGCGGTCACCTCGAGCTCGGACTTCATGGCGCGGCGGTTCAGCGCCTCGATGTCTTCGATCACGTGCGAGAACGTGATGCCGGCGGTGTCGATCTTGTCGTGCGCGATCGCGTAAAACATGAACGCGTCGTCGGGGTCGGGGCTGTGGCCCACGCGGATCTTGGCTTTGACGAGGGGCATGGGTCAGACCTTGAAGAAGTCGCGGACTTCTTCCCGGAAGAAACAGAACAGGATGATGCCGTTCAGGACCGTCCAGATCGGGAACCCCACGAGCCCCAGCACGCTCATGGCGATCTGGATGAACCAGGCGTATTTCTTGCCGCGCAAAAGCCCCAGCGCGATCATGAGGAAATAGGCGGAAACGGCCAGGCTGAACAGGAGCAGCAGGATGAAGATGAAATTGAGACCGTACGTGGCGCTCACGTCGGGCTTCACCTTCGAAAGCTGCCGCGCGGCGAAATCCGCCAGGCCGAGGATGTTGCCGAACACGAGGACCGCGGCGGCGAACGCCGCGCCAAGGAGCGAGAACGAAGCGGTGATGAAGTTGAGCACCGCCGTGAACAGCACGATGCCGGGGGTGCGCGGCGGCGTCGAGACTTGGAATTCGGTCATGGGTTCTCCTTTAATCGGAACTTGTGCGGGCTTCCCGGCGCGGCGCCATGCCGGACGCCAGGTACTCGCGGTTCATCCGGGCGATGAAGGAAACACTGATCTCCTTGGGACACACCGCCTCGCATTCGTACTGGTTGGAACAGTTGCCGAAACCTTCGCGGTCCATCTGCGCGACCATTCGCTCGACGCGCGCCTGCCGCTCCGGGGCGCCCTGCGGCAGGAGCGCCAGATGCGACACCTTCGCGGCGACGAAGAGCATCGCCGAGGCGTTCTTGCAGGAGGCGACGCACGCTCCGCAGCCGATGCACGCGGCCGCGTCCATCGCGGTCTCGGCGACGTCCTTGCCGATGGGGGTCGAATTGGCGTCCGGAGCGCTTCCCGTGTTCACGGAGACGAAACCGCCGGCCTGGATGACGCGGTCGAAAGCCGAGCGGTCGACCACGAGATCGCGGATCACCGGAAACGCGCGGGCGCGCCAGGGTTCGATCACCACCGTGTCGCCGTCCTTGAATTTCCTCATGTGGAGCTGGCAGGTCGCCGTGCCCCGTTCGGGACCGTGCGCGACGCCGTTGATCATGAGCGAGCACATGCCGCAGATCCCCTCGCGGCAGTCGTGGTCGAACGCGACGGGCTCCTCGCCTTTTTTGGCGAGGTCCTCGTTCACCACGTCCAGCATCTCGAGGAAGGACATGTCCGGGTTCACGTTCTGGGCCGCGTACTCGACGAAACGGCCCTTGTCTTTCGAATCCTTCTGCCGCCAGACCCTCAGCTTGAGGTTCATTTGTAACTCCTCTGAGCCAGGTGGGTGTTTTCGAAAACCAGCGGCTCCTTGTGCAGCGCGGGCTCCCCGCCCTCCTTGTATTCCCAGGCCGCGACGTAGCAGAAATTCGCGTCGTCCCGCCGGGCCTCGCCCTCCTCGGTCTGGAACTCCTCGCGGAAATGCCCGCCGCAGGACTCGCGGCGGTGCAGCGCGTCGCGGCAGAGGAGCTCGGCGAATTCCAGGAAGTCGGCCACGCGGCCCGCGCGCTCGAGCGCTTTGTTCATTTCCTCGCCGCCGCCGAGGACGTCGACGTCCTTCCAGAACTGCTCCCGCAGAGGGCCGATCAGGGAGAGCGCCTTCTTGAGCGTCGCTTCGGTCCTCGCCATGCCGCAGTTTTCCCAGAGGATCTTGCCCAGCTCGCGGTGGAACGACTCGGCCGTGCGCTTGCCCTTCACGGCTAGGAGGCGGCTCACGCGGGAGACCGCCTCGGACTCCGCCTTCTTGAATTCGGGGGCGTCGGCCGCGGGCTTTTTCTTTCCGCCCGTCGCGAAATAGTCTCCGATCGTGTACGGCAGGATGAAATAGCCGTCCGCGAGTCCCTGCATCAGCGCGCTCGCGCCGAGACGGTTGGCGCCGTGGTCGGAGAAGTTCGCCTCGCCGATCACGAAAAGGCCGGGGAGGTTGCTCATCAGGTGGTAGTCGACCCAGAGGCCGCCCATCGTGTAATGGAGCGCGGGATAGATCCGCATCGGCGACCGGTAGGGATTCTCGCCCGTGATGCGCTCGTACATCTGAAAAAGGTTCCCGTAACGCTCGCGGATCGCGTCCTCGCCGAGCCGGCGGATCGCGTCGGAAAAGTCGAGGTAGACGCCGCGCCCCGTCTCGCCGACGCCGCGGCCCTCGTCGCAGACTTCCTTGGCGCTCCGCGACGAGATGTCGCGCGGCGCGAGGTTGCCGTAGCTCGGGTATTTGCGCTCCAGGTAATAGTCGCGCTCCTCCTCGGGGATCTCCTGCGGCGGGCGGCGGTCCCCTTTCTTCTTCGGAACCCAGACGCGCCCGTCGTTCCGCAGCGATTCCGACATCAGCGTGAGCTTCGACTGATAGTCGCCGCTGACCGGGATGCAGGTCGGGTGGATCTGCGTGTAGCACGGGTTGGCGAAGAAGGCGCCCTTCTTGTGGGCGCGCCAGATCGCCGTCACGTTGCAGCCGATCGCGTTCGTCGAGAGGTAGTAGGCGTTCGAATAGCCGCCGGTCGCGAGCACGACCGCGTCGGCCGCGTGGGCCGCGACGCGGCCGGTGACGAGGTCGCGCGTGATGATGCCTTTGGCGTGCCCGTCGACGACCACCAGGTCGAGCATTTCCGTGCGCGGGAACATCGTGACCTTCCCCAGGGCGATCTGGCGTTCGAGCGCCTGATAGGCGCCGAGCAGGAGCTGCTGGCCCGTCTGGCCGCGCGCGTAGAACGTGCGCGAGACCTGCGCGCCGCCGAACGAACGGTTGGCGAGCGTCCCGCCGTACTCGCGCGCGAAAGGAACGCCCTGGGCCGCGCACTGGTCGATGATCGCCGCGCTGATCTGGGCCAGGCGGTAGACGTTGGCCTCGCGCGAACGGAAGTCCCCGCCCTTCACCGTATCGTAAAAGAGGCGCTCGACGCTGTCCCCGTCGTTCTGGTAATTTTTGGCCGCGTTGATGCCGCCCTGCGCCGCGATCGAGTGCGCGCGCCGCGGGCTGTCCTGAAAGCAGAAGCTCTTGACCGAATAGCCGAGCTCGGCCATCGTGGCGGCGGCCGACGCGCCGGCCAGGCCCGTGCCGACGACGATCACCTCGTACTTGCGCTTGTTCGCGGGGTTCACGAGCTTCATCTCGAAGCGGCGGCGGTCCCACTTCTCGGCCAGCGGCCCCTCGGGGATGCGGGAGTTCAGGCTCATGGTCAGGGCGCTCCGGGCGGGCGCAGCGCGCCCACCATCACGGCGACGGGGATCGACGCGTTGCCGAAAAGGATGAGAAAGCTCAGGGCGATGCCCGCGGCCTTCACGCGGGGCGTGTGCTTCGGATGATTGAACCCGATCGTCTGGAACAGGCTCTGGATGCCGTGGCTCAGATGGAACGCCAGCGCGAGCATCGCGAGCACGTAGGCCGAGGAAACGAGCACGTTCTGGTAGCTCAGGACGACCATCGCGTACACGTCATGGCGGCCCTTCGCGTCGATCAGATAGCGGTACTGCGGATGAACGACGAACAGCGTGTAATGCAGGAGATGATAGACGATGAAAAGGAAAACGATGATTCCTGACATCATCATCGTCCGCGACGCGTAGCTGGCCTGGACCGTGTCTTTGAAGCCGTATCCGACGGGGCGCGCCCGGGCGTTCTCCCAGGTCAGCCGGGACGCCGACCAGACGTGGACGACGAGCGCGGTCAGGAGAACCAGCCGCGCGACCCAGAGAAGCGGTCCGAAATCCTGCAGGTGCTCCGCGTAGGCGTTCAGCGTCTCCCGCCCGAGAAAGATCTGGAGGTTTCCCAGCATGTGAACGAGGACGAAGCCCAGCAGGATGAGGCCCGTCACGGCCATCGCGATCTTCTTGCCGACGGAGGAACGGACGAAAGAGTGCGTCATGGCTCCATCATAACCCATCGCCGAATATGCGTCAACGTATGGACTTAGGAAAATCGGGGCGGGACGCTCAGGCGCTGCCGCCGCGGCGGCTTTCGAGCTGTTCCTGCAGCTCGGCTATGAAATGGGCCTCCTCCTCCCCGCCTCCGCTCTGGTAGGCGTTGATGAGGTTGGCCAGGACGCGCGCGACGATCGTCTCGGTGTCGGCGCTTTTGCGAACCGTTTCGCCGAGCGATTCGAGCGAACTGGTTTCCGCCAGGTCCGCGAAGGCGCCCTCCTCGATCATGCGGCCGCCGTCGAAACAGTCGACGAGCACGGTGTGTCCCTCGCGCTCGATCCGGGCCATGAAATGGCCGGGAAGATTGCACCCGCCGATCTCCAGACCCAGACGGCGGCCCACGAGGATGTACACGCACGCGAGGCTGATCGGCAGACCGCGCTTTTCTTCGACCACGTAGACGAGGTCGCTGTTGAGAGGATTGTAGTAATCGGTCACCGCGCCCTTCAGGCCGATGCGGCGGAAGAGAAAATCGGCGAGCCGCCCCGCCTCCGGCTCGTCATGAGCCGCGCGGTAGTCGTTCGCCAGGCCGTCCAGAAGCGCGCCGAGCCGGGACGCGGGGACGGCGCTCAGGTATTCGGAAAGGAGGCCGAGCGCGGACTCGAGTTTCCCGGGGCCGTCCGGCTGGTCGAGCCAGGGAGTCCACGCCTCGCGCAGCGCGTTCCGCCGCCGCTCGGCGAGGAACTCCCTCACGGCGCGGCGCTGGTACGGCGGGGGCGGGGGATCGAGTTTCGAGAGCTCGTCCTGCAGGGCCGGCCCGAAGGCCGCGAGCTCCCGGCCGACCGCCTCCCGCACGACCGGCGAATCGTCTTCGAGGAGCTTCAAAAGATGGGGAAGGTTTTTCCGGTCCGGCATGCCCGGCTCATTCTCCGAGGATCGACTTGATCTTTTCCAGCAAAAGATCGAAATGGACGGGCTTGGCGAAGATGTTCTCCTCGCGCGCCTCCGCGATTTCCTTGTCGGTGCGCAGGCCCGTGCAGAAGAGCACCGGAATGCGGCTGGTCGCCTCGTCTTCCTTGAGGACCATCGCCGCCTCGTCGCCGTCCATCTTGGGCATCTGGACGTCGAGGATGATCAGGTCCGGCGAGACGCGCTGGGCGGCTTTCACCGCCTGCTCCCCGTTGTTCGCGGTGACCACCTTGTAACCGCGGCCCGCGAGCACGCTTTCCATCATGACCAGGATGCCTTTGTCGTCGTCCGCGATAAGAATCGTCTTCGCCACTTCCCCTCCTTCGGTTAAACCGTTCCGTAAATGACGATCTTCGTGTCGCCGTAAACGCGCGTGCGCGCGGTCTCGAGCGCGCCGATCCGCGCGGGCAGCTCCTCCGCCGCGCGGCATTCGACGACCGCCAGCGCGCCGGCCCGCATCAGGCCCCCCTCCGACACCGCCTCCATCGCCTGCTGGGCCAGGCCCTTTTCGTAGGGCGGATCGACGAAGATCAGGTCGTAGGTCTCTCCCCGCTTCGCGAGCGAGCGCGCCGCCGAGACCGCGTCGGCTCGCAGCACGTCCGCGCGCTCCTCGAGGCCGAGCTCGCGGAGATTGTCGCGGATCGCCCGGCACTGGTTGGCGTCGGACTCGACGAAAGTCGCGTGCGCGGCCCCGCCGGAGAGCGCCTCGAACCCGAGCGCGCCGGTGCCGCTGAAGAGGTCCAGCACCCGCGCGCCGTCCGCTTTCTCGCGCAGCGTGTCGAAAAGAGCCTTCCGCACCTTGTCGGCCGTCGGCCGCAGACGCGGATTGGGACGGAACCGGATCTCGCGACCCTTCAGCTCTCCCGAGAGGATCCTCATTTCCGCGCCCAGGCCTCCCGGTACATCCCGTAAACTTTTCTCGTCCTTCTCCCGAGGGGGCTCGACCGGCCGTCGCCCTGGGAAAGGAGGCCGCAGTACTCCTGCGTCCAGGAAGCGCCGCCCGTTCCCTGGCGCCCGGAGGTGCCCTTTTCGGCGTGCGAGGAGGGGTCTCCGGCCTTCCACCATTCGTCGAGCCACTCGAACGCGAAACCGCCGAGCGCGTTTCCGGCGCCCCGTCCCGCGGCGTTGGCCGCGATGTCCGAGACGCAGCCTTTATGATAATCGGCCTGGGCGTCTTCATCAAGGCCGTTGGCGTACGAGCCGCCGTATTCGGTGACCAGCACGGGTCCGCCCCACTGCTTTTTTGCCTCAAGCCAGAGTCCGCCGAACCCCTTGGGCCCGCGATAGGCGTTCACGCCGAAGATGTCCACGTGCGGACAATATTTCCGGTACAATCCGATCCCTTTCGTGTCGCCGTTGACGACGGCCACCGGATGACGGCCGTCCAGCTCGTGCAGCAGCTTCGCCGCCTCCTCGACGAGCGTCGCGTAGGCTTCGGGAAAGCGCGCGGCGTTCGTGTTGGTGAACGGCAGGTTGTTTTCGTTCCCCAGGAGCCACAGGAGCGTGTAGGGCTCGTCTTTGTGCTCGAGCGCCATCCGTCGCACGCTGTCGAGCAGCCGGCGCCGCTGCTCGGGGTCGCGGTAATCGGTGCCCGCCTCCCACGAGGCGCCGGAATCGATCGTGTAGGCGCCGAACTTGTTGCCCACCGCGACGCGGATGCCGTAGCCCGCGGTCAAATCCCGCAGGAGCTCCTTGTGCGCCGCCTGATTTTTGAAATCGTTCACGTACCAGCGGATCGTGTTGACGCCCATCCGTTTCATGAGCTCGAAATCCCCGACCGCCGCTTCGTCCGCGCCCCGGCGCCCGTCGCCGTCGGCGTCGATCCACGCCTGGTAGGCGGGATCGTTCTTCCCGTCGCCGTCGGCGTCGTAGGTCGCCCAGTCCTCGAGCGTCCCGTCGTCCGGCCCCTGCCCGATCTTCGTCACGCGGTAATCCACGCCGCGTACGAAATACGGCTCGCCGTCGACCCGCAGGGTCCAGCCCGCATCGTCCCGCGTGACGCGGACGTCGGACGCGCCGGCCGGCGCCGCCGTCAGAAAAAAAAGAAGCCCGGCCGCGAACGCCCGCGCGCTCAAGCCATCACCGCCAGCTTCGCGTCGGGCACCGGAAACCGCGACCGCAGCGCCTCGCGGTACGCGCGGTGTTCCGGCGACGCGAGAGACGGGTCTTTCTCGACGACGCCCGCCGCCTCCGCGCGCGCGGCCGTCAGCAGGTCGAGGTCGCGCGAGAGGTCGCCGATCCTCAGCGCCGGAAACCCGTGCTGCCTGCCGCCGACGAGATCCCCCGCCCCGCGGAGCGACAGGTCCTTTTCGGCGATGTCGAACCCGCTCGCCGTTTCCGAAAAAGCCGCCAGGCGTTCGGACGCTTCTTCCCCGGGCGCCTTCGAGAAAAGGACGCACATCGATTCCTCGGTTCCGCGCCCGACGCGCCCGCGCAGCTGGTGCAGCTGGGCGAGGCCGAATCGTTCGGCGTTCTCGACGATCATCATGGTCGCGTTCGGCACGTCCACGCCCACCTCGACCACGACCGTGGAAACGAGGAGCTCGATCCGCCCGTCTTTGAAGTCCTGCATGATCCTTTTTTTCTCGGGGGCCTTGAGGCGGCCGTGCAGGAGCGCGACCTTCCGGTCCGGGAAGCGGGACGAAAGCTCCCTGAACGCCGCCTCCGCGCTCTTGGCCGCGAGAGGTTTTCCGCCGTCGTCGACGAGCGGACAGATCACGTACCCCTGGCGTCCCTCCGAAAGAAGCGCGTCGAGCAGGCGGTAAATCTCGTCCCGCTTCTCCTCGCCGACCCAGAAGGTCTTCACCGGGCTTCGGCCCTTCGGGAGCTCCGCGACCGTCGAAATGTCGAGGTCGCCGTACAGCGTCATCGCCAGCGTCCTCGGGATCGGCGTCGCCGTCATGAGGAGAAGGTGCGGCACCGTTCCGCCCGCCGCTTTTTCCTTGAGCCCCGCCCGCTGAAAGAGGCCGAACTTGTGCTGCTCGTCGATCACCGCGAGCGCGAGCTTCTTGAAGCGGACCTCGGCCTGGATCAGCGCGTGCGTGCCGACGAGCACCTGGATGGAGCCCGAAGCGGCGCCGGCGAGCACCTCGCGGCGCTCCGAGGGCGGCAGGTTTTGCGCCAGATACCCCGTGCGGATGCCGAGCGGCTCGAGGAAGCGGGTCATGTTGAAAAAAAGCTGCT
>DATJEK010000121.1:0-4180 GCA_035496715.1 Candidatus Eiseniibacteriota bacterium | reverse complement strand
GTGCTCGGTGATGATGCCGCGGTAGTAGACGGGCAGCGCCCACCCGTTGAAGTCGACGATCTTGCCTTGGAGCGCCAGGTGACGGTCGTAGAGAGGAGTTTTTTTCAGCGGCTGGATTTCTTGTACAACGGTCATTCTTGTTTTTGAAGGATCAGTCTTGTTAATGAAGCAAAGCGTCGCGCGTCGGTCGCCGGAAGTGCCAATTTATCACAAAAATTTCCCTAAATCTATATGTTTGCCGAAGGCTTTCGCCGCGCAATCGGCAGGGCACGCTTTGAGATGCGGAAAAAGCCCCAGAGACGAGACTCCGGAGGCCCGCCGGACGACGTCGGGGTTCGTTTCTTCCGGGACCGTGAGCGGCCCGGACGACAGGCGGTTGTAAATGACACCGAGCGGCCGAACCCCCCGCCTTTTTAGCGCTTCCAGGCTGAGCAGCGTGTGGTTGATCGCGCCCAGGCCCGAGCGCGAGACGAGCACCGCCCGGGCCTGAAAAAGCCGGATGAAATCCAGGACGTAAAAGCGGTCCGTCACCGGGACGAGGAGGCCGCCGCACCCCTCGATCACGAGCGTCTCATGCCGCCTTGAGAGCTCGCGAAAGGCCTTTCGGACCGCGCCGAGGCCGATTTTCCGTTTCTCGCGGGCCGCCGCGACGTTGGGCGAGAGCGGCTCGCGCAGCGAAACCGGGTTGACGAGGTCGAGGTCGTCCTTCACCCCCGCCGCCCGCACGAGAAACTCCGCGTCCTCGCGGCCCCCGCAGGACACGGGCTTCATGACGCCGACGTCGACGCCTTTCAACCGGAGCGCCGCCGCGAGCGCGCCTGCGACCACGGTCTTCCCCACGCCGGTGTCGGTCCCCGCGACGAACCAGGCTTTCTTCACTCGGTGACCTCCTTGATGCACTCGCGCACGACGCGGCAGAGCTTCTTGATCTCCGCTTCGGTGAACGAAAGCGGCGGCATGATCACGAGGACGTTCCCGAGAGGGCGCAGCATGACGCCGCGCTTCCTGGCCTCGAGACACACGCGGATCCCGCGCTTTTCGGCGAGCGGATAAGGTTTCTTCGTCTTCTTGTCCTGCACGAGCTCGATTCCCGCCATGAAACCGGCCTGACGCACGCTGCCGACGTGGTCTAGATGCCAGATTCCGATCAGCTCCTCCCTCAAACGGCGGATCTTGGGCTGCAGGTTCCGGAGCACCCGGCGCTTGCGGAAGAGATCGAGATTGGCCACCGCCGCGGCGGCGGCGAGCGGATTGGCCGTGTAGGTGTGGCCGTGGAAAAACGCCTTGAACTCGGCGTACTCGCCGAGGAAGGCGCGGTAAACTTCGTCCGTCGTGAGCACCGCCGAAAGAGGCAGGTAGCCGGCCGTGATGCCTTTGGCGACGCAGAGGAAGTCGGGCGTCACGCGCTCGTGCTCGCAGGCGAACATCTTCCCGGTGCGACCGAACCCCGTCGCCACTTCGTCCACGATGAGGAGGACGCCGTATTTCTTCGTCAGCCGCCTGAGCGCCGCGAGATACCCTTTCGGCTGGGTCAGCATGCCGGCCGCGCCCTGAACCACCGGTTCGACGATCATCGCCGCGATTTCCGAGTGATGCTTTTTGAGGACCGCTTCCGCCTTCGCGGCGCAGTGCCGCGCGTAGGCGGGCTCGGAGCCCTCGAAAGAGTCCCGGTAGCGGTACGGCGCGTCGACGGTGAACGTCTTGAAAAGGAGCGGGTGAAAAATGTCGTGAAAAAGAGGGATGCCGCCGACGCTGACGGATCCCAGCGTGTCGCCGTGATAGGCGTTTCGGAGCTTGAGAAAACCCTTCTTGGCGGGCCTTCCTTTCGCCCGCCAGTACTGAAAGGCCATCTTGAGCGCCACCTCCACGCAGGCCGAGCCGGAGTCCGCGTAAAAAACCTTGGTGAGCCCCTTCGGCGCGACGGCGAGGAGTTTTTTCGACAGCCGGATCGCGGGGACGTTGGAAAGGCCCAGGAAAGTCGAATGCGCGACCTTCCCGAGCTGCTTCTTCACGGCGGCGTCGATCTCGGGCACGCGGTGGCCGTGGACATTGCACCAGAGCGACGAGACCCCGTCGAGGTACCGCCGCCCTCGCGTGTCGACGAGCGTGTTCCCTTCCCCGCGCTCGATCACGACCACCGGACCGCCCAGCCAATCCTTCATCTGCGTGAACGGGTGCCAGACATATTTCTTGTCCCAGCGCTCGAGCTCGGAAGCGCGCGTCACCGGGCCGCTCCGCGCGCGCGCACGAGCGCCGCGATGAGCCCGTCGAGATCGGCGGACGAATGGGCGGCGGTGATCGACACGCGGAGGCGGTCGCCGCCTTTGGGGACGGAAGGAAAACGGATGGCGGGAACGTAAAAGCCGTCCTCGCGAAGACGCCGGGCCAGGCGCACCGTCCTGGCCGGATCGCCGATCACGATCGGGGCGACGGGGCCTTCGGAACCGCCGAGATCGAAGCCGTGTTTCACCGCCGCCTCCCGAAAGCGGCGGATCCCCCGCCAGAGTCGCGCCCGCCGGAGGGGCTCTTTTCGGAGGATCTTCAAAGCGGCCAGCGCGGCGGCCGAGGCGGCCGGGGCGGGGGCGGTCGTGTAAATGTAGGGACGGCTGCGGTTCGTCAGGTATTCCTTCAAGAGGCGGCTTCCGGCGACGAAGCCGCCCACGCCGCCCAGAGCCTTCGAGAGCGTCCCGACGGTCACGTCGATCTTGCCCGTCAGTCCGGCCGCCTCGGCGCAGCCGGCGCCGGTGGGACCGTACACGCCGGTCGAATGCGCCTCGTCGATGAGAAGCGAGGCGTCATGCCGGCGGCAGGCCGAAACGAGCGCGGCGAGCGGCGCGACGTCGCCGTCCATGCTGAAATAGGCATCCGTCACGACGAGACGGCGGCGGAAACCGCCGGCCCTGGACAAGAGGCGCTCCGCTTCGCCGGCGTCCGCGTGCGGATAGACCCAGAGCTTGGCGCGGCTGAGCCGGGCGGCGTCGAGAAGGCTCGCGTGATTCAGCCGGTCGACGAGGACCACGTCCTTCTCGCCGAGCAGCGCCGTGACGGCGCCGAGGTTGGCGAGATACCCGGAAGAAAACACCGTCGCAGCCTCTTCCTTTTTGAAATCCGCGAGAGCGCCCTCGAGCTCCACGTGAACGCCGAGGTTGCCGGAGACCAGGCGCGAGGCGCCGCTGCCGCCGCCCCAGCGGGAAGCCGCTTTCGAGCAGGCGGCCGCCAGCCGCGGATCGCACGAAAGGCCGAGATAGTCGTTGGAGCCGAAATTGACGAGGGATTCGCCTTCGGAGGAAAACGTTCCGGCGCGGCGGCGCTGGACCGCGGCGACCGATCGGTGGAGGTTTCCGCGCTTCAGCGCGGCGAGTTCTTCTTCGAGCTCACGCCAAAGGCCGGAAGGCATGACTTAATGGGCGCAGCAGGTGCCCGAGTGCGCCGCTTTGGCCGGCGCGGGAGTCAACGTCACGTCAAAACCCAAATCGCGGAGCATCTGCAGGTCCTGGCCGGGGTTGCGGCCCATCGTGGTGAGGTAGTTGCCCAGAATGAGGCCGTTGGCGCCCGCCTGCATCGCCATCGCCTGCAAATCGCGCAGGTTCACTTCGCGGCCTCCGGCGATCTTGATCGTGCTCTTCGGCAGGATGAGCCGGTAGATCGCGATGTATTTGATGATCTGGAGCGGAGAAAGAGGCTCGATGTCCCCGAGCGGGGTCCCGCGGCGGGGGTTCAGGATGTTGATCGGCACGCAGTCGGCGTGGATGCGCGCGAGCTCGAACGCCAGGTCCACGCGATCCTCGACCGACTCCCCCATCCCGAGAATGCCGCCCGAGCAGGGATGGATCCCGTAATGGCGGACCATCTCGACGTGGCTCATGCGCTGCTCGTGCGTGTGCGTCGTGCAGATCTTGTCGAAGAAACCTTTGGCGGCCTCGAGATTGTGGTTGTTGCGGTACAGGCCCGCCTCCTTGAGCCGCGCCATCTGCTCGCCGGTGAGGAACCCGAGCGACGCGTCGACGAAGAGTCCCGTCTCGGCCTTGATGCGCCGGACCGCCTCGAGCACCGTCTCGAACTCTTTTTCGTTCGTCGCGCCCCATCCGCTCGAGACCATGCAGAACTCCGTCGCGCCCATCTTCTCAGCCGTTTTCGCCTGGGAGACGATCTCGTCGACGGACACCTGGGGGTAGACGGG
>DATJEK010000120.1:0-2081 GCA_035496715.1 Candidatus Eiseniibacteriota bacterium | reverse complement strand
CCTGAGCGAAGCGATGACGTACAGCCTTCTTTCGGCCAAGACGCTCGAGGACACCGGTTTTTCTCTCGAGAAGGGCCGCGGCGTCCACAGGATCGTGAATCCCGTCAGCGCGGAGCAGGAATATTTCCGCCCGTCGCTTCTGCCCGGACTTCTCGGCGCGGCGCTCTTCAACGCGCACCGCAAGGCCGCGTCGGTGAAGCTCTTCGAGGTCGGCAACTGCTACCTGAGCGGCCGCGAGGCCACGGCGCTTGGCGTCGCGTTCTCGGGGGCGCTCGAGGAGAACTGGCGACGCAAGGAAAAGGCCGGATTCTACGACGTGAAGGGCGTGGCCGAAAACGCGCTGCGCTTCGTCGGGGCCCAAGTCCGCGAAGAGGAAGGCCTCCCCGAAGGCTCGCCGTTCGAATACGGATCGCGCTTTCTCGCGCAGGACGGCGGCCTCGTCGGGCTCGTCGGCAGCGTGCATCCGCGCGTTCTGGCGAAGTGGGACCTGCCGCATGAGGTCTATTTTGCCGAAATTAACTTGAATTCAGCTTTTGGCTCGGTTATTTCCCCGGACGCCTTGAAAGTGAAGCCGGTGCCGAGGTATCCTTCCGTGCGACGCGACGTCGCGTTCGTGGTCGACGGGTCCGTCCGCGTGAAAGCGCTCGAGGAGGCCATGCGCAAGGCGGCTCCCGGCGTGCTGCGCGACGTCCAGCTGTTCGACCAGTTCACGGGCAAAAACATCCCCCAGGGGAAGCGGAGCCTCGCGTTTTCGCTTTCCTATCAGAAGGACACGGGCACGTTTACGGACGACGAGATCAACGAGCTCCAGCGCCGCGTCGGCGACGCGCTGAAGGGCGGCTTCGGCGTGGAGTTCCGCGCATGAGCGGCGGCGACATCATCCAGACCGTCGGGACCGCCGCGGGCATCGCGTTGCCGCTTTTCAACATCCCGCTGATCCTCCGGCTCCTCAAAAGGAAGAGCTCGGCCGATTTCAGCCTCTCGTGGGCGCTCGGCGTGTGGGTCTGCATCGTCCTCATGACGCCGCAGGCGCTGCGGTCGACGGACGTGTCGTTCCGGACGTACGGCGTCGTGAACATCATTTTTTTCAGCGCGGTCGTGTTTTTCGTGTTCAAATACCGGTCTAGGGCCTAAGACGCCCTCACATTGAAGGAGAAGGTCCCCATGAGCAGAATCCGCATCCAATCGATCGCCGCGACGCTCGCGCTCGCGTTTCTCGGCACGGCCGTTCCGTGCGCCCCGGCCCTCGCCGGCGCCCGCGACATGGCCGCGGGAGAGCCTCTCGACACGCGCTACCAGAAGCTGTCGCAGGAAGCCGACCGCAACCGCGAGATGATCGAGATCTGGAAGGACCACGTGCGGACGCTCACGCAGGAGCGCGACGAGGCCTACCGGAAGATCGAGGAAATGAAAACCCAGGGCACTTCCGCGGTCGAGACCGAAGCCGCGCCGGCCGAGCCGCAGCAGGACGTGACGGCGCTGACGGGCGAAAAGGACGCCGCGCTCGCGAGAGTCCGCGAGCTGCAGGACAAACTCTCCGCGCTCGAGGCCGACCGGCGCTCCGATACGGCCCGCAAGGAAATCGAGGAGCTGCGCAACGACAAGAACGTGCTCGTCGGCGACAAGGAGCGCGCGCTCGCGCGCGTCCAGGAACTCGAAAACAAGCTCCAGAAGATGCAGACGGAGAGCCAGACCGCCCGCCGCGACGCCGCGCAGGAACGCGGTCTCGACGCGTCGCCCGAGCTCGTCGCGCTCCGCAGCCGCGTCTCCTCGCTCGAGGCCGAAAACACCTCTCTCAAGGCCGCCGCGACGCACGCGCCCTCGTCCCTCGCGCTCGCCGAAACCGAAACGGAACGCGACCGCCTCCGCCGCGACGTCGTGCGTCTCGAAGACGAGCTGAAAAACGCGAAGGCCGCCGCGACCGGTTCGACCCACCTTTCCGAGCGCGTGAAGAAGCTCGAGCGGCAGGAGCACGAAGCCGCCTACGAGCGCGAGTCGCTCACACGGCAGACGGAAGAGCAGAAGGCGAAGATCGCCTCGCTCGAAGCCGAGAACCGCCGCCTGGCGTCGGCGCCGCGCCG
>DATJEK010000119.1:0-8355 GCA_035496715.1 Candidatus Eiseniibacteriota bacterium | reverse complement strand
CCAATCCCGTGAATCGTTTCATCCTGACTCTCCTGGGTTCGGACTCCGTTGCGTGAACTGAAAGGACTCGACGACCGCCAGCGCTCCGGCGAGCGAGCGGGCATAGTCCGGCTCGAGGGCGCTGTAGGTGAAGACGTAACTTTTACCCTCGTTCAGCGTCCAGATCTGGCACCATTTCATGGGCAGGCTTCCGAGGCGGCCGGTGAAGACGACCCGGGCCGCCGGACGTCCGTCGACGACGGCGGGTCCCTTCTCCAGGAGCCGCGCCGCCGGCACCGACGACACGATCTCCTTCACCGCGCGAGCCGTGTAGCCGTCCAGATCGGGTTCGCCTTCGAGGTCGCGGACGACGAGATTGACGTTTTCGTCGAAGAGGTTGGCGTAGGCCCTGCGGGGTGAAAGGAAGGCGGCCGTCACGCCGGGCGCTTCTTCGCGCGTCCAGCCCGCCGGACAGGACAGCCTGAATTCCTCGCCGGCTCCGCCGGATCCCGGCAGAAGAAGCATCGCGATTCCCAGAAAAAGTCCGCTGTTTCGTCGCATCGATTCGCTCCGATCTTTTTGCCTTCGGTCTACAGGATACGCCCCCACTCATTAAAGGACGTTTAAATCCGGATTAATATTTTCTAATCAAGGTCTTGTAGCGCCGGACGCCGGGACAGGCTATGATAGGCGGATGGAAATCATCAAGCTCAAGAAAGACGGGGGCCTCCTCGAAGCGCTGGTGGCCTCGGGCCTTCCCCGCACCCGCGCCAAGAGCCTCCTCAAGCACGGAGCCGTGAAGCTCAACGGCCGCGCCGTCACGAAGCACGACGAACCCGCGGCGGCGGGTGACCGGGTCGAGATCCTGCGCGGAGCGGGCCTTCCGCCGACGCTGAGAAACGCCCGGGGCGGGGTGAGCGCGAGCCCGCGCATCGTGTTCGAGGACGCGCACGTTCTTGTCGTCGAGAAGCCCGCCGGCCTCCTGTCCGTGGCGACCGAGAAGGAAAAGGAGCGCACGATCTATTTCTGGCTGAACGAATATCTCCGGCCGAAGCGCCAGCGCGTGTTCATCGTGCATCGCCTCGACCGCGAAGCCTCGGGACTCATGGTCTTCGCCAAGGACGAGCCTTCCAAGCGGGCGCTTCAAAAAGGATGGGAAGGCACGGAAAAGAGGTACTGGGCCCTGGTGGAGGGCTTGCCCGACGAGCTCGAGGGTGAGTTGGAAGGAGCCCTGCGGGAGAACACGGCCAAGCGGGTCTACGTGGCCGCGCGCGGAGGCAAACCCGCGATCACCCGCTACCGGGTGGTGCACCGCGTCGGCAGGCATTCCCTGCTCGAGATCGAGCTCCTCACCGGCCGCAAGCACCAGATCCGCGTCCACCTCTCCACGGCGGGACATCCCATCGCCGGCGACGAGAAATACGGCGCCGTCAGCGACCCGGCGGGGCGGTTGGCCCTGCACGCCTACTTTCTCTCGTTCGCGCATCCGGTGACCGGCGAACGCATGCGCTTCGAGACGCCGCCCCCGCCTTTCGCGAAAAAACTCTAGGGCCCGCCTCCGGGGCGCGGCCGCGAGCGCCTCACGACGAGCTCCAGGAGCGCGCGGTTTCTTTTCATCCATCCCAGCGCCGAAGCCGTCAGGCCGTCGGAACCCTGCAAAAAACCGAGCGCATTACCCCACCGGATCGGACGCCCGAAGGCCCGCTTCCAGCCGCGCCGGTAGCGCCGCGCGATCTCGGCGTCCGGCTCGCCGCCCGGCGCCCCGGCCAGGAGTCTTCCGAGGACGACGGCCGAGCTCATCGCGAGCGTGATCCCGCCGCCCACCAAAGGATGCATCATCGCGACCGCGTCGCCGACGTGGAACGACCCTTCTTCGTAAAAAATCTCGCGCCCGTCGGGCTCCGCCTGACAGCTCGTCCAGTCGCCGGCCCGCTCGGCGCCCTCCAGCTGCCGGGCGATCCAGGGATTCTCGCGGGCGAAACTCCGGACCATGCCGTCCAGATCGCCGTGAGCGGCCCTTAGATGAGCGCCGTCGGCGTACAGGCAGAGCGCCGTACGCCCCTCGCCCAGCGAGTTGAATCCGACGTTCGCGCGCCGGACGAAGTGGAGCGCGACGGCGCCGTCAAGCCCTCGGACGTTCCGGTAGACGGACTTGCAGCCGAAAAACGGCGGACGCCCCGACGCGCGGACCGCGCGGCGCCCGTGCGCCCTGACGAGAAAGCGCGCCCGCACTTCCTCCGGCGCGCCGGAGACGGGCACGATCCGGAGAACCCGCGCGCCGCCGGCGGACGACGCGTCGAGCGTCGCTTCTTCGCGCACGTCGGCCCCGGCCAGACGGGCCCGGCCGAACAACCACGCGTCAAACCGGGAGCGCTCCACGCCGAGGCCCCTGCCGGGCAGACGGCGCTCGAAGACGCCGGTCCGTCCGTGAGAAAGGACGAGACGATCGAGAGACGCCGACGGGGGTTCCGCGCCGGCCATGCCGATCATTTCGAGAAGGGGAAAGATTTCAGGACCGAGGAAGCCGCCGCAGACGCGTCCCCGGCCCGGCGAGCCGCGTTCCACGAGCAGGACGCGCCGTCCCCGGCGGGCGAGATAGGCCGCGAGCGCCGACCCGGCGGGCCCGCCGCCCGATACGGCGACGTCATACTCGGTCATCAGCGGGCGGCTTTGGGAGTCTGGACGAAATCGAGGTTGTACTGGTAGCAGACCTTCATGAAATCCACGAACTCGGCGAAACCCACCGGTTTGCGGATGAAGGAATTGACGCCGTTCGCGTAGGCGAACAGGACGTCTTCCTGGGCGCTGGAACCGGTGAGCGCCACGACCGGAATGCCGGCGAGCTCCGGGTCGGATTTGATGGCCCTCAGCGCCTCGCGCCCGTCCATCTTGGGCATGTTGAGATCCAGGAGGATGATCGCCGGACGAGCCGCGTTGGCGAAGCGGCCGCGGCGGCGCAGATAGTCGAGCAATTCCTCGCCGTCGGCCACGCGCCGCATCTCGCCCATCGGGAAATGCGCGGCGAACGCGTCTTTCGCGAGCAGGTAATCGTCTTCGTCGTCCTCCGCGATGAGGAGGATCCGGGAACGGGCGTTCAAATCGCGGCGGCCTCCGTTTCCGTTTCGGTGTCGGCAACGAGCTCCTCGGCCCGCAGAAGTTCGCGGTAGAAACCGCGCGTCATGACCACGTCATCCACGACGATCACTTTTTTCATGGCGGATCCCCCGTTCGGTTTCAATCGCGTACGAGTACCTGCAGTTGGTTGTCGACGTTTCCGGCCCCCGCGACCGCGGCGGCCTTCGATCCGATCGCTTCTTTTTCCTTCTGGCTGTTCACGAACCCGCTCAGATGCACGCGGCCGTCCGCCGTTTCGATGCGGACGTTCAGCGCCGTGATGAAGAGGGCGTCCTCGGAGAGGATCGAGCGCCGGATGAGATAGGTGGCGCGCCGGTCCTCCGGCGTGCGGAAGCGGTCTCCGGCGCCGGGCAGAGAGACCTCCCCCGCCGCGGCGGCGGGTGCCGCCTCGCGCGACGGCGAGAGGGTCCGGGGCGGAAGCTCCGGACGGAACGCCCGTTCGGAGACGTCGAACCGCGAGGACTCGAGCCCGTGCACGTAGACGTTGATCCCCTCGCGCCGCACGCCCGGCGGAAGCAGGAAAACGTCCCGGCTGCGATCCCGCCGGGTCAGACGGATGTTGTCGGCGGTGCGCTGGGCTTCGCCGAACCGGTCGACGAGGATCGCCTTGCGCGCGGGCGGAATGAACGCATGCATGAGCAGGGGGCTCGGCGCCGGCGTGAGGACGTCCATGCGGCCGTTCCAGAAAGAATCGGCGTTGCCCGCGAAAAGGGCCGCCGCGAAAAATGAAAGAAGCGCCAGCGCTACGGTGCTCGGCTTGCAGTCGGTCGTCATGGTCTGCCTCCGTTTTTTTGCCAACCGGGATCTCGGCAGGCAGTATAGGCGAAGGACGATTAGGGCGAAGTTAAAATAAAATTAGAAAATTCTAAGGAGCGGAAATTTCAGTTTTTTTGGCGCGCGGAGCCGTGCCGTCGATTATTCGACGGCGCTCCGGATGACCCGCGTGAGCAGCGCGCCGTCGATGTCGCCCTTGACGAGATATTCGTGCGCGCCCTGGGTGCGCGCCTCGTCGGCGAAAGAGTCGTGAGTGAATCCGGTGAGAATCACGATCGGGGTCGACGGGAACTGGTCCCGCAGCGTCAGGAAGGTATCGATCCCCTGCGTGCCCGGAAGGGAAAGGTCCAGGAACACGATGTCGTAGGAGTTGGCGGCGAGCCGCTCGAGACCGTCCTCGAGGCCGTCGACCCACTCCATCTTGACCTTCAGGGATTTGTCCACGCCGGCCAGAGTCTCCTCGAACATGAGCGCGTCATCGGAGTCATCCTCGATGAGGAGCGCGCGGAGTTCGGAGGTCTCTGACTTCGAGGGCTTGGGTTTTTTGCGGTTTTTTTCCATGGGGTCCGATCTAATGGGTGTGTCTTTTATACAACTTTCGGGGCGCCGTTTCAATCAAAAAGGCCGCGGGAAACGCCGCGGCCTTTTTTTTGAGTTGACAGCCCCGCAGGGAGCACGGAGTTCAGTTCAAGGAAGGCAGGAAGAAATCGGCGGAAGTCCCGACGGGGTCGTCCTCTTCGGACTCGCCGGCCTGAAAATCGACCAGGATGACGGATTCCCCGATGAGCCCGTTCAGGCGGGTCTGGCAGCGGCAGAGAAAGCGGAGGATGTCGTCAAGCCCTCCCTCCTCGCTCATGCGCGACACGGCCTCTTCGGTGTCGGTGAACGTGCCCTCGATGTCGAACGCTTGTCTGAATTCCTCCGGAAAGCTCGGTTGGTCTCCGGTCGGCACCACGGTGATCACCATCCTCATGGGGCTCCTCCTGGCCGCGAACGGTACGGCGGCTTTTGTTGAGGCACGATCCCATGCTACGACGGAAGACCTAAAAGCGGCGTTAGAATACGATTAAAAGATTTTAATTTCTCGGGGCCGCTCAGGAACCGGCCAAGCGGGCGGGCATGAATGCCGGGTCAAACTCGAGCGCGCGCGCGAACTGCCGGAGCGCGCGGGCCTCGTCCCCCAGTCGGCGGTGACCGATGCCCAGATAGAATTCGGCTTCCGCGCGCGGCCGGCCGGCCGGGCAGAGCGACACGACGGTCTCGAGCAGCTTCATGCCTTCCGCCGGGTCGTCGCCCCCGCGATAGGCCATCATGGTCAGGTAGCGGCCCTTGCCCAGGAGCGCGCCCGCGTGACGCGGCTCGCGGGCCAGCACCGTGTCCCACGCGCGGCGCGCCGCGGCGAAAAAATCCCCTTTCTCGAGAACCGACGCTTCCGCGCGCGATTCTTCGATCAGCGCTTCGGCGTAAGCGGTGAGCGCTTCGGCGGACTCCGGAAACTTCAAGGTCGCCTGCTTCAATGCGGCCAGCCTGAGCCCCGCGTCCCCGCCCTCCTTCGCCTCCCCGGCGAGGGAAAGGTACTCGGCGACGCCGCCCGGAAGGTTTTCCGCTTTTGACCTGAGCGCCGGGGAAGGAGCCGGGATCGCACTGGGCTTGAAGCGCTGCCATCCGGGCTCGCCGTCGCCCGGCTTACGCGTGAGGCCCCGCCAGACGCGCAGGATCGCGTAGCGGGGCGTGCCCCAGACGAGCGGAATCGAGCGCATCCAGCCCGGCAGGCGCGGCTCGAGGTCCGCCAGCGTCTCCTCCGCCGTCAGACCCCTCGCGACCAGCCGGCCGACCTCGTCCAGAAAATAGTTCTCGATCTCCAGAAGACGGCGCACGTCGGCCTCCCCCGCCAGCGGCCCGTGGCCCGGAATGATGTTCCGGGGAGACAGCGCCAGGAGCTTCGCGATCGTCTCCGGCCACTGGCGGTCCTGCAGGCCCTCGTCCCAGCACGGCTGGCCGAAGATGGGAAAGCTCCCGGTCATCACGGTGTCCCCGGCCAGCACGAGCCCCTCGGTCGGCGCGTGCACGGCCGTCGCGTCGTCGGTTTCGGCGCGGCCCGCGAAAAAAAGCCGCAGCGGACAGCCGCCCAGATCGATCGTCTTCTCGCCCTCGAAAACGGCCTCCGGCAGGAACGGGTCCGCCCCGAGCTCGAACCCGCGGCCGGACAGGAACTCCTTCTGCCGGTCCGCGCGCGAGACCATGAATTCCCGCGTCAGCTTCGAAGAGAGGACCGTCGCGCCGAGATCCTTGAAGATCTGGTTGCCGTTCGTGTGGTCCCAGTGATAGTGCGTGTTGATGACCCAGGCGACCGGCTTGTCGGTGACCGAGCGGATGAAGTCCAGGAGCTGCTGGGCCGTCGGACGGTTCACCTGCGTGTCGATGACGGCGACGGATTCGTCGCCGACGAGGAACGTGGAATTCGTGATGTTGCGCATCAGGTACGCGCGCTCGGTGATCTTCTGGAGCTCGCCGTAACGGCGCGGCGCGAACGGATTGGGGGCTGCGGGGGCTTTGGATTGCGGAACCATGGAGCGCTTACTGTAACACTCCCGGGGGGCGGCTTTCAACGCCTTTCGGCTAAAACCTCCTGCCCGCCCTTCTCCACCGGGACGGCGTACTCGGCGGGCACGATGTCGGCGCCGCGCCGGCGGGCGAACGCCTGCGTGAACTCGGCGCCCAGGAACACGATCAGCGACGAGTAATTGACCCAGACGATCACGATCATCACCGCGGCGGCGGCGCCGTACGTGGAGGCGATCCGGCTGGAGCCGAGGTAGAGCCCGATCACGATCTTGCCCACGGCGAAGAGAGCCGAAGTGACGAAGGCGCCCGTCCAGACGTCGCGCCAGCGGATGCGCACGTCCGGCAGGAATTTGAAGAGCATCGCGAAAAGGAGCGTCGTGACTCCGATCGAGACGGCCGTCTCGAGCGTCTTGAGGAAAACGATCGACAGGTGCGGATAGAAAGCCGAGATCCTTCCGCCGAGCGCCGAGAGGATGGCATGAAAAAGCAGCGACACTAGAAGCAGGAATCCGAGCCCCAGCACCATCCCGAACGAAAGCATGCGGTCGCGGAGGATTTTCCACGGGCTGCGGGACGCCCGCGGCCGCACGCCCCAGATGATGTCGAGCGCGTCCTGGATCTGGATAAACACGCTCGTCGCGCCGACCAGGAGCGTCGCGCCGCCCGCGGCGGCGGCCCAGAAATTGTCGTTCGGCGTGTAGGCCTTCCGGATCATCTCCTGGACGGCCAGCGCCCCCTGGGGCCCGATGAGCCCCCTCAGCTGGCGGAAGACCTCCCCGGTCACCGCCTCGCGCCCGAAAAAGATCCCCGAGACCGCGATCACGAGAATGAGGAGCGGCGCCAGGGAAAACAGCGTGTAATAGGAGAGCGCCGCGGCCAGATGGGGACAGTTGTCCCTGTTGAACTCGTCGCGGACTTCTTTCAGGATTTCCCAGCGCTCTTTCCAGGGGCTTCGCATGAAGCGAGCATAATCCGGAGCGCCTTAAAACGCTGTTAGAAATAGATTAATTTATTTTAATAGCGGACGCTGAAAAGGTCGGGCGGCGACGGCCGGCGGAACGCCGCCGAGGAGAGGGCCGGCCCGGACGACGGGATGCCCGCCTTGCGGCGGCCGACTTCGAAGAGCGTCGCCATCTGTTCGGCGAAAAGACCCTTTCCTTCCATCCGCGAATGGAAATCGGAATCATTGAGCTTGCCGCCGCGGATCGCGCGGATGCGGTTCAGGACCTTGTCCTTGCGGTCCGGGAAATGGCGCCCCAGCCAGTCTCCGAAGAGATCCTTCACGCCGTGAGGGAGCCTCACGGGAGTGTAACCGGCGAAGAGCGCGCCGGCGGAGGCCGCGGCTTTCAGGATGCCGGGGATTTCGTGGTCGGTGAGGCCGGGGATCACGGGGGCGACGTTCACGCCGGCGGGGATGCCGGCGCGGGTCAGGAGCTCGATCGCTTCGAGGCGGCGTTTGGGATGCGAAGCTCTCGGCTCGAGCTTGCGCTGGAGACCCGCGTCCAGCGTCGTCACGGACAGGACGACCGCCGCCGCGTTCGCCGCGGCCAGACGCGAGAGGACGTCGACGTCCCGCGTGACGAGAAAGTTTTTGGTGATGACGCAGACCGGGTTCAGGAATTCGGCGAACACTTCGAGGGAGCGGCGCGTCAGCCGGAATTTGCGTTCGGCGGGCTGGTAGCAGTCCGTGACGCCGGAGAGCGCGACGACCTGAGGCTTCCACTTGGGAGAGGAAAGATTTTTTCTCAGGATTTCCGGCGCGTCTTCCTTGTAGAGGATCTTCGTTTCGAAATCCAGCCCCGCCGAGTAGCCGAAATATTCGTGAGTGGGGCGCGCGTAGCAGTAAATGCAGCCGTGCTCGCAGCCGCGGTACGGGTTGAACGACGCGCTCATGCCGACGTC
>DATJEK010000118.1:0-10727 GCA_035496715.1 Candidatus Eiseniibacteriota bacterium | reverse complement strand
ACTTGTCTGCGCATCGACGAGGCGGCGCGCGCGGTCGGCGTCGCGCTCGACCAGACCGAGGCCCAGGGCCGGCTGTTCGAGATCCTGCGCAAACGCGACGCGCACCCCGAACTCGAGGACGCGGACACGGCCGCCGCGCTCGTGCGACTGGCCGCGGCCCTCAACATCAACCAGCAGGAATTCGCGAAGGCGCTCCGCCCGGGAGCCGTCCCCGCGACCGAGGAGGCGTCCGTTTGAAAAAATTGCTTTTAGCCGTCGTCGCGGTGGGGGTCCTCGCGACGGCCGGGCTCGCCGCGTTCATTCTCACTTTCGACGTTTCCCGTTACCGGCCGCTTGCCGAGGAAAAACTCTCGTCGGCGCTCGGCCTGCCGGCCAAGATCGGGCGGATGCGGCTCGGCTGGAGCGGGGGCGTCGCGTTCGAGGTTTCCGATGTGACCGCGGGCGTGGCGGGACAGGATCCGTCCGTCGCCGTCGACCGCGTCGCCGTGGCCGCGAAACTCGGCCCGCTCCTTCATAAAAAAATCGACGTCTCGAACGTCACGGTCATCCGCCCGTCGCTCCGGCTGGTGCGCGCCGCGGACGGGTCGGTGCGTCTGGCGGGAACCGCGAAGAAAGCCCCGGCCGTTCCCGCCGCCGCGCCGGGCGGGGCGGGGAAGGGCGACGAGGCGTTTTCGTTTTCGGTCGGCCGCGCCGGCGTGGAAAAGGGCAGGCTCTTTCTCGTCGATCTCACCTCGCAGCCCGCGAAGGAGTATCTGATCGACCAGGCGGATCTCACCGTCAAGAATCTCTCGGCGGAATCGCCGGTCGACTTCGAAGGGCGCGCGGCGCTCCTGGCGGCAAAGCAGAATGTCCAGGTGTCGGGGCGCGTCCGGCAGAAGCCCGCCGGCTTTTCGGCGGAGAACGTGTCCCTGACCGCGGATCTGAACGCGGTGGATCCGGATCGGCTCGCGGCGGCGTTTCCGCAGCTGGCGCAGATGGCCGCGCCGCCCAAAGGGCTTCTGACGCTCAAGGTCGCGCGCTGGGAGTCCGACGACCCGGCCGCCGCGAAAGTTTCGCTCGAGCTTCGCGAAGGACGCCTCTCGCCCAAAGGCCTGCCGCCGCTCGAAAACGCGTCGGCCGACGTGGCGCTCGAAGGCGCCTCGCCGCGGGTGGACGCTTTTTCCGCCGATTTCGCCGCGGGCCGCCTGGAAGGACGCGGCAGTCTGGGCGCCGGGACGGCCCCCGCGCTGACGGTCGAGGGACGGGCCACCCGTCTCGCGCTCGAGGCTTTCGTTCCCGCCTCGCCGGGCAAACCCCAGCCGAAGGGGCTTCTCTCCGCGGAGATCGCGGGGCGGGCGGCGGGACCGGATTTTCTGGGGACGTTTTCGGGGAACGGCCGCCTGGCGCTCGAGCAGGGCGTGATTTTGAACCTCAACGTGGTCCGCCTGGCGCTCGGGTATCTTTCGAAGATCCCCGGCGCTTCCGAGCGCATCGAGGCTTCGCTGCCGGCCGAATACCGCGCCAAGCTGTCGAATCCGCACACGATCTTCCGGCCTTTCGAGGTGCCGTTCACGGTGAAAGACGGCGTGCTTTATTTCGAAAACGCGGCGCTGATCAGCGAGCAGTTCGCGCTTTTCGCGCGGGGCGGCGTCGCCTTGAAGGGCGGCATCCAGGTCGAGGGCGTGATCCGCTTCGATTCGCGCCTGTCGGGCACGCTGGCGCAGATCGTCCCCGAGGTGGGGGCCCTCTTGAACGCGCAGGGACAGATCGAGATCCCGCTCACCGTCGGGGGCACGCTCGCGCATCCGGACGTCCGTCTCGACACGCAGTACATTTTTTCCCGCGTCGCCGCCGTGAAAGGGCAGGAGCTCCTGGCGCGGGCGCTTCAAGGCAAATCGGCCCCCGCCGAGGGCGCGGATGCGGCGGGGTCCCCGTCGTACCAGGACGTTTTGAAGAATCTCTTCAAGTAACGGCCCGCCAAAAAGGAGAAGCGCCATGCACAGAGACAAGCTCTCTCCGATCATCCTGATCGCCGAAGACGACGAGGACGATTACCTCCTGGTGAGGGACGCGTTTCTCGAATTCTGCCAGACGAACGACCTGCGCTGGGTGAAGGACGGGGAAGAGCTCATGGACTATCTCTTCTGCCGCGGTAAATACGAAGACCCGCGCTCGGCGCCCTGGCCGGGCATCATCCTCTTGGACCTCAACATGCCCAAAAAGGACGGGCGGGAGGCGCTGAAGGAGATCAAATCCCACCCCGAGCTGCGGCGTATCCCCGTCGTGGCGCTCACGACCTCCAACGCCGAAGAGGATATCCTCTACGCCTACGGCATGGGCGCCAATTCATTCATCCGCAAACCCACCGGATTCGGGGAATTCGTCGACGTCATGAAGGTGTTCGACAAGTACTGGCACGACCTGTGCCAGCTTCCCCGCTGATCCCGGGCTCCTCGCCGGCCCGCTGATTAGTTTTTTCTAATCTTCGTTTAACTCTCTTTTAACGCGTCCCGCGCTAGCCTTGTACCGTAGGGTCTAAAGGAGGGCAATCACATGAAAAAAATCATTCTTGGGGTGTTTCTGGCCGCGTGGACCGCGTTCCCGGCGACGGCTTTCGCCGCGGCATTTCAGGGGACCATCACGGCGCTGGACCAGAAGAGCATGAACCTGACGAGCACGGACATGTCCGGCCGGATGAAGGACCTGAAGATCGGGCTCGACTATTCGAAAGTCCAGCTGCAGGGAATGACTTCCGTGGCGGACCTGGAGGTGGGCGATTACGTCACCGTCGACGCGAAGAAAAACCCGGTCACGCGGCACCTGAAGGCCAGGGCCATTTCCTATCGCGGCCCGGCTCCGGCGAACCGCCCCGACCAGCCGATCAAGAAGGGGATCGCCGCGGCCGAAAGGACTGTGCGGGACACGGCGCCCGGCCGCGGTTGAAATAAGCCGCGCTCCGCGCTAGGATAGACGCAGTCCAACCGAGGAGTCGCGCATGCGCAAAGCGGTGATGCTGTCGCTGGTGATCGGCCTTTCCGTGCCCGCCGCGGCGGGCGCGGAATCCGTCCACGGCATCGTGACCGACACCGACTCCGATTCCGTCAAGCTCTTCCGCGTCGATACGTCGGAGCCGCCGACAACCCTCCAGCTGAAAATCACGCCTCAAACCCGGATGAAAGGCGTCGACGGACTCGGCGGTCTGGACAGGGGCGCCGAAGTGACGGTGGAGACCGGCGGACCCGCGGGCGAAAACGCCGAAGCGCGCTCCCTGGAACTCCTGGCCCACGCCGACGAAACGAAAGCCAATCTGCGATCGGCGAAGCTGAACATCCTGACCGGCGGCCTTGCCGTGACCGCCAAGCAGGACCTGGCGCGCGACGTGGGTCTTCTCGCGGTGAGAGAGGGCAAATCGACGGTGGCGGAAGCCTCGGTCGAGCATCCGACCGGCACTTCCGATCCTTATCCGTTTCTGGGCGGGACCGGCAGCACCGGCCGGGCGACCCTCGACCGCCCCGACGCCGAAGAGGGGATCAGCACAACCAAGCCTCGTCCCCAGTCCGTCGCGGTCCCTCCGGCCACGACGCCCGACCTTTCTCCCTCGCTGTCGGGCACCGGCAGCACGGGCCGCGCCACTTATCCGAGCGAGGGAAACGAAAGCGCCCCCGACGGCACCGCCGTCAAAGGGACTTCCGCCGCCGGTTCTTGAAACGCCCCGCCTTCGCCGTCCTCTTCGACATGGACGGCGTTCTCGTCGACAACAACCCCTTTCACAAAAAAGCCTATCTCGAGTTCTGCAGGCGGCACGGCGTCTCGTTGACCGACGCCGAATTCGAAAAGCACCTGTTCGGCCGGACGAACCGGGACGTCCTCCGGCGCCTCTTCGGGCCTCTCTCCGCGGCCAGGACGCGAGCCTATGAGAGAGAAAAGGAACGCCTCTACCGGCGCCTGTACGCGCCGCACATCCGTCCGCTCAAGGGCGTGCGGCGTTTTCTCCGCGCGCTCCGGACGGCCGGAGTGCCGGTGGCGCTGGCCACGTCGGCGCCGCCGGAGAACGTGCGTTACACGCTTTCCGGCACGGGCCTGGGGCGGGCGTTCGACGCGATTCTCGACTCGAGGGCCGTAAAGAAGGGGAAGCCGGACCCCGAGATCTACCTGAAAAGCGCCCGCCGTCTGGGAGTCCCTCCGCGCCGCTGCGTCGTCATCGAAGACTCGCTTTCCGGCATCCGCGCGGCCCGGCGGGCCCGGATGCCCGTGGTCGCGGTGACGACGACGCACTCCCGGAGAGAGCTTTCGCGGCGGGCGGACCTCGTCGTGGACGATTTTTCGGAGCTCGACCCGGCGGGGATGCTTCGCCTGTTTTAATCTGTTTTTAATCTGGCTTTAATCTCTCTTCGATACAATGTCCGTAAAGAGGAGGGACGATCCCGATGACGCTCCTGGCGCTTCTTTTTCCCGCCGTTCTCCTGTCGGCGGCCCCGTCTCCGGCTCCAGCGTCCGCTGCCGCGCCGGAAGCTCCGCCCGTTTTCCGGACGGTTTCCGTCGACGCTTCCGCGGTCCTGCCGCCGCTGCCGGCGATCCGGCCGCTCCGGCCCGAACTGTCCGACGCCGCCGACCGCTCGGCCTGACGTTTCCTTACGCAAATCCAGGCGCCGTGATATAATGCGATCACGGCATGTTTCACCCGGCTAATTACTTCCACAACCCCTACTGCTATCCCCCTCTCGCCGTCGGTCTCCTGATCGGGGCCCTCGGTTTAGGCGTCTTTTTTCGTGAGCGTCGGTCTCTCGCGAGCTTCGCGTTCCTCCTGTTGACCTGGATGACGATGGCATGGCTTCTGTCCTACGTGGGCATTTTCGCCTCCGCGGTCAAGCCGGTCGCCGTCGCCTGGTGCCGGATCGAGATGGTCGCGGTCTCGTTCCTCCCGCCCCTGGTTCTCCTGTTCTGTCTGACCGTCATCGACCGGCTCGAAATCTACAAGTGGGCCGCCGTCGCGGGATTTCTGCTGTCGGCGTGGTTTTCGCAGGCGATCCTCCTGACGGACGGCTTCGTGCAGGGCGTCTACGAGTACTACTGGGGTTATTACGTCCGCTTCGGGCCGACGAGCCGCCTCTTTCTTTTTTATTTCGCGGTGGCGCTGATCGCGGGAGCCCTCCTCCTGTGGGACGCCCAGCGCCGGGCCGACAGCCCCAAAAAACGCATGCGGCTGAGAGACATCCTGCTGTCGCTCCTGGTGGCCTATTTCGGCTGCGTCGATTTCCCCGCCGCCTACGGCCGGCCGGTCTATCCCTGCGGCTACGTGCCCATCCTCGGCTTCCTCCTCCTGTCGGCGATCGCGATCCGCCGTTATCACCTGGTCGACATCACGCCGGCGTTCGCCGCGCGGCAGATCATCGACACGATGGCCGACGCCCTTCTGGTGACCGACTCGGACGGCGTCGTTCGGGTCGCCAACCCGGCCGCGTGTCTGTTTCTCGGGAAGGACGCGGAGGCGATCGTGGGGCGCCCCCTCGCGGCGGCGGCGCCCGGATTTTTCCCGCCGGAGAAGCGCCTGGCGGTGGCCGGCGGCCGGCCGCTGGACCCTTATGAAATCGAGGCCGTGAGCGCGGCCGGCCGGAAAGTCATCCTCAACATCGCGGCCTCCGCGATGCGCTCGCCCTCGGGTGAGCCGCTGGCGTTTCTCTGCATCGCGCGCGACGTGACCGCCTACCGCCAGGTCGTGGACACGCTCGTGCAGAAAAAAGTGGAGCTGGCGCGCACGAGCGCCGAGCGCGAACAGATGAAGCTCTTCGCCTACGCGGCCTCGCACGACCTTCGCGAGCCGCTGCACAAGATCATCTCGATCGGCGACCTGCTGAGAAGCACGGCCACGCAGCTGGACGACAAGTCGCGGGACTACCTGTCGCGCATGCAAAACGCGGCGATGCGGATGGGGGAGCTCATCGACTCGCTGCTGCGCCTGTCGCGCGTGTCGATGGCCGAGAAACCCTTCGAGCCGGTCGATCTTTCGGAGGCCGTCCGGCAGGTCCTTTCCGACCTGGACCTGCGTCTGAAGGACGCCGGCGCGACGGTCGAGGTCGGGGCTCTGCCGTCCGTGAACGCGGACCGCGCGCAGATGTACGAGCTGTTCCAGAACCTCGTCTCCAACGCCGTCAAATTCCGGCGCCCCGGGGAGAGCCCGCGGGTGACGCTGAGCGCGGCGCGGGGAAGAGAGGGGTTCGTGCGCGTGACGGTGCGCGACAACGGCATCGGATTCGAGCCCGGCCAGGCCGAGCGGATCTTCCGGCCGTTCCAGCGGCTCCACGGCCGCAGCGAATACGAGGGCCACGGCCTGGGGCTGGCCATCTGCGACCAGATCGTCCAGCGCCACGGCGGACGGATCTCGGCCGAGGGATCCCCCGGAGAAGGCGCCGCTTTCACCGTCGAGCTTCCGGCGGCTCCCGCCGCGCCTCCCGGGAGTTCCCCGGACGGCGTCGCCGCGAAGAAGGCGGATTCCGCATGAGCGACCGCAAAACCCTCCTCGTCGCGGACGACGATTACGACAATTTCATCCTCACGATGGACGCCCTGCGGGAAGCGGGCCTCGACTGCGAGCTCTACTGGGTGAAGGACGGCGAAGAGCTGATGGATTATCTCCTCCGGCGGGGCGCGTACGACGACCCTGATCACTCGCCGATGCCGCATCTCATCCTGCTTGACCTGAACATGCCGCGCAAGACCGGCCACGAGGCGTTGAAGGAGATCAAGGCGCATCCGACGCTGGCCGAAATCCCGGTAGTCGTCCTCACCGTGTCCAACATCAAGGAGGACATGGAAAAAAGTCTCGCGCTCGGCGCGAGCTCCCATCTGAACAAACCGATGAGCTTCGAGCGGCTCGTCGAATTCATGAAAGTCCTCAAGAAATATCTCTGATTAGATTTTTTTAATCAAATTCTAATCCGGCGCTAATTCTATCGGTGTTACTGTCGGCTGGTGGCCGTGGAGTTTCGGGGCAGCCGGGGGGCGTGACATGAATCAGATCCATTTCGTCATCGCCCTGAAGCGGGAGATCGCCGCGCTCGAGGACATCGTCGAGCTCTCGCGCGGAGGCCTGCTGAAACCCGACGAAACCCTCCAGATCGAGGCGGCCCTGCACGAGATCGAATCCCGCCTGAAACGCCTGCGCGTGCGGCCCGCGGCCTCGGATCTCGGCGGGGTCGCCGTCTGTCAGGCCATCACGCGGATACAATAAGACTCTCCCCGCCTGCGGCGGCTCGCTCCCGTCTTTCCTTTACACCCCCCTCACCCCCTGCTAAAATCAGCCCGTCATCGGAGGGATCTGTCCATGGCGGTCTTTGAGCTCATCGAGTGGCTGGCGATCGTGGTGTTCGTGTGGCTCGCCGCGAACATCCTGCGCTACCTGTTCTTCAAAAAACCCGGCGGCGGAATCCTTTTCTTCCTGTCCGAGCAGTGGATCGACAACGAGAAAAAGAAACGGAAAGGGGAGGGTTGAGAATGAAGGGTCTGATCGCCGCGGTCGCCGCGGCATTCGTGGTGCTGGTGTTCATCCTGACGTTCGGCTGGATCGACGTGGCGCCGACCGAGGTCGCCGTCGAGATCAACAAGGTCGCGGGCAAGGTCAACGACATGCCCCGGACCGTCGGCTATCACTTCTTCAACCGCTGGGTGACCGACATGGTCATCTACCGCGTGGGCGCCCGGTCGTTCCCGCCGGACACGATGGAGAGCGAGGACTCGAGGAAATACACGCTCGACCTCAAGACCAACGACGGTCAGAACGTCAGCGTGGATCTGACGATCATCTACGCGCTGATGGCGCCCGAGGTGCCGCTGCTCCACCAGAAGGTGGGACCGAACTTCGAGGACCAGATCCTCCTCCCGCAGATCCGCTCCGAGGCGCGCCTGGCGATCGGCAGCCATTCGGCCGAAGAGATCTACCAGGGCAAAGTGCGCGACACGATCCAGATCAGCATCAAGGAGAAGCTCCAGCAGGCGGTCTCCAAGTTCCCGGCGATCCAGATCCAGGACGCGCTGATCCGCCACTTCAAGTTCAGCGAGGAGTTCGAGCGCGCGATCGAGCAGAAGAAGCTCGCCGCCCAGCAGGTCGAGATCAACAAGAACAAGGCGCTCGCGCAGGAAGAAGAAGCCAAGCGCATCGAGGCCGAGGCGCGCGGACAGAAGCTGCGCGTTCTGCAGGAGGCCGAGGGCGGCGCGCAGTCGGTCAAGATCCGGGCCGACGCCCAGCGATACCAGCTGGAACAGGAAGCCGCGGGCAAGCTCGCCATCTACAAAGCCGAGGCCGAGGGCAAGAAACTCCTGGCCGAGGCGCTCGGCGGCGGACAGAACGTCGTGGCGCTGAAGTTCGCCGAGATGATCCCCGACAAGCTCGAGATCTGGGGGATCCCCACCGGCCAGAACAACACATCGCTGATGGATGTTTCCGGCGTTTTCGGGAACATGTTCCACAAAAAGGAAGCCTAAGCCCGGACTTTCGTCCCTCTCCAAAAAGCCCCTTTCCGGCTTTCTCCCGGAAGGGGGCTTTTCTTTGTTTATAACCTAAGTTATTTCAATATCTTGCAAGAATTCAAAGAATAGTAATAGATAAAATTATATGCTATATTTAGTTAATGCATAGAGTTTATTAAAATATTATGGATCAATGATGCTTCCAGACAGCGGGGATGGTCTGTCCAAACAGGCCTCCATTTTCCAAGCCATGATCGACGGGATGAGCGACGCGGTGTTGATGGCCGACGAGTACGGCCGTTTTCACTTCTGGAACGCCACGGCCAAGCGACTCATCGGCCTGCCGCCGCGCGACATGAGCCCCGAACAGTGGTCGCGTCATTACGGTTTTTACCTGCCGGACAAGACGACCCTCTACCCGATGGACCAGTTTCCGCTGGTGCGCGCGATCTGCGGCGAGACGGTCGAGGGGGTCGAGGTCTACATGAGGAATTCCCGCAACGTCCAGGGCGTCTGGTTGAGCCTCTCGGCGAGGCCTCTCTATCAGGACGGGACGTTTCAGGGCGGCATGCTCGTCTGCCGGGACGTCACGGTCCAGAAGCGCTCGCAGCAGACGATGGCGGCCGCGTATTTCGATTCCCAACGCAACGAGGACACCTACCGCACGATCGTCATGAACATCCCCGGCGCCGTCTACCGCTGCGAGGCCGAGTTTCCGCGCAGGATGCGTTTCATCTCGGAGCCGATCCGCGAGATCACCGGTTACGACGCGTCGGAGCTCATGGCCGGGGCCCGGCCGTACGCGTCGCTGATCCATCCCGAAGACGCGCCGGCGGTGGAGAAGACGCTCGCCGCTTCCCTGAAGGCGAAGCGGCCGTACATCATCGAATACCGTCTCGTCCGCGCTTCCGGGGAGACGCGGTGGGTCTACGACAAGGGCCGCGGCGTGTTCGGCGAGGACGGGTCGCTCCTGTGGCTGGACGGCGTGCTCTTCGACGTGACCGACCGCAAGATCGCCGAGGCGTCCGTGCTGCAGAAGACGGCCGAGCTCGCCCACAACGAGGCCGAGCGCGAGCAGCTGCAGCTTTTCGCGTTCATCGCCTCCCACGACCTGCGCGAGCCGCTGCAGAAGATCCTGTGCGCCGGCGAGCTCCTGAAGATGGACGGGCCTCTCGAGGCGAAACAACTCGCGCACGCGGAGATGATGATGGCCGCGTCGCTGCGCATGGGCCGGCTCATCGACGACATCCTGAAATTCACGAAGGCGGCCACGCAGACCGATCCCTTCCAGGCGGTCCCGCTTCGGCCGGTGATCGAGGAGGTGCTCTCGGATCTCGAGCTGCGCATCCGGAAGTCGGGCGCGAGCGTCGAGGTCGGCCCGCTGCCGGTGCTCGAGGCCGACCGGGTGCAGCTGCGCCAGCTCTTTCAGAACCTCATCGGCAACGCGATCAAGTTCGGCAAGGCCGGCCGGCCGCCGATCGTCCGCGTCACGAGCGGGGCGCCGGACGCGGACGGATTCGTGCTCGTCACCGTGGGCGACAACGGCATCGGGTTCGACCTGAAGGACCGCGAAAAGATCTTCCGGCCGTTCGAGCGCCTGCACCGGCGGGACGAATACGAGGGCAGCGGCATCGGCCTGGCGATCTGCCAGAAGATCGTCGCGCGCCACGGCGGCCGCATCGACGTCGACAGCGCGCCCGGGAGGGGGACCGTCTTCACGATCCGCCTGCCGCTGGCCCGGACGCAGGCCCGGGAGAAGGCGGCATGAGCGGACGGATCCTCATCGTCGAAGACGACTCGGAGCTGGCGGGATTCCTGCGGGATTTCCTGCAGAAGAAAAACTACGAGGTCAGCCTCGCCGAAAACGGCCTCGAGGCGATCGAGGCGTCGCACCGCCACCACATCGACCTGATCCTGATGGACGTCTGCATGCCGTTTTTCTCGGGACTGTGGTTCTGCAAGGCGTTCAAGGACAAGCCCCAGACCCGCAACATCCCGATCGTCTTCGTCTCCGGCGCCGCCGGCGAGGACAGCGTGCAAAAAGCGCACGAGCTCGGCGCCGCCGATTTCCTGAAGAAGCCGTTCGACTTCGCCCACCTCCTCGCCGTCATCGAAAAGCACATCCTCCGGCACGCCTAGCCTGTTTCCCGCCCGGGCGTCTCTTATGGCATAATGCTTCCGCTAGATAATTACGGGGGAGAGGGTATGAGAGATCAGTGCTTTGCGCCATTCATTTTATTAATCTCAGGTATTATCTGTATTATTGTCGCAATTATAATTATTCT
>DATJEK010000117.1:0-2628 GCA_035496715.1 Candidatus Eiseniibacteriota bacterium | reverse complement strand
CTACGCTCCATAACCTACTGCAATACAGAAGGTTAAGTCTTTTTCTTCCGATTTAAAATTCTTCAGCCTCCTATTGCAAATATAGTTAACTTATGATAAAATTTGATTAAAATAGTCTGAGGTTAATCATGCTGTTTCTTTGGCTTGTCCTGCTTCAACTCGTTATCTTTGGGGTCCTTGTGTTGTTTCTGCGCGGGGTGATCAAGCAGAACATCACGAAGGCCACGGAACACCTCCATGCCCTGAATGAGGACTACACCCAGAAGCTGGAAGACGCGCGCAAGCACCAGATGGAGGCCGAGAAGTACTACGACGAAATGGTCTTGAAGTCGAAGATCGACGTCGAGAAGAACAAGGTGCAGATCCTGAAGGAGGCCCACGACACCCAGGAATCCATCGTTTCCCAGGCCCGCAAGCAGAGCGTGGACATTCTCGCCCAGGCCGAACGCGCCCGCGACGCGATGATGCAGGAGATGGAGCGCCAGGTGGAAGAGCGCGCGCTCGAGCGCGCCTGCGAGCTCGTGGAAGAGGTCCTGCCCCGCGAGATGGGCGAGAAGGTGCACGCCGACTGGGTGGCCGAGCTGCTCAAGCGGGGCCTGGACGAGCTCGGGCGTCTCAATCTGCCGGAGGACCTGAAGGCCGCGGAGCTGGTGACGGCGTTCCCGCTCACGCCCGAACAGAAAAAATCGCTCGAGAAGGGGATCCGGGACCGGATCGGCAAGAACCTTCCGGTGACCGAACGCTCGGACGCGGCGCTCATCGCGGGCGTCAAGATCGTGCTCGGAAGCGTGATCATCGACGGAAGCCTGCGCTCGAAAATCCAGGAGGCGGTCCGCCATGCCGGCCACTCAGCCTAAAGCCGTTCCGGCGGCGCGCTTCGACGTCCGCGAAGTCGGGCGCGTGCGCTCGATCAAGCAGTTCATCGTCTCGGCGGCGGACCTCAATTCCTGCATCAACGGCCAGATGCTCGAATTCCAGACCGGGCAGAAGGGCCTGGTCATGGGGTTCAGCGAGGACAAGATCCAGGTGCTGGTGCTCGGGTCCGCTCGCGGCATCCGTTCGGGCAACGAGATCTACAACCACGGCGAATCGTTCCATCTTCCGGCCGGCGACGGGTTTCTCGGCCGCGTCGTGACGGCGCTCTGCGAACCGGCCGACGGCCGCGGGCCGATCCGGCCGGACGCGTACCTCCCCGTGTTTCAGGACGCGCCGGGCGTCCTCGACCGCGAACAGCTGTCGCAGTCGATGGAAACCGGGACGCTGGCGCTGGACGCGGGCATCCCGATCGCGCGCGGGCAGAGGCAGCTCATCATCGGCGACCGCGGCACCGGAAAGACCACCGTCGCGATCGACGCCATCCTGAACCAGAAGGGGAAGAACGTCGTCTGTATTTACTGCTGCATCGGGAAGCCCTATTCCAGCATCCTGAAGATCCTCGACCTCCTGCACGACCGCGGCGCCATGCCGTACACGATCGTGGTATCCGCCGTGGCGTCCACTTCGCCGGGGGAACAGTACGTGGCGCCGTACACGGCCGCGATGCTCGGCGAATATTTCATGAAGCAGGGCCGCGACGTCCTGGTGGCGTTCGACGACCTGACGAAGCACGCGTGGGTCTACCGGCAGATCTCCCTGCTCCTGGAGCGCCCGCCGGGCCGCGAGGCGTATCCGGGCGACATCTTTTACATCCATTCCCAGCTCCTGGAGCGCGCCGGCCGGCTCACGCCGGAGCTGAAGGGGGGCACGATGACCTTCCTGCCGATCGTCGAGATCCTGCAGGGAGACGTCACCGGCTACATCCCGACCAACCTGATCTCGATCACCGACGGGCAGGTTTATTTCAACACGAGCCTGTTCAACAAGGGCTTCAAGCCGCCGGTGGACTTCGGGTTGTCGGTTTCGCGCATCGGCAACAAGGGCCAGTGGCCCGCCATGCGCGACGTCTCGAAGAGCCTCCGCCTCGAATACCTGCAGTACCAGGAGCTCCTGCAGATGACGCAGCTGCGCTCGGGCGGCCTCTCGAAGGACGCCGAGCAGAAGCTCAAGCGCGGCGAGGCACTGTCGCAGCTTCTGCAGCAGAACAAGAACCGGCCGATTTCCGTGCCCGAGCAGATTTTCTGCCTGATCGCGCTGTCGAAGGGCGTGCTCGACGCGCTCCCGGCGTCGCAGATCCGCAAGTTCCGCGCCGACATCCTCGATTTCGCGATGAAGACCGACGCGAAGGCGATCGAGGAGCTCTCCGAGTCGAAGAAAATGACCGATGAAATGAAGGCGAAGCTGACGGAGATCCTGCAGCGCTATTTCGAGGCCAACCTCTAATGCTCCCCGCGATCCACATCAAGAAGACGATCGACTTCAACAAGGGCTTCCGGGCGCTGCTCGAGGTGCTGAAGCTCGTCGCGGTCTCCGAGTACCACAATCTCGAGAAAAAACTCCAGTCGTTCGACCGCCTGCAGACGCTGCTCACCGAGTTTTTCGGCTCGGTCGACCTCTCGGCGGTGCGCCACCCGTTCCTCGACGCGGGCGGGCGGCCGGGCGTCGTCGCCGTCACGTCGGACGCGGGTCTTTTGGGCGGTCTCAACATGCAGGTCGTCTCCAAGGCCGTCGACCTCGTGCGCGAGTCGAACG
>DATJEK010000116.1:0-13558 GCA_035496715.1 Candidatus Eiseniibacteriota bacterium | reverse complement strand
GTCGACAGCCCCGTCATCGAGGAAATTATCGAGACGGAAGTGAATGCCGGCTGGCAGACGGCGGACAGGTTGCCCCTCCATGGCAGATGACCGCAACACCCCCGAAAAGCAGCTGCTCCGGCTGATCGAGGAAACCAAGGGCGGCAAGGGCGGCGCGTCGCGCGGCACGCCCGGCCTGGGCCCCAAGATCTCGTTCCGCAACCTGCTGGAGCAGGCGGCGGGACGGCTCTCCTTTCTCGGCCGTCTCACGCGCCGCCGCGCGTCCGACGGCCTGCGTCCGCCGCTCGTCAACCTGGCGGTCGTCAATCAGGTCCTCATGGCGGTGGCGGTCGCGCTTCTGGTTTACCTGGTTTCCGACGCCGCCGCGGCCGTGATCCAGCTGGGGCGTCCCATCAATCTCGCGCCGAAACGGGAGGCCCCCGCCCCGGCGACCTCCGAATCCGTTTCGCCGCTGAACGATTCGGCCTATTACCTCCAGAAAGTCGCCTCGCGCGACATCTTCAAAGAAGGCGGGCAGCCGGTCGTCAAGCAGGAGGCGGCCGCCCCGGTGGAGGAGAGCGCGGCGACGAGCAACCTGTCTCTCGTGGGGATCTCCTGGTCGGCGAACCCCGACGTCATCATCGAGGACAAGGAGTCCAAGAGGACCTATTTCGTGAAACGGGGGCAGGTCATCGGCGACGGAGTGAAGGTCGAAGCGATCTTCAAGGACCACGTCGTGCTGAGCCATGACGGCCAGGAGTTCGAGCTCCGATGACCGCCCTCCTGCGGCACGTCCGCAAAGCCCTCAGCCTGATTCTCGCCGCGGTCTGGCTGGCGGCCACGACGTCCGCCTTCGCGGTCCCGGCCCCCAGCGGCAGTCCCGACGCGGAGTCCGATTCGTCCGACTCGACGGCGGAAGCCCCGGCGGACGAAGCCCAGGGACGCAGCTCCGCCGAAGCGCCGTCGCAGGAAGAAGCGGCCCCGCCGCCTCCCGCGGGCGCCTTCTCGCCGCTTTCGGGGGACGACCGCGTGCCGGCCGATCAGCAGCTCGTCCCGACCAGCCTGGGGATCGAGGAAAAAGTCTCGCTCGACCTGAGGAGCATCGAAGTCTCGGAGGCGCTGCGCTTCCTGGCGCTCAAGGGCGGCCTCAACATGGCGATTTCCAAGACCGTCACCGGCCGCGTCCAGCTGCTCTTGAACAACGTTCCGATCCGCGACATCCTCGACCTGATCCTGATCACCAACGGGCTCGCCTACGAAAAGATCGGCGACGTCTATTACGTCATGACCGAGCAGGAGTACAAGGACCGCTACGGCCGCAAGTTCTCCGACGCGCGCCAGGTCAGGATTTTCAAGCTCCAGTACGCGGTGCCCGAACAGGCGTTCGCGCTGTTCGAGGTGCTGAAGAGCGAGATCGGACGCCTTCTCGTCGATCCCGAGTCGGGGACGGTGCTCGTCATGGATTCCGCGGAAAACATCCAGAGGATGGAGACGGCTCTCCGGGCGCTCGAGGAGAAAAAGAGCGTCAAGGTCTACAGCCTGAAGTACGCGAAGGCCGTGGACGTCGAGACGCGCCTGAAGGCCCGGCTCGACAACAAAAAGGTGGGCACCGTTTCGGCGGACGAGCGGACCAACTCCGTCATCGTCGAGACGCTCCCCGAGCGCATGCACGAGATCGACGACGTCGTGGCGGCGCTCGACCAGAAGACCCGCGAGGTGCTGATCGAGGCGAAGATCGTCTCGGTGATCCTCAACGACCAGTACAACGCCGACATCAGCTGGGAGGGCCTGTTCTCGCAGCTCAACACCAAGGGGACCGCCTACCTGGGCAACCACGGCATCAACCCGCTCTTCCGGGCCGGCACGAGCTTCGTGGACGACTTCGTCCAGATCCCGCTGACCGCGCGCCCGAACCAGGGCGCCAAGAACGTGCTGACCGAGAACCTCGTGCTCGGCCAGGTCGGCGAAGACCCGTTCGAGGTGCTGATCAATTTCCTCAAGAAGTACGGCGAGACGAAGGTCCTCTCGAGCCCGAAGCTGGCGGTCATCAACAACCAGGAAGCGAAGATCCTCGTCGGCGACAAGCAGGCCTACGTCACGACGACGACCACGACCGGCCAGACGACGACCACGACCGCAGAGTCCGTCACCTTCATCGACGTGGGTATCCAGCTGGCGGTCACCCCGTCGATCAACGAGGACGGTTTCGTCACCATGAAGATCAAACCGCAGATCTCCAACGTCACCGACTTCCTGACCACGCCGAGCGGCAACCGGATCCCGATCGTCAACACCTCCCAGGCCGAGACCACGGTCATGGTGAAGGACGGCGTCTCCATCCTGATCGGCGGCCTGAAGCGGCAGACGACGATCAAGAACAACTCCAAGATCCCGTTCCTCGGCGACGTGCCCATCCTCGGCCGGCCGTTCAACTCCAAAAATGAGAGCGTCGTTCACGACGAGCTCCTGATTCTCATGACGCCGCACATCGTCGGCGGCGACACCCTGGTTTCGGGGGATTCGTCGCAGCCGGCGGGCAAGGATCTGCCGCTCATGCCGTACGCCGACTACGACGTGTCTCGCGCCGCGCCGCCGGCCGACTTGCGGAAGACGGACGCGGTCGCCTCCGCGAGGGTCACGCAATGAACCGCTTCGTCGCCTGGGCGGTGAAAAACAAGGCCGCCGCCGCGCTCGCCGCGGGACTCGGTGCCTCGCTCCTGGCCATGCCGTTCGTGGCGCGCCAGTCGGCCGAAAACTCGAACGCCCGCCTGCGGGACGTGGCCGTGAAGGCGGCGGCCCTGCAGGCCGAGAACGGGAAGCTGAAAAAGGACTATCAGAGCGTCTCCACCGACCGCGACAACATCCTCAAGCAGACGAAGGCGCTTTTCGCCGAGAAGGAGCAGATGGACGCCCTCCGGCAGGCCAACGAGGACCTGACGAAGGCCAACGAGACGATCACGAAGCAGAAGGATTCCCTGCACCGGGACAACCAGACGCTGCGACAGAAAGGGGAGGCCGCCGCCAAGCAGCTGGACGCGCTGAAGACCGCCCAGCTCAAGACGAAGGGAGACCTGAGCGCGGCCGAGACGGAGAACAAGACTCTCAAGACCGCGCTCCAGCGCAGCGTCGAGCAGTCGCCCCAGTACCAGAAGCTGACGGCCGAATCCCGGGCGATAAAAGAGGAGAACGACACGCTCAAGAAGACCGTCCAGGCCCTCGACCAAAAGCTCAAGTCGACGCTTGATCGGATCAAGAAGATCCAGGACCGCGACCTCAAGTTCGCCAAGCAGGCCGACGGCCTCAAGGCGGAGACCGCCAAGATCAAGCAGGAGCGCGACAAGCTGAAGGCGACGAACAACGAGATGAATAAACTCGTTGAAGACGCCCCCAGAAAATTTCAGGCGATGGCCGCCGAAAACAAGAAGCTCACGGCCGAGACGGCCAACATGCATTACAACCTGGGCGTCTTTTTCTCCCAGCAGCGCAATTACGAGCGGGCGGTCAAGGAGTTCGAGCGCGCCCTCGAGTTCGACCCCAACATGGCGAATGCCCATTACAACCTGGGCTACCTTTATTCCGAGCGCCTGGAGCGCCACGACCTGGCCCTGGCGCATTTCAACCGCTTCCTGGAAATCAACCCCTCCGCCAAGGAGTCCGAGGTCGTGAGGAGCTACATCCTTCTCCGCCAGTCCTACGGGGACCGGCCGGTCCCGGAAAAACAGAAAGGCGAGTTGAAATTTAGATAAAATTGCGGTATATTGTTAACACATTTGCCTCAACAGGAGCCCGAATCCAAATGAAAAAAGCGTTCGTTCTGTTCGCCGTCGCCGTGTTCGCGTTGTCGTCTCCTTTCGCTTTCGCTGCCGATAAAAAGGCCAAGGAATCCCGGCAGGAGAAGGAAGACGCGCGGCGAGCCGAGCTCACCGACATGGAGTGGGACGTGACGGTCGCGGGCAAGGGCGGAGGCGCGGACAAGCTGGTTTTCAAGGGCAGCCAGGTCAGCCTCAAGGGTTTCGAAAAGCTCGGCTACGGCCCGACGGCCTATTCGCTGATCGCCTATGAGGACAGCGACCGCGGCACCTGGGAAACCTACCAGATCCACAAGGACGGCAAAAGCAGCCTTTCCATCCGCGGGGACTGGACGGACAAGATCATGAACGGCGTCATCAGCCAGCAGACCATCGAGGGCAAGACCCTCGGCAGCTGGAGCTTCTCCAGCCAGTCGAAAACCCCTCTCAAGGCGGAGGAAGCATCCTCCGAGTCGAAGGGGTCGGCCGCTCCCGCCGCCGACCAGGCGCCCGCCAAAAGCAGCATGGCGCCGCTGGTTTCCAAGGAATCCGTCAAAAGCTGATCGTATTCCCCCTCGTCACCTTCCCCGTAAGAGATCTAATCTTCTAAATATTTATATTATTAATAATCATGATCGAAATTTATGAAAAGGATTGATATTGTTAATTAGATAATGTAAGATTTGGTTAGTGAATAGTGTCTTTGACAAGAACTAATAATCGATGCGTCAAGAGCAAACCCAAGGCGACTTGGGGACGCAAAGCCGTGCGCCCAATCTGTGCTTTTACTTTCAAGCCCGGATAGGGTTGGCAGGTTGCCGCGAAGCAAATCAGTTGGACCAGGCACGGTTGGTTGCCTGGTTTTTTTTGGGAAAAGCCGAAAGTGCCAGGCACGTAGGGTCAGGAGAAGCGGAATCCGCCTGGCACTCCGCCAAAAGGAGTCGGGAAATGCCGAGGTTGCCGAGGATCCACGTCGAAGGCGCCATTTATTACGTGACCTCGAAAGCTTCGGAAACCGCGACAATCTTCAAGGATAAGGCGGATTACAAAATGTATCTGGATCTCCTGACCAAATACAAAAGCCAGCACAAGTTCAAACTGTTCGCCTATTCGTTGCAGCCCGACCGGCTCACCCTCCTCATCGAGACCTCCGGGGCCTCGTCCATTTCGCTCATCATGCACGACCTGAATTCGCTCTACACGAAATACTACAACGGACGGTATTCCCGCCGCGGACCGCTGTTCGAGTCGCGGTTCCGCTCGGTCCTCGTCGAGAAGGCGGGCTACCTGCTCGAGATGACCCGTCTGATCCACGACATGCCGTCGGAGCAGTCGAGCGCTCCCGTTTACCTTTATAAGGAAGCGCAGCCCGGATCGAACGGGTTGCCGGACCTGTCCGAGGAGATGGCGGAAGTGAAATCGTTTTTGAAAGAGAAGGACGACCCCCAGGCGTACGAGCGGTACTGCGCCGCCGGTTCCGCCGACGAATTGGCTGTCCTCGAGAAGCGCCTGCGCCGCGGCTCGGTGCTCGGCGGCGAGGAGTTCGCGGAAGCGGCCAAGCGCCGCGTCGAGGCGGTGGCGGAGGAGCTGAAAGAAGAGGCGCGGCTGAAGGCGCGCCCCGCCCGCGCCGTCGTCTTCATGGTCGGTTTCCTGGTGCTCGTCGCGACGGCGTCTTCGGTGTACCTGTACGTCTCGAAGGAGAAGCTGAATTCGGAATACACGGCGCTCCTCAAGGAGAAAGAGGCGGAGTTCGCCGAGAAGACGCGTTTCGAGAACCGCAGCCCGATCGCGCTCACCGAGCTGGAGGGGACGGAATGGGAGATCGAGATGGTGCCGCTGCCGGCCGACGAGGCCTCCGGTACGGTGAAGGACAAGATCCGCTTCGTGCGCGGGCGGCTTCAGTCGAAGTATTTCGGGGCGCGCGGGTTCGGCGAGGCCCCGATCACGGTCCAGCCGGGGCCCAACGGCGTCGCGCTCTGGAGCGCCGTCCAGCTCAATCTGAACGGCGAGAAGGTGACCTGGCGCGGAAACTGGCAGGGGGACAACATGAAGGGCGTCGCGAGCCTTCTTTCTCCGGGGAACCCTCCCCGGAATTTTTCTTTCTTCGAGCGCGGATGGGATTTCGTGAAGGGAGGCGCGCGATGAAGGCGCTTCTTCGCATCCTCGCGTTTTCCTTCCTCGCCGCGGGTTTCCTCGCCGGGGCGGCCTCGGCCGAGACGGTGAAGGCGTCCTCGCAGGCCGAATCCGGGCTCGTCAGCAAGGAAGGGCAGGCCGGGACCCTGAAGAAGAGGGCCGAGGCGGCGGCGCCCGCTCCGGGGTACAAGTTCGACTATAAAAAAGCCGAGAAGATCACCAAGGACATGGAGCCCGTCGAGAAGAGCGTGACCGGGGAAGTCGGCGTCGTCATCAAAATGGGCATGAACGTGGTCTATGAGCACGACAAGGGCTCCTCGACCGAGATGTGGGTCGACTTCACGAAGGGCACGAAGGTCGCGGGCGTGAAGTCACTGGCCGAATTCAAACCCGAGGACCTCGTGAAGGTCGATTACGTGGAATCCAAGGACGGCACGAAGCGCGCGGTCCGGATGATCACGCTCGTGAAGCGCAAGACGGCCGCCGAGAAGGCCGCCGAGGCGAAGCTCGCGCTCCTCGAGGAAAAAAACGTGATTTCGAAAGAAACGGCGGAATGATGGATCAGAGCGGCATTCGCAACGGTCGGAACGGGGCGGCGCGCGGCGCGGCGCTTTTCGCGGCGGCCTTCGCGCTGTTTCTGTCCCTGGCCCCGGCCGCGCACGCGGTGCAGATCAAGCGCGTCATTTCCGGCGTCGAGAATTTCGTGGCGGACGACGTGTCGAATTCCGTCTCGCTGGGCCTTGCCGGCGCGGACGTCGTCGACGACTCGAAGGCGTTCATCTATCTCACGCCGGCGTCGGCGTCGAACACCGCGGACCAGAACATTTTCTACTACGCCTATTTCGAGGACGGGCAAAACATCAACATTTCCCGCGGCGGCGGGTCGGCGACGGCGAACGTGGCGTGGTACGTGGTCGAGTTCAACGACGGCGTGAACGTCCAGCGCGGCCTGACGTCGATCCCGAAAGCGGACTACAACAAGACGATTACGATCACTTCCGTCGACACGACCAAGGCGGTCCCGTTCGTTTACTGCGGCATGCAGGCGACGACCCGTCAGGACACCGAGACGATGACGATCCTGCCTTCTTTCACCGATTCGACCCACCTCTACATGGAGCGCAAGCGTTCCGCGACCGACGCCGGCATCGCCAAGACCCTGCTGATCGGCTGGCAGGTCGTCGAGTTCCAGACCGACGTCGTCGTGGCGACGGGTTCGGGCAGCCTCGCGGCGGCCGCGACGCAGGCCCAGCCCGCGATCTCGCCGAACCTGACCGATTACACGAAGGCGTTTCCGGTCCTTTACGTCTCGGGCGGCACCGCCATCAGCGGTTCGGACTCCGAGCTTTGGGCGCGCGCCGTGATCAACTCCAACAGCCAGTACCAGATCAACCGCAAATACGGCTCCGGTACGGCCAACCACGATCTTTTTTACCGGTGGTACGCGGTGGAATTGAAGGACGGCACGTCGAACGTCCAGGTCGGCTCGAAGAATCTCGCCACCACGGTGCTCACCGGCACGTCCACGCTGGGCACGGCGGTCACGACGGCGCGCACGGTGCCGTTCATTTCCATCATGGGCGGTGACGCCTCGACGGGTACCAGCTCGGCGGACGACATCATCACGCGCTGCGTGCTGACCAACACGACGACGTTGACCTTCACGCGCGACACGGCCACGTCCGGACTCGTGAACGACATCAATTTCGCCGCGACCGAATTCACCCCGCTCACGATCAAGACGCCGTCCGCGACCGGGATCACGCTGACGGTCGGCGAGACTTATGCGATCACCTGGAAGCACGCCGATTCCGCCGCGGGACACGCCTGGAAGCTCCAAATCTCCACCGACGCGCCGCATGCGACGTGGACGGACATGACAACCGCGAACGGCACGGGCACCTGCGGCGACGGGACCCAGGACTGCACCTCGACCGCCACGAGCACGACGCTCACGACCGACAGCGTGAGCTGGAAAGTGCCCGACAAGATCGGCACGACCGTGAAGCTTCGCCTCATCGACACGACCGACGGCGCGGCCGAGGCCAAGCGGCGCGACGACACGAACAACGATTTCACGATCAAGCGCGGCCTCACGGTCACGGCGCCGACGGGTTCCGAGAATCCCAAGTGGACCGTCGGCGACAACACGAAGAAGATCACCTGGAACTACACGGGCCAGACGAGCTGGGGCAACGTGAACATCTATGTGTCCACGAACGGCGGCTCCTCGTGGGGCTCGGCGATCGCGACCGTCGCCGTCAACAACGGCGCTCCGGCGGGGGACACTCCTCCTTATGCGGGCAAGGGCGAATACACCTGGACGATCGGCGACGTCATCGACACCGACATCAAGGTCAAGGTCGAGTCTGCGACCGACACCTCGGTCAGCTCGACCTCGCCGCAGTTCGAGATCAAGCGCTACCTGGCTCTCACCGCCAACAACGGCGGCTCGACCTGGGAATCCCTGAAGCAGTACAACATCACCTGGAATTACCGCGGCGGCGACGCGACGTCGACGTGGGGAACGGTGAAGCTCGAATTTTCTACCGACGGCGGCACGAACTGGACGCCGATCGCGGGCGTGAACCCGATCGCGACGGGACAATCCAAGAGCTTGAACGGAACCGCGTGGTCGAGCGGCACACCCACGACTCCCGGCACGGGCAGTTATCCCTGGACCGTCCCCAACGAAGCGATCGGCACAACGGTGAGACTGCGCGTGGTTTCGGAAAGCGACACGGCGGCGCTCGACGCATCGGACGCCGACTTCACGGTCATCCCCGCGGTCCGCGTCGACGCGCCGACGGCGGGCTCGCAGGTCTTCTACGTCGGCGACGCGTTCAACAGCCCGAACGGCATCCAGTGGACCGTTTCGCCCTCCATCACAAAGGTGGACATCGCGTACACGACCGACGGCGGCAGCAATTACACCGCGATCTCGACGCAGCTTCCCACCGGCATCGCGCCCAGCCCGGCGAACTTCGCCTGGACCATCCCGGCGGCCGTCAGCACCACGGTCAAGGTCAGGGTGCGCGGAAACGACGGAACGACGACCTACACCGATCTTTCGGACAACAATTTCACCATCAAGGCGAAGGTTACGAGCGTCAACCCGAGCTCGGGTGGCTACTTCGTCAACCAGCAGGTTCCGATTCAGTGGACTCCAGGCGGAAACCTGGGCAACGTCCGGATCCTGCTTTCGGGCAACAACGATTTCAACACGTGGTCCACCGTGCTCAACGCGTCCGTCGCGGGCGGCAACAACGGCGTGACGCAGACCTTCCAGTGGGACCCCCAGACCGTCCCGAACCCCAACGGCATCACGGCGGCGGGCGTGCCGGGCGTGTACAAGATCAAGGTCGAACTCATCGGCGACGAGGCGAACGTCAACGCCGTCTCGTCCGGATCCTTTAAGATCAAGGGCGTGCTCGATTTCTCGCTGCCGGCGACCGGCGGAGCGGACCCGACCTGGCTCATCAGCCATCCCGCGGGTTACCGGATCCAGTGGACGAAAACGCCCACGTCGCTCGGGAACGTCGCGCTTTCCTATTCCAAAAACAGCGGATCCAGCTGGACGGCTATTTCGCTGACCGGCACGAACCAGTCGAACGGGTACATCGACTGGGTGCCTCCGGTCGCGGCGATGCCGGCGAGCTCCGCGAATCTCAACCAGTTCAAGGTCGAGCTCGTCGGCTATGAAACCGACACCAACGCCACTTCCCGGACCCTGAACGTGCGCCCGGTGTTCACGATCATCAATCCGATCGGCAGCCCTTTCAAAGTCACCGAAAACATGCTCGTCGACTGGAAGAGCGAGGACGAGGCGGGTTCTCCGCTGGCCGTCGACGTCGGCGCGATGCGCATCAAGTACGCGACCGACGGCGTGAACTACACCGGCACGGCCGTCGACACCAACATCCTGACCTCCTCGACGAGCCCCGACTCCTCCTACACGTGGACGATCCCGGTGGCCGCCCAGTCGAACACGCTGCGTCTTCGCATCGAGTCCGCGAATTACGCGGATCTCTTCAGCAACACGACCGCCGACGCCGTCGCGAAGGCCAAAGTGATCGTGGTCGCACAGAACGGCGGCGCGCCGGCATGGCTCGTCGACAGCCAGCACGACATCCAGTGGCGCTACTACGGCAGCCCGAGCCAAGTCCGCATCTTCTACGCGCCGGACGGCAATGTGGGCTCGCCCACGTGGACGGAGATCTCCGGCGGGCCCTATTCGAGCATCGACGGCAACGGCACGCTGAGCTCTCTCGTGAATTGGACCGTGGCCGACGCGATCAGCTCCAACGCGAAGATTCGCGTGGAGAACAGCATCGACAACACGATCAGCGACAACTCGGACGCCGTCTTCGAGATCCGGGGCGCGTTCGACTTCACCACGCCTCCTCCGGCCTCGACGCCGGTCCTGCGCGTCGGAGGAAGCTATCTCGTGCAGTGGACCAACCACGGGACGTTTCCGGTGTCGAACCGGAACCTGAAGCTGCGCTATTCGCTCGACGGCTCGAACTATTTCGACATCGACGGCTCCCAGCCGATGACCACCAAGTACGCGTACGGGACCCAGACCTACACGTGGACGAACATCCCCGACGCCGCGCGCGGTTCGACGAAGCTGAAGATCCAGTGGGAAGGGGACACGACGAACGTCATCAAGACCGGCAACATCGCGGTCAAGCCCTCGATCACCCTCAACTCCACGAACAGCGGAACGTTCCACATCCGGGACGGCATGCCGATCCAGTTCACGCACACGGGCCGGTCCACCGACAGCTTCAACATTTATTACTCCAAAGACAACGGCTCGAACTGGACCATCATCAACGGCTCGCCGTTGACGGGCATCAATCCCAACGTGGCTTATGACTACCTTCCGAACGGCGGCGGCACGCTCCCCTGGACCGTCCCCAACGTCGCCAACATCGTCGGAAACCAGTTCAAGCTGAAGGTCGAGATGATCGGCGACGAAACCGACGTGCAGGCCGTCTCCTCGGGGACGATCAATATCTACGGCTATCTCGGGTTCACCCAGCCCGATGGCACGACCTGGACGGCAGGGGACACGTCGCGCAACATCGTCTGGACGGCCGAAGGCATCACGAACATCGCGATCGACTATTCGGTCGACAACGGCACCGACGGTTACGCGGGCTCGATCTCCGGTTCGGCGACGAGCGGCACGTTCCTCTGGAGCCCGGGCGGAAACGGCCTCCCGGCGGCGGCCGTGAGCGACCAGGTCAAGGTGCGCATCCGCGCGATCGACGCGTTCGACAACGTCACGACGGCGTATTCGACGAGCTTCATCATCAAGCCCAAGCTTGTTCTCACGGCCCCGAACGGACCGACGACGCGCTATGTCGGCGACCCTCTCACGATCTCGTGGACCGCTCTCGGCGCGGGCTCGATCCGCATCCAGTACTCGACCGATGCCGACCAGGTCACTCCGACCTGGAGCGATCTGCCGGGATACACGAACATCGACAGCGGCACGGTTTCGTCCGTGGACACGACCGTGCCCTCCAACATCGTCAGCCAGCACGTCAAATTCCGCGTGAAGAACAACACCGGCAACACGAATCTCCAGGTCTCGAGCGCCTCGAGCACGGAATTCGCGGTCCGGTCCCAGCTGATCATGAATCCGCTTTCGGCGGTCTATACGCTGCGCGACACCGTCAACGTGACGTGGACGCCGGGCGGTTCCGTCGGAAACGTCACGGTCGAATACTACAACGGCGCCACGTGGTCCACCGTGACGACGACCGCTCCGGAGGGCGGGCCGTACGCGTTCACGCTCGATTCGCCGGTGACGACCTCGGCTTCCAACGGATCCAAGGTCCGGATCGTGGCGACGAACGGGACCACCGATCCGGTGGAATCCGCGTTGTTCATCGTGAAACCGTATCTGGTCGTGACTGCTCCCGCGGCCGGAAACGACGACTGGACGGTCGACGACGCGGCCCGCGATATCACGTGGGATGTCACGGGCTCCAACGTCGCCAACGTGAAGATCGAGTACGCCAAGGACGGCACGTTCGACGGCGACCAGGTCGAGATCACTCCTTCGACGGCGAACGACGGCACTTTCACGTGGGCGCCCAACGTCCCGGACGACATGAGCGCCACCAAATCCATGAAGATCCGCGTGTTGACGCTGCCGACTTCGGAGTCGTACGCGGTCACGGCCATTTCCTCCGGCTTCAAGATCAAAGGTCAGCTGGCGATGGTCACGCCGGACGACACGGCGCCGGTCAAGTGGAAGATCGGCACCACCAACACCATCACCTGGGACAGCGTCCATGGCTCGATCCAGAACGTCAAAATTTATTATTCGACGGCCGGAGACGGGGGCCCGTGGACCATCATCCGCAACGCGGGAGGGGACATCCTCCAGGTCGCTTCCGGCACCCCCGGCCAGCACAGCTACGGCTGGGCCATCCCCAACGACTTCCCGACCGTGAAGGACAACTTCCGCTTGAAGGTCGTGGACGCCCTCGACGGAAACGTCTCGGACGCCTCGACCGCGGCCTCCTCCACGGTTTCCAAATTCACCGTCACGGCGCCCGTCGCCGGCAACGTCTGGGTGGCGGAGCACCTGCACACGATTTTGTGGTCCACCGCGCAGGCGGGCGTCCCGGCCACCGTCAAGATCGAATACAACTCCGGATCCGGCTGGCAGCCCCTGCCCGAGACCGAGGGCACGCCCAACGACGGCATCGTCGCCAACGACGGCTCGCAGGGCTGGGTCCTGGGCGTCGAACGCACGAACGCCGCGAAGATCCGGATCTCCGATCCCGCTGATTCGGACAGCATCGTCGAGAGCGATCCGTTCAAGATCCGCGGCGATCTCGTGGCGACCAATCCGGTCGGCGGCGAGTCCTGGGGGGTCGGCATCAACAATGCCGACACGCATCCTCTCACGTGGACGAAAGAGGGAAACATCGCCAACGTCAATCTCGAGATCACCAAGGACGCCACCGTGGGAAGCCCGGTCTGGGAAGCCCTGGTCGACGGCACCACTCCCGCGGGACAGCAGACCCAGAACATCGACGTTTCGGGCTCCGCCCACGGGCCCTTCACCTTCAACTGGGTGATCCCCAACGTCGCGGGCATCACGACCACGAAGGCGAAAATCCGGGTCGTGGATCAGTCGGACGGCACGGTCCTCGGCGAGTCTTCGGGAATTTTCACGATCAAAGGCAGCGTCAACCTGGCCGCCCCCAACGGGGGAGCCACTTACGTCGTCGACGACGTCGTGACGGTGAGCGGTACGGTGTTCGGGCCGATCCCCAGCGTCCGCCTGTGGTACACCAAGAACTCGACCGACCACGGCCTGAACGAAGTCGCCGGCGGCGAGGTCGTCTCCGTGTCCGGAGGCGCCTTTACCCGCGCCTGGACGATTCCCGATCAGATCGGCACGGGCATCGTTGTGAGGGTGGAAGACTCGGCCAACTCGACCGTGCAGGATACCTCCAACTCCGGATTCAACATCAAGGGCAGCGTCATCTTCACCGCCCCCACGACCGCCGGAACGACGGGCAGCCCCTTCATCGCCAACCAGGCCCACAACGTGGTCTGGAACCGCAAAGGCTCGATCGGCAACATCGCCCTCTACTACGACGTCAACGACTCCGGCACCTGGACGC